>NZ_JBWKUP010000001.1:0-522025 GCF_059420905.1 Janthinobacterium sp. GW821-FHT03C08 | reverse complement strand
CAATACAAAACGCCCGATGTGGTGCATCGGGCGTTTCTACAGCAATAAATACTGTCAACCTATTTTAGGACTGGACACCGCGTGCTTTTCTGCTCCCTGATCTTGTCGTCATACGGGTGAAACATTGCCTTCGTATGATGTCGCCATCTGACGTTATCTGCGCAAATTAGATGCTTTTAATGTAAGTAAGCCGAACTTCGTGATATTTCATGCAAGATGCAACCTTGCAGCATCGCGTCGTTGTTGATCCAACCAGCATAGTGACTCTCTCCATGACCTACTCCCGTACCCGCATCGCCCGCGCGGTGGCCCTGATGTGTGCCATGACCGCCGTGTTCGCCAATCTGGCCCAAGCCCATGGCGATGCGCCCGCTGCCCCAGTTCCCGCCAGCGTATCCATGGAAGCCCCGCAAGCCGTGATCGTCACGGGTACGCGCGGCAGCAACCGTACCCAGTTCGACACCATGGCGCCCGTGGACGTGTTCAACCGCGAAGATATAGGCGCCGTCGAATCGTCGGACTTGAATGACGTGCTGGCGCAACTCGTGCCTTCCTACGTGGTGCAGCGCTTGCCCATGGCCGACGGACAAGTGTTCGTGCGCCCCGCCACCCTGCGGGGCCTGTCGCCGGACCAGACGCTCGTGCTGGTCAATGGCAAGCGCTTCCACCGCAGCGCCCTGCTGGGCGCGCGCGGCGCGCAGGCGCCCGACCTGGCACAGATTCCCGTGTCCGCCATCAAGCGCATCGAAGTGCTGCGCGATGGCGCTTCCGCCCAGTACGGCTCGGATGCGATCGCCGGCGTGATCAACATCATTCTCGACGACACGGTGGGTACGGAGGTCTCCGTGCACCATTCGCAATATTCGGCAGGCGATGGCAAGGGCAATGAAGTGAACCTGAAGACGGGCTTTGCCTTTGGCGAGACGGGCAAGGCGACGATTTTCGGCGCGCTGGCCAAGTCCGATCCCACCTCGCGTACGCGCCAGCGGGCCGACGCCATTGCTTTCCAGAATGCGCATCCGGAACTGAAGGTGCCAAATCCCGTGCAGCGCTGGGGCCAGCCTGAACTCGACAGCAAGCGTCTTGGCTTCAACGCCAGCATGGCCCTGTCCGAGACGGCGGAACTGTACGGCTTCGGCCTGTTCAGCCGCAGCGATGGCACATCGGACTTCAACTGGCGCAATCCGGACACCAGCACGGGCGCGTACAAGACCAGCAGCCTGTTCCCCGGCTGGGACTTGCGCAGCCTGTATCCGCTTGGCTTCAGCCCCAGCTATTCGAACGACCAGGATGATTTGCAGGTGGTCGCCGGCGTGCGCGGTCACTTCACCGACCGCTTCGGCTGGGATGTGAGCGCTTCCTACGGCCGCAACCGCATCGACTATCACCTGGCCAATTCCATCAATGCGTCGATGGGACCGAGCAGCCCGACGGCGTTTTACCTGGGCCAGTTGTCGCAGACGGAAAAGATCCTCAACGCCAACTTCAACTATGAATTGCCCGTGGCCTCCCTGCCGCAACCCGTCAACATCGCCTTCGGCGCGGAAGCGCGCAATGAAACCTATGGCGTGAAGGCGGGCGATGCGGCATCCTACCTGGTGGGGCCGGGCGCGGCCATCGGCCTCGATGCGAATGCGAACGGCGCACCCGGTTTCAGCGACCGCCAGGCCGGCAGCTGGGGACAGGACAGCTATGCCGCCTACCTGGACGTGGAAGTGCCCGTCACCAAGGCACTGAGCCTGGGCGGCGCGGCGCGCTATGAGCATTTTTCCGAGTTCGGCAGCACCGTCAACGGCAAGCTGTCGGCCCGTTATGCGCTGAGCGAGGACCTGGCCTTGCGCGGCTCCTACTCGACGGGTTTCCGTGCGCCCACGCCGGGTCAGTCGAACACCAACAGCACGAATCAGGGCCTCGACACCAAGACCCTGCTGCTGTTTACCAGCGGCCGCCTGGCCAACAACGATCCCCTGGCCATGTTGCTGGGCGCCAAGGCCTTGAAGCCGGAAAAATCGAAGAATTTGTCGCTCGGCTTCACGTGGAAGACGCCGGCCGGTTTTTCCGGTTCCGTGGATGTGTATGACATCAAAGTCAGCGACCGTTTCAGCACGTCCGCCTCGTTTGCCGTGCCCGCCGGCGTGGCCAATCCCCTGCGCTACACGTCCGTCAGCTACTTCACGAATGACTTCGACACGACCACGCGCGGCATCGACATCGTCGGCAGCCACCTCAGCCGTATCGGCGACGGCAAGCTGAACCTGACCCTGGCCTACAACTACAACACGACGAAAGTCGATGGCGGCAACTCCAGCCTGGTGACGAATCCTGCCCAGCGGCAAGTCTTCGAGGAACGCCTGCCGCGCCAGAAAGCCACCATCAGTGGAAATTATGACTTTGGCAACTGGAATACCCTGGCCCGCGTGCGCTACTATGGCGCGTGGACGGACAATTCGGGCAACGCGACGGGCGATATCTTCCAGCGTTTCGGCGCCATGCAATTCCTGGACCTGGCCGCCAGCTACAAGATCAGCGACAAGCAGTCCGTGCGCGTGGGCGTCGATAATGTGCTCGATAAATATCCCGATGAGGCGACCTTCCAGGCCAGCCGCGGCTTGATTTATTCGCGCAACGCACCGTACGACACGGATGGCCGTAACTTGTACGTCGAGTACAAAGTGAAATTTTAAGGGGTAATCTTGAAGATGAATTCTCAACGTCGCGCCTTGCTGTGCGCGGGTTCGCTGGCGGCGGCGCTGCCGTTTGCCAGCGGCAGTGCGGGCGCTGCCGCGCCGGTGACCGCGGCCTTGCCGGCGCTGCCCAAGGTCCCGGCCGGCACCACGCCGGACATGCTGGCCACCGACGAAGCCTACTGGAAGGCTGTCGCCGCGCAATACGACACGACCGATGCGGTGGTGCAACTCGACAACGCCTTCTGGGGTTCGATGGCCAGGCCCGTGCTGGCGCATTACGAGCAGCAATTGAGCATGGTCAACCGCGACAACGCCTGGTATGCGCGCATGCGCTTTCCCGCCGACTTCGAGGCGGCCCGCGCGGCGGCCGCCAGGGCGCTGGGCGTGGGCAGCGATGAAATCGTCCTCACGCGGGGCGCCACGGAAGCGCTGCAAGTGCTGATTGCTGGCTATAACCGCCTGCAGGCCGGTGATGCGGTGCTGTACGCGGACATCGATTACGACAACATGATCACCGTCACGCGCTGGCTGCAGCAGCGGCGCGGCGCCCAGGTCGTGTCGATCGCCATGCCGGAACCGTTTACGCACGACAAGGTGATCGCCGCGTATGTCGCTGCCATGGAACGCCATCCGACCTTGAAATTGATGCTGCTCACGCATGTAAATCATCGCAACGGCATGGTCTTGCCCGTGGCCGAGATCAGCCGCCTCGCGCGTGAACGGGGCATCGACGTGATTGTTGATACAGCGCATGGTTTTGGCCAGCTGGACATGACGATTCCCGATTTGCAGGCGGACTTTGCCGGCATCAACCTGCATAAATGGATAGGCGCGCCCGTCGGCGTGGGTGCTGCCTACATCAAGCGGGGCAGGGTGGCCGATATCGATCCCTACATGGGCGAAGCGGCAGGCGGGGATATCCGCACGCGCGTGCATACGGGCACGGTGAATTTCGCCGCCTACCTGAGCTTGCCGACGGCACTGGATTTGCATGCGCAGATCGGCGTGGCCAACAAGCAGGCCCGGCTGCGGCTGCTGCGCAACCGCTGGGTAGACGCGGCACGGGGCATCGATGGCATAGAGGTGCTGGCCTCATCCGATCCGCGCCTGACGAGCGCCATCGCGTCGTTCCGCCTGAAGGGCAAGACTAGCGTGGCGGACAATTTTGCCTTGTCGAAAAAACTGGTGCAGGAGCACGGCATCTTTGCCGTGCCGCGCGATGGCCTCGCTTCGGGCGCATGCCTGCGCGTAACGCCAGGCATTTTTACGCCGGAGTCGCATCTGGACAGGCTGGTGGAGGCCCTGCGCCAAGTGGCGAAGGGCTGATGAGGAGCGTGGCCCGCCGGTAACGGACGGGCCACGTGACTGCTGCGCTGCTGATTGAGCGGAGCGCTCAGGCGCGCAGGGTCGCCAGGATAGGTTGCAGTACGGCAGCACCCAGGGCAGCGCTGCGGGCGCCGCTCCAGCCCGTTTGCGGGTCGGGATCGTTGGCGTTGTCCTTGAACGGCAGTTCCAGGGTCAGCGACAGGCAGCCGAACGCATGCGTGATGTGGGGCGAGCCCATGGTCAGCACTTCCGGCGTGAACGGGCCGTCTTCATAGCCGTACACATCCTGGAAGTCGGGGCTGGCCACCTTGAAGTCGGCGATGAAGCGGTCTTGCGCGGCCTTTTGCGCGGGCGTGAAGTTTTCCAGCGCATCGCTGCCGGCCACGAAGACGTACGGCAAGCCTTCGTCGCCATGTACGTCGAGGAACAGGTCGCAGCCGATTTCGTGCATCTTCTGTTTCACCAGGAACACTTCCGGGCTGCGTTCTATCGTCGGCGTCATCCATTCGCGGTTCAGGTTGGCGCCTGCCGCGTTGGTGCGCAGGTTGCCATGCACGGAACCGTCCGGGTTCATGTTCGGCACCACGTAGAAGACGGCGTCCTGCAGGCACTGGCGGGCAAACGGGTTGGCCTGGTCCAGCAGCGCTTCGAGCATGCCTTCGACAAACCACTCGGCCATCGTTTCACCCGGATGCTGGCGCGCGATGACCCAGACTTTTTTCTCGGCATCGGCGTCGCCGACGACGAGCAGATTCATGTCGCGGCCTTCCACGGTGCTGCCCAGGTCCAGCAGGCGCACCAGCGGCGACGCTTGCGCGCTGTCGATCAGGGCCAGGTGGCGGTCCCATGGATACGGCTCGAAATAGGCGTAGTACACGCTTTCTTCTTCCGGCGTGTGTGCTATGGTCATCACCGTGCCGTCATAGCTGGTGGGCACGCGGAACCACGTTTCGCGGTCATAGCTGGCCACGGCCTGGTAATCCTTCCAGCCGTCCGGGTAGGCCGACTTGCCTGCATTCATGAAGCGGATCGTGCACGCTTCGCCTTGCGCGCCCTGCAGGCGGAAGTAAAACCACTGCGTGATGTCGGCGTGGGAATCCTTGCGGATGTTCAGCTCGATGGATTGGGCATCGTCGGCGCGCAGCACCTCGATCGCGCCGGCATCGAATTGCTGGCTGATTTTAATGGTCATGAGTGTTCCTGATAAAAACGTATGGGTTTTGCATCGTGTGCAATGGCGCGATGATACCCGTTTTGCCTGCGCCTTTGTGCTGGCGCAAACGATGCCGGGTACGCTTTGCTAAGGTGAAAGCTCCAACACCGGGAGATCATCATGGAAGACAACGATAAACACATACGCGACCTGGAAAAGAAAATCAGCGCCCTCAGCGACGCCCTGGCGCACCTGGGCAAGGGCACGACCCTGCAGGAATTGCTGCGCATCATACGTTTCCCCGGCTATACGACGCCGGCCGAATTCACCTTCAACGTGGCCATCCTCGATACCATGCTGGTGCAGGCCAATGCGCTGGAAAAGCTGGGGCAGGATTTGCTGGCAGGGGCTAAACAGGTCGTCGCCAAGCAATGAACGTTGGATCAGTCCGCGCTTGTTGACGCCTGCTGAACGCCTGAAAAATCGGCGGGGCAAGGCGCAGGGCCGCAGGCAGTACGAACGTACGCCCAGGCCCTGCAACGCCGCCATGGATGTTTTCTCAGGCGTTCAGGCCGCCGAAACGTTCGTAGAACCACGGCTCCACGTCCGGCGCCTGCGCGTCTTCGCGCCGCAGGGTGGCCAGGATATGTTCTTCGGCCGCCGCATGGGTGATGCGGTACAGGTCGCGGGCCAGGGCGTAGGCTTGCGTGCCCGGCCACGGCTCGGGCAGCAGTTCGACGGGCAGTTGCGGGTCGTGCAATTGCACGCGGCGGTAGGCGTGCGTCAGCAGTGAACGGATGACGAACGCTTGCTCGGGATCGAAGGCGGGTTCTTCCTGCAGCAAGGTCAGCAGGGGCTGGAAGCTGGCGATGAATTTTTCGTAGCCGGCCATCACTTCCGACAGATCCCAGCATTCGCCCACCATGTCGCGCAGGGGGCGCGTGCTGACGCCCGGCAACTCTGTTGTGTGGCAGATATACAGCTTGCCCTGCACCTCGTTGCGCACGAGGATATCTTCCAGCGCGTCCCCATTGCTGGCCGGATGGCCGAAGATGCCGGGCGCGATCAGTCCGTAGCCGGCCCACAATAATTCCTTGCGCAGGGCGCCCCGCTCGGCGGCGCCGATGCTGCCGGCCGGGCCGATCACCAGGGTCCAGCTGCCATCCCAGTGCACCACCAGCGGTGCATAGATGCGGCGATACGCGCGCTCGAAGCGGGCCAGCGCCTCCGGACGGATCGTATAGGCGCTGCGGCGGCCATCCCTTTGCGAACTGAGCCAGCCCTCTTGGGCCAGGCGGAACACGCTGGTACGCAGCAGGCGGTCGTTGACGCCGAATGGCGCCAGCAAGTCGATCAGGCTGCCCAGCCAGATGGCGCCGCCGCGCGGCACGATGGCATCGCCAAAAATCGTCATCACCAGGGATTTCGAGCGCGGTGGGTCGCTTTCCAGGAAATCGGCTATCCATGCCGTGCAGCGGGTGTTCTTCATGTGGTTCCGGTCTGGCCGTGTTGCGGTCATTTCAATAAAAGCAGCAGTTTACTTGGCTGCGCGGGTAGCGCGGCAATAATTTGCCGGGCGCACTGGTAGGGCCCCGGAGTGTTTTCTCATAAGCAATATCATACGCACAAAAAAGCGGCACAAGATACGAAATTTTAAAATGATTCACATCAAGTGTATGCAAATCGTTTTTTGTATCGTATTATCTGTTCATCGCGCTGCGCTGCTGCGCACATCACCGACATGGGAGACACATCATGTACGCACAAATGGTTGAAACCGGCCTCAAAAATGTCCGTTCCATCGACGACATGGGGCAGGAAGAACGCGCGTTCCAGGCGCGCATCGACGAAGGCATCAAGATTGAGGCCAAGGACTGGATGCCGGACGCCTACCGCAAGACCCTGATCCGCCAGATTTCGCAGCATGCGCATTCGGAAATCGTCGGTCAGTTGCCTGAAGGTAACTGGGTCACGCGCGCCCCCACCCTGAAACGCAAATCGATCCTGCTGGCGAAGATCCAGGATGAAGCGGGCCACGGCCTGTACCTGTATAGCGCCGCGGAAACCCTGGGCGTCTCGCGCGACGACTTGCTCGCTGCCTTGCACTCGGGCAAAGCCAAGTATTCCAGCATCTTCAACTATCCCACCCTGTCGTGGGCCGACATGGGCGCCATCGGCTGGCTGGTCGACGGTTCCGCCATCATCAACCAGATTCCCCTGTGCCGCTGCTCGTACGGTCCGTATGCGCGTGCCATGATCCGCGTCTGCAAGGAAGAATCGTTCCATGCGCGCCAGGGCTACGACATCATGATGTCCCTGTGCAAGGGCACGCCGGCGCAGAAAGCCATGGCGCAGGATGCCTTGAACCGCTGGTGGTGGCCGTCGCTGATGATGTTCGGCCCGTCCGACGCCGCTTCCGTCAACAGCGCCCAGTCGGCGCAATGGCGCATCAAGCTGTTCTCGAACGACGAATTGCGCCAGCGCATGGTCGACCAGACCGTGCCGCAAATCGAATACCTGGGCCTGACCGTGCCCGATCCCGACCTGAAATTCAATGCCGAAACGGGCCACTATGAATTCGGCGAGATCGACTGGTCCGAGTTCAACAATGTCCTGAAGGGCAACGGCCCGTGCAACCGCGAGCGCCTGCAAACCCGCGTCAAGGCATATGAGGACGGCGCATGGTTCCGCGATGCGCTCGTCGCCTACGCCGACAAGCAAGCCGCAGTCAAAGCGGCAGCGTAAATATACATAAGATAGGGGAGAGCAACATGAGCAAAGAATGGCCATTGTGGGAAGTTTTCATCCGCAGCCAGCACGGCCTGGCGCACAAGCATGTGGGCAGCCTGCACGCCTCCGACGCCACCATGGCGGTCAACCATGCGCGCGACGTCTACACGCGCCGCAATGAAGGCGTGAGCATCTGGGTGGTGCGCGCGGCCGACATCGTCGCCAGCAGCCCCGGCGACAAGGGCGCCCTGTTCGAGCCGTCGAACAGCAAGGTGTACCGCCATCCCACCTTCTTCCCGATGCCGGAAGAAGTCAAGAACCTGTGATGGGAGCGCCGGCAATGGATGACAAAGTTAACTACTTGCTGCGCCTGGGCGACAATGCCCTGATCCTCAGCCAGCAGCTGTCGCAGCTGTGCGGCAAGGGACCGGCGCTGGAAGAAGACATGGCGCTGACCAACGTGGCGCTGGACTTGCTGGGCCAGACGCGCCTGTGGTTCAGCTATGCGGCCGAACTGGAAAACGCGGGCCGCGACGAGGACGACATCGCCTTCTTGCGCGACGCCCACGACTTCAAGAACTGCCTGCTGGTCGAGCAGCCGAACGGCAATTACGCCGACACCATGATGCGCCAGTTCTTCTTTGACAGCTGGCACTACTTCCAGCTGCTGGAATTGGCGAAATCGACGGACGCGCGCATCGTCGAAGTGGCGCAAAAATCGATCAAGGAAGTCACGTACCACCTGCGCCGCAGCGGTGACCTGATCGTGCGCCTCGGCGACGGCACGGCGGAGAGCCATGCCAAGACGCAGGCCGCAGCCGACAAGCTGTGGATGTACACGGGCGAGATGTTCAAGTATGACGCCGTCGACCAGGCCATGGTCGCCGCAGGCGTTGCGCCGCCATCGGATATCCTGCGCCAGGCTTTCCTGGAACACGTAGCCGAAATCTTCGCCGAAGCCACTCTCGCCATGCCGGCGCCCGACGCCTGGATGCAAAAGGGCGGCAAGCAGGGCACGCACACGGAGCACCTGGGTTTTATCCTGGCCGAGATGCAGTTCCTGCAGCGCGCCTATCCCGGGGCGGAGTGGTAATGAACACGGCCGGTGGCGCCGCGGCGCTGGATGCGGCCCAGGTCTGGGCCTGGCTGGGCGACGTGCCCGACCCGGAAATCCCCGTCATTTCGGTGGTGGACCTGGGCATCGTGCGCGCCGTCGAAGTCACCGGGGGCGACGCCTGCACCGTGACGATCACGCCCACCTATTCGGGCTGCCCGGCCATGCAGGTCATCGCCGACGCCGTCACGGATGCCTTGCGCAGCCATGGCGTGGAGAAGGTGACCTTGGTGAACCAGCTCGCGCCCGCCTGGACCACGGACTGGATGAGCGAGACGGGCAAGGCCAAGCTGAAAGGCTATGGCATCGCCCCGCCGCAGCAGCAGGTGATCGACATCAGCGGTTTGCGTGGTGGCGTCAAGCGCCAGGCCATGCCGAAGCTGGACGTGATCTGCCCGAACTGCGGTTCCACGCATACGCAGCTGACCAGCCAGTTCGGCTCCACGCCGTGCAAGGCGCTGTACAAATGCCTGGCTTGCCGCGAACCGTTTGATTACTTCAAGTGCCACTAAAAAAACCAGGCACACGTTCCGAAGAAACTGGAGATGAAGCATGAGTAAATTTTATCCGCTGTCCGTGGCCAACGTGCGCAACGAAACGCGCGACACCATCGCCGTCACGTTCGACGTGCCGGCGGAACTGCAGCAGCAGTTCCGCTTCCAGCAGGGCCAGCACCTGACCCTGCGCGCCCATATCAATGCGGAAGACGTGCGCCGCTCGTATTCCATCTGTTCCGCGGTGCAGGACGGCACCCTGCGCGTGGCCATCAAGCGCACCCCCGGCGGGGCTTTTTCCACCTGGGCCAACGATACGCTCAAGGCTGGCGCCACCATCGATGTGATGCCGCCCATGGGCCACTTCAACGTGCCGCTCGACTGCGTCAACCGCAAGCACTACCTGGCGTTTGCCGCCGGCAGCGGCATCACGCCCATCCTCTCCATCATCAAGACGACCCTGCTGACGGAACCCCTGAGCCGCTTCACCCTGTTCTATGGCAACCGCGCATCGTCGTCCGTCATCTTCAAGGAAGAATTGACGGACTTGAAGGATGTGTACCTGGAGCGCTTGAACCTCGTGTACGTGATGAGCCGCGAACAGCAGGATATCGAGTTGTTCAACGGCCGCATCACGCAGGAAAAATGCGAACAGTTCCTGCAGCACTGGATCAAGGTCGAAGACTACGACAACGCGTTTATTTGCGGCCCGGAAGACATGATGCTGGGCGTGTCCGCCGCCCTGCAGGCGGCCGGCATGCCCAAGCAGAACATCAAGATCGAACTGTTCGCCGCCAGCATCCCGAAAAACGCCCACAAGCCGCGCGCCCAGCTGGCCTCCGATGCCGTGCAGGAAACGGAAGTGACCGTCATCCTGGATGGCAACCACACCACCTTCACGATGGACAAGGACAAGGAATCCATCCTCGACGCGGGACTGCGGCAGGGCATCGACATGCGCTACTCGTGCAAGGGTGGCGTATGCTCGACCTGCCGCTGCAAGATCCTCGACGGCAAAGTCGAAATGGACGTCAACTACGCGCTGGAAGACTATGAAGTGGCGCGCGGTTTCGTCCTCAGCTGCCAGAGTTTTCCATTGACCGACAAGGTGGTGGTCGATTTCGACCAGGCTGAATAGTCGCAAACCCCAAACAACATCTGGGGTCGGACCTTAAGGTCCGACCCTGGCAGTGGCACCTGGGTTAAAAATAAACGTATACGAGACACGCCATGACCTATCAAAACATCCTCTTCACCATCGAGCAGGGTATCGCGACGCTCACCCTGAACCGTCCCGACAAGCTCAATAGCTTCACGCAAGCCATGCACGAGGAAGTGCGCGACGCGCTGGCGAAAGTCAATGCCGACAACACCGTGCGCGTGTTCGTGCTGACAGGCGCTGGCCGCGGATTTTGCGCGGGCCAGGACTTGTCCGACCGCGCCGTGGAGCCAGGCTCGAAGGGCGTGGACCTGGGCGAGTCCGTGGAAAAGAACTATGCGCCGCTGGTGCTGGCCTTGAAAGCCTTGGCTATGCCCGTGATCTGCGCCGTCAATGGCGTGGCTGCCGGCGCGGGCGCCAACCTGGCGCTGGCTTGCGACATCGTCATTGCCAGCAAGTCGGCCAGCTTCGTGGAAGTGTTCTGCAAGCTGGGCCTGATTCCGGACACGGGCGGCACCTTCTTCCTGCCGCGCCTGATCGGTTCCGCGCGCGCGATGGGCCTGGCCATGCTGGGTGAAAAACTGACGGCAGAAAAGGCGGAAGACTGGGGCCTGATCTGGAAATGCGTGGACGATGCCGATCTGGCGCAGGAAGCGCGCAAGCTGGCCGTGCACTTCTCTACGGCACCGACCAAGGGCCTGGCTTACACCAAGCAGGCGCTGGCCGCCAGCGGTGCGAATACCCTGCCGCAGCAGCTGGCGCTGGAAGCGCGCATGATGAGCGATCTCGGTAACAGCGACGATTACCGCGAAGGCGTGGCCGCCTTCATGGAAAAGCGCGCACCGCAATTCAAGGGACACTGATATGACTGCATTGGCAAAGAACAGTATCGTCGCCGTCATCGGCAGCGGCGCCATGGGCGCCGGCATCGCGCAGGTGGCGGCTGCCGCCGGCTACAGAGTCAAACTGTACGACACGCGGGCGGAAGCGGTCAGCAAGGCTTTGCTTGATATCGGCAAGATGTATGCGAAGCTGGCCGAAAAGGGCCGCATGGCGCTGGACGAAGCGGCGGCCGCCACGGCGCGCCTGCAGGCGGCCGGCAGCCTGGCCGACGTGAGCGACGCTGCCCTGGTGGTGGAAGCCATCGTGGAAAACCTCGACGTCAAGCGCGGCCTGTTCGCCGAACTGGAAGCGCTGGTGGCCGACGACTGCATCCTGGCGACGAACACCTCGTCGATCTCCGTCACGGCCATCGCCGCCAAGCTGCGCCGCCCGGAACGCCTGGTCGGCATGCACTTCTTTAATCCCGTGCCCCTGATGGCGCTGGTGGAAGTGATCAGTGGCTTGGCTAGCAGTGAACAAGTCGCCGCCACCGTGTACGACACCTCTATCGCCTGGGGCAAGAACCCCGTGCATGCGAAATCGACGCCGGGCTTCATCGTCAACAGGGTCGCCCGTCCGTTTTACGCGGAAGGCTGGCGCCTGTTGAACGAGCAGGCGGGCGACGCCGCCACCATCGATGCCGTGCTGCGCGAAGCGGGCGGTTTCCGCATGGGCCCGTTCGAATTGATGGATCTGATCGGCCACGACGTCAATTTCTCCGTCACGCAGTCCGTGTTCGGCGCCTACTTCAACGACCCGCGCTTCACGCCGTCCGTGCTGCAGCAGGAAATGGTCAACGCCGGTTTCCTGGGCCGCAAATCGGGCCGCGGCTTCTACCTGTACGGCGAAGGCGCAGCTGCCCCTGTGGCGCAGGCGGAAAGCGTGCAAGCGACCCCGGAATTCGTCGCCCTGTCGGCGGCCATCGGCGGCGATGGCCGTGGCCACAGCGGCATCATCCGCAGCCTGGTGCAGCGGCTGGAACAGGCGGGCGTCACCGTCAGCCGCCGCGTGACGCAGGAAGGCCAGGCGCATGACGAGGCACCGGCCCTGCATTGCCATGGCGCCGCGATTTATCTGACCGATGGGCGCAGCGCCACCCAGCGCGCGCACGACAACCAGCATCCGGACACGGTGCTGTTCGACCTGGCGCTCGATTACGCCAGTGCAAAACGCATCGCCGTGGCCCGTGCCGACCAGTGCAGCGACGACGCCTATGCGGCCGTCGTCGGCCTGTTCCAGGCGGCCGGTTTTATCGTCACGCGCCTGGACGACGTGCCTGGCCTGGCCGTCATGCGCACGGTCGCCATGCTGGCCAACGAAGCGGCCGACGCCGTCAACCAGGGCGTGTGCACGGCGGATGCCGTCGATATCGCCATGCAGAAGGGCGTCAATTATCCGCGCGGACCGCTGGCCTGGGCCGATGCGGTAGGCGTTCAACAGATCGTGACCGTGCTGCACCACTTGGCGCAAGGCTATGGCGAAGACCGCTACCGGGTCTCGCCGCTGCTGCGCCGCAAACTCGCCAATGGAGCACCGTTTCATGCATAAGGAAGACCAATTTCACGCTGCCCAGGCTTTGGCCGAAGCGGCCGCCGCCTCCATGCTGTCGCGCGATAACGCCACCGCCGCCATGGGCATCGCCCTGGCCGACGTGGGTCCCGGCCATGCGCGCATGACGATGACGGTGCGCGCCGACATGCTCAATGGCCACCAGACCTGCCATGGCGGTTTCATTTTTGCCCTGGCCGACAGCGCCTTCGCCTTTGCCTGCAACAGCTACAACATGAACACCGTGGGCGCCGGCTGCACCATCGACTACCTGGCGCCAGGCCGCGAAGGCGACGTGCTGACGGCGCACGCCGTCGAGCAGGCGCTGGCGGGCAAGAGCGGCGTCTATGACGTCAAGGTCAGCAACCAGGAAGGCCGCGCCATCGCGCTCTTCCGAGGCAAGTCGATCCGCGTGGCGGGCGAAGTCATTAGCGGTTGAGCAGCACAAGAGCAGGTTTGAACTGCCGCAGCCGATTTGAAAAATTGAAGAACCGATTAGGAGACAGAAATGGTCCAACGCTATCCCGCCCCGAATGACCTCGAGCCGATCGAGCGCGCCAGCAAGGATGAACTGCAGGCGCTGCAGCTCGAACGCATGAAATGGACGCTCAAGCACGCGTATGACAACGTGCCCCATTACCGTGCCGCTTTTGACGAAGCGGGCGTGCATCCGGACGATCTCAAATCCTTGTCCGATCTTTCCAAATTTCCGTTCACCGATAAAAAAGTCTTGCGCGACAATTATCCGTTCGGCCTGTTCGCCGTGCCGCGCGAGCAGGTGGTGCGCATCCACGCCTCGAGCGGTACCACGGGCAAGGCCACGGTGGTCGGCTACACGCAGAACGACATCGACACCTGGGCCAACGTGGTGGCGCGCTCGATCCGCGCCGGCGGCGGCCGCGCGGGCGACATGGTGCATATCTCCTATGGCTACGGCCTGTTCACGGGCGGCCTGGGCGCGCATTATGGTGCCGAGCGCCTGGGTTGCACGGTCATTCCCATGTCCGGCGGGCAGACGGAAAAGCAGGTGCAGCTGATCCAGGATTTCAAGCCATCGATCATCATGGTCACGCCGTCCTACATGCTCAACATCATCGAGGAATTCACGCGCCAGGGCCTGGACCCGGCCGAGTCTTCGCTAAAGGTGGGTATCTTCGGCGCCGAGCCGTGGACCGACGCCATGCGCTCGGAAATCGAGGCGCGCGCCGGCATCGACGCCGTCGACATCTACGGCCTGTCCGAAGTGATGGGACCTGGCGTGGCGTCCGAATGCATCGAGAGCAAGGACGGTCCCGTCATCTGGGAAGACCATTTCTACCCGGAGATCATCGACCCGGAAACGGGCGAAGTTCTGCCGGACGGCGCGGAGGGCGAACTGGTGTTTACCTCGTTGTCGAAAGAGGCGCTGCCCATCATCCGCTACCGCACGCGCGACCTGACCCGATTGCTGCCGCCGACCTCGCGGGCCATGCGCCGCATCGGCAAGATCACGGGCCGCTCGGACGACATGTTGATCATCCGCGGCGTGAACGTCTTCCCCACGCAGATCGAGGAACTGATCCTCAAGATGCCGCGCCTGTCGCCGCAATACCAGCTGGTGGTCACGCGCGACGGCCACCTGGACAAGCTCGAAGTGGTGGCCGAACTGCGCATCGACCTGACATCCACCATCTCTGCCAGCGAAACGGACGCCCTGGCGCGCGAACTGGAGCACCGCATCAAGACCCACGTGGGCGTGAGCACGCGCGTGCGCCTGGTGGCCGCTTCCGGCATCGAACGCACACTGACGGGCAAGGCCCGCCGCGTGATCGACCAGCGCCCGAAGATCTTCTCCTGATAGACGACCATACAGAATAAGGACTACCATGAACGAAGCTTTTATCTGTGACGCCGTGCGCACGCCCTTCGGCCGCTACGGCGGCGCCCTTTCCAGCGTGCGTGCCGACGACCTGGGCGCGCTGCCGATCGCCGCCCTGATCGCCCGCAACCCCTCCGTCGACTGGTCCGCCATCGACGACGTGTTCTACGGCTGCGCCAACCAGGCGGGCGAGGACAACCGCAATGTGGGCCGCATGGCTGCGCTGCTGGCCGGCTTGCCGGCGGCCGTGCCGGGCAACACCATCAACCGCCTGTGCGGCTCCAGCCTGGACGCCGTGGGCATGGCGGCCCGCTCCATCAAGGCTGGCGAGGCGGAACTGATCATCGCCGGCGGCGTGGAAAGCATGACGCGCGCGCCTTTCGTCATGGGCAAGGCCGACAGCGCCTTCTCGCGCGCGGCGAAAATCGAGGACACGACCCTGGGCTGGCGCTTCGTGAACGGCAAGATGAAGGCGCAGTACGGCATCGACACCATGCCGGAGACGGCGGAAAACGTGGCCGTGGAATTTGGCATCAGCCGCGCCGACCAGGATGCGCTCGCCCTGCGCAGCCAGCAGCGCTGGGCCGCCGCCCATGCGGCCGGCGTGTTCGAGCACGAAATCGTGCCCGTTGCCGTGCCGCAGAAGAAGGGTGATCCGAAGATGGTCACCAGCGACGAACATCCGCGTCCCGACACCTCGCTGGAGATGCTGGCCAGGCTCAAGGGCGTGGTCAAGCCTGATGGCACCGTCACGGCCGGCAATGCCTCGGGCCTGAACGATGGCGCCTGCGCCATCCTGCTGGCATCCGCCGCCGCCGTGGAAAAATACAAACTGAAGGCCCGCGCGAAAGTGCTGGGCATGGCTACGGCCGGCCTGGCACCGCGCATCATGGGCTTTGGCCCGTCGCCGGCCTCGCGCAAGGTGCTGGCGCAGACGGGTCTCACCATCGAGCAGATGGACGTGATCGAACTCAATGAGGCATTTGCCGCGCAGGCGCTGGCCGTCACGCGCGACCTGGGCCTGGCCGACGATGCCGCCCACGTGAACCCGAATGGCGGCGCGATCGCCATCGGCCACCCGCTGGGCGCATCGGGTGCGCGCCTGGTGATGGCCGCGCTGAACCAGCTGGAACGCACGGGCGGGCGCTATGCGCTGTGCACCATGTGCATCGGCGTGGGGCAGGGGATCGCCGTGGTGATTGAACGCGTATAAAAGCCGTAGATAGTTAAATAATAAAAAACCAAGGTGCAAGATAGCACCATCCAATTTGACCGTAGTGCCAACCTGGTGGAGACCACAATGATTGCCAATATCTTCAAGAAAACCCTGATCGCCGGCGTGCTGGCCATGTCCGCCGCGGGCGCATATGCGGCCGATAACATCAAGATCGGTTCCGTGCTGTCCGTCACGGGACCGGCTGCCTTCCTGGGCGATCCGGAGCTGAAAACCCTGCAGCTGTATATCGAGAAGATCAACGCGGCCGGCGGCGTCCTGGGACGCAAGCTGGAACTGGTGCACTACGACGACGGCAGCGATGCGGCCAAGGCCAACGGTTTCACGAAACGCCTGATCGAGTCGGACAAGGTCGATGTGCTGATCGGCGGCACCACCACCGGTGCGACGATGGCGATGGCACCGCTGGTGGACCGCGCCAGCATGCCCTTCATTTCGCTGGCGGGCGCCGTGGTGATCATTGATCCGGTCAAGAAATGGGTCTTCAAGACGCCGCACACGGATCGCATGGCGGCCGAGAAGGTGTTCGAGGACATGAAGAAGCGCGGCATCAGCAAGGTGGGCCTGCTGTCGGAAACGAGCGGCTTCGGTGCCTCGGGACGCAAGGAATCGCAGATCGTCGCCTCCAAATACGGCATTACCCTGGTGGCCGATGAAACCTACGGTCCGAAGGATACGGACATCACGGCACAGCTGACCCGCATCAAGAATACCAAGGGCGTGCAAGCCGTCTTCGTCTTCGGCCTGGGCCAAGGCCCGGCCGTCGTCACCAAGAACTACGGCCAGCTGGGCATGGCCGCGCTACCGCTGTACCAGTCGCATGGCGTGGCCTCCGACGAGTACCTGAAATTGTCGGGCAAGTCCGCCGAAGGCGTGCGCTTGCCGACGCCGGCCCTGCTGATCGGCGCCATGCTGCCGGACAGCGACGCGCAAAAGGCCGTCGTCGTCGGCTACGACAAAACGTACAAGGAGCGCTACAAGATCGATCCGTCGACCTTTGGCGGCTATGCGCTCGACGCCCTGAACCTGTCGGTCGACGCCATCAAGCGCGCCGGCGGCACGGACCGCGAAAAAGTGCGCGCGGCGCTGGAGTCGACCAAGGGTTTTGTCGGCACCACGGGCGTGTTCAACATGTCGGCCAAGGATCACATGGGCCTGGACCTGTCGGCATTCCGCATGGTCGAAGTGAAGAACGGCGAATGGCAATTGTCTAAATAAGTTCGAGTAGGTAAGCCGGAAGTACCTGCGCGAGGCCGCCCTCGATGGCGGCCCGCGCATCGCCGAACATAATGGAGACACCATGGAAGTCGCTCAATTTCTACAATTTCTGTATTCCGGGATGACGGTCGGTTCCGCCTACGCGCTGGCGGCGCTGGGCTTTACCATCATCTACAACACCAGTGGCGTCATCAACTTCGCCCAGGGCGAGTTCATCATGCTGGGCGGGATGCTGGCCGCTGTCATGTCGGCCGCCGGCGTGCCGCTGCCGCTGGCCATCATCCTGGCTGTCATCGCCACCGGTCTGGTGGGCCTGCTGATGGAAAAAACCGTGATCGAACCGGCGCAGAACGCGCAGGTCATCACCCTGCTGATCATCACCATCGGCGCCTCGCTCGTGCTGCGCGGCCTGGTGCAGATCTGGCTGGGCAAGGATACGCATTCGCTACCGGCCTTTTCCGGCGATGCGCCGATCGAATTTTTAGGTGCCAGCCTGCTGCCGCAAAGCCTGTGGGTGCTGGGCGTGACCGTCGTCATCGTGCTGGTGCTGGGCTGGTTCTTTGGCCGCACCCTGATGGGCAAGGCCATGCTGGCCACCTCGCACAACAAGCTGGCCGCGCAGCTGGTGGGCATCAACACGCGCAAGGTGCTGCTGTTCTCGTTCGGCCTGTCGGCCCTGCTGGGCGCGGCGGGCGGCATCCTCGTCGCCCCCATCACGTATACCTCGTATGACGCGGGCATCATGCTGGGCCTGAAAGGCTTTGTCGCCGCCGTCCTCGGCGGCCTCGGTGGCGGCGCGGGCGCCATTGCCGGCGGCCTGATCCTCGGCATCGCCGAAGCCATGACGGCTGGCTACATCTCCTCGGCCTACAAGGACGCGGTACCGTTCGTGCTGATTTTATTGATCCTGTTCTTCCTGCCGCAAGGCTTGTTTGGCGCCAAAAATTCGGAGCGTGTATGACCAACTTTTTTACACGCTCGCGCCACGGCGGCTTGCTGGTGCTGGCGCTGGTGCTGGCCATCCTGCCCCTGTTCCTGAGCAACGCGTTTTATTATGACGTGGCGATCCGCATCGCCCTGAACGCCATCGTCGTCATCGGCCTGAACCTGTTGATGGGCTACACGGGCCAGATCAGCCTCGGCCACGCGGGTTTCTACGGCCTGGGCGCGTATGCGTCGGCCGTGCTGACCACGCACTACGGCTGGCCGCCGCTGGCAGCCCTGGCCGCTGGCGCCGTTGCCACGGGCTTGCTGGCGCTGCTGCTGGCGCGCCCCGTGCTGAAACTGAAGGGCCATACCCTGGCCATGGCGACCCTGGGCCTGGGCATCATCATCTCCATCGTCATCAACAACGAGACGCAATGGACGGGCGGCCCGGACGGCATCGGCGTCTCCGCCTTCAGTGTCGCCGGCCTGGAAATCGCCGGTGAAAAATCATGGTATCTGGTGTGCGCCGTGCTGCTGTTGCTGGTGACTTGGCTGGCCCTGAACCTGATCGATTCACCCGTCGGCCGCGCGCTGCAGGCCATCCACGGCTCGGAAGTGGCGGCCCGCGTGGTGGGTGTCGATACGACCCGCTTCAAGGTGCGCGTGTTCGTGCTGTCGGCCGTCATCGCCAGCATCGCGGGCAGCGTCAGCGCCCATTACATCGGCTTCATCACGCCCAACCTGGCCGGCTTCTTCCACTCGATCGAGCTGGTGACGATGGTCGTAGTGGGCGGCATGGCGTCGATCTTCGGCTCCATCATCGGCGCGGCCCTGCTGACGATTTTGCCGCAGCTGCTGTCCAGCTTTGAAGGCTGGGAAACGGTGGTGTTTGGCGTGATCCTGATGGCCACCATGATCTTCATGCCCAAGGGCCTGGTACCGAGCCTGGCCAGCCGTTCGCGCAAGCGGGCCGCCGCGCCGAAGGCGCCCGTCAAAGCTGAGCAGGAGGTGTGAGATGCTGACGATTAAGAACCTGAGCAAGAGCTTCGGCGGCGTGCACGCCGTGCAGGATGTCAGCTTTACCGTCAAGGAAGGCAATATCCACTCCGTGATCGGGCCGAACGGCGCCGGCAAGACGACCCTGTTCAACCTGATCACGGGCGTCTACACGCCGAGCAAGGGCGAGATTTTGCTCAATGGCGAGAACGTGGCGGCCATGCCGCCCGATGCGCTGGCGCGGCGAGGCATGAGCCGCACCTTCCAGAACCTGCAGGTGTGCATGAACATGACGGCCATCGACAATGTGATGGTGGGCGCGCACCTGCGCCTGAACCAGAACCTGTTCGCTTCCATGCTGCGTTTGCCGTCCGTGCGCCGCGCCGATGCGGCATGCCGCGACGAGGCTGCGGGCCTGATGGAATTCGTCGGCGTCGGCCGCCATGTGGATGACGAGGCGGGGCAGATGTCGTATGGCGCGCTGAAACGCCTGGAAATCGCGCGCGCGCTGGCCGCCAAGCCGAAGGTGCTGCTGCTCGATGAACCGGCGGCGGGCCTGAACCACACGGAGACGGGCGAAATCGAAGCCCTGATCCGCAAGGTGGCGCAATCGGGCGTGACGGTGGTGCTGGTCGAGCATGACATGAAACTGGTGATGAATCTGTCGGACCATATCCTGGTGCTCGACTATGGCAAGAAGCTGGCCGAAGGGACCGCCGCCGAAGTGCGCGCCAATCCCGACGTGGTGGCGGCGTATCTGGGAGTGGCGGCATGATGAAGATGGAAAAACCTCAGACACCGCTGGTGCTCGATATACAGGGACTGACCAGCCATTACGGCCGCATCCAGGCCCTGCACGGCATAGCCCTGCAGGTGCGCCAGGGCCAGCTGGTGGCGCTGGTGGGCGCGAACGGCGCGGGCAAGACGACTCTGCTGCGGGCCATCTCCGGCGTGCAGCCGATCAGCGCCGGCAGCATCGCCTTCGCCGGCCAGGATGTCAGCCGCATGAGCGCCGACAGGCGCGTGCGCAGCGGCATTTGCCAGGTGCCGGAGGGGCGGCAAGTGTTCGGCCCCATGACGGTGGAAGACAACCTGCGCCTGGGCGCGTTCACCCGCCCGCCGCAGGACGTGGCGGGCGACATGGAGCGCATGTACGGCCTGTTTCCGATTTTGAAGGAAAAGCGCCTGCTGCTGGCCGGAACCCTTTCTGGCGGGCAGCAGCAGATGCTGGCCATGGCGCGCGCGCTGATGGGCCGCCCGCAACTGCTGCTGCTTGACGAACCGAGCATGGGACTGGCGCCGCTCCTGATCGCGGAAATTTTCCGCATCGTGGCCGAGCTGCGCGACCAGGGCATCACCATCTTCCTCGTCGAGCAGAACGCGCATGCCGCCCTGTCGATCGCCGACGTGGGCTATGTGATCGAGACGGGCGCCATCACCCTGTCCGGCCCAGGTCCCGAATTGCTGCATAACGAGCAGGTGCAGAGCGCGTACCTGGGTATGTGAAGACAGCAGCGGAGGGCCGGGGTCAGACCCGCCGGGACTCGGCGTCCCCGTCTGACCCCAGTTTTCCGCTGCGTCTGGTAATAGCGTGCATGGCGCGCAGATGAATAGGAGCTTGTATGGTCAAAGTCTACGAAATCAACGGCGTCACCCCCGTCGTCCACCCCAGCGCCTACGTGCACCCGTCGGCCGTGCTGATCGGCGACGTGATCGTCGGTCCGCGCTGCTATATCGGCCCGCTGGCCTCGATCCGCGGCGACTTCGGCCGATTGATCCTGGAAGAGGGGGCCAATCTGCAGGATACCTGCGTCATGCACGGCTTCCCAGGCTGCGACACGGTGGTCGAAGTCGATGGCCACATCGGCCATGGCGCCGTGCTGCACGGCTGCCGCATCGGCCGCAATGCGCTCGTCGGCATGAACGCGGTGGTGATGGACAACGCCATCATCGGCGAGGAATCCATCGTCGCCGCCATGAGTTTCGTCAAGGCTGGCATGATCATCGCGCCGCGCAGCATGGTGGTGGGCACGCCGGCCAAGGTGATACGTTCCTTGAGCGACGATGAAATCAAATGGAAAAGCTCGGGCACGGGCCAGTACCACGAACTTGCCGTGCGCTCCATGCAGACGATGCGCGAAGTGGAAGCCCTGACGGAAGTCGAGGCGAACCGCCAGCGCCTGAATTTTGAATCCGCCTTGCCGCTGCATTTGCACAAGAACGCAGCAGCGCAGTAAACCAACATAGGAGTAAACCACATGGCTCACATATCCACCCTGCAAAGCCTGATCGCCGGCCGCTGGCTGGGCGACAGCGCCGCCGTTCCCCTGCACAGCGCCCTGAACAACCGCGTCATCTATCACACGCATGCGGAAAAGATCGACTTCGACGAAGCCGTCACGTATGCGCGCAAGACCGGCGTGCCTGGCTTGATGGCGCTCGACTTCCAGCAGCGCGCCGCGCGCCTGAAGGCGCTGGCCCTGTACCTGGTCGAGCGGAAGGAAGAACTGTATGCGATCTCGCACCTGTCGGGCGCCACGCGCGCCGACAGCTGGGTCGATATCGAAGGCGGCACGGGAACCCTGTTCGCCTACGCCAGCATGGGCAGCAACGAGCTGCCGTCGTCGAACGTCCTGCACGAAGGCCCGGCCATCGCGCTGGGCAAGAAGGGCGGCTTCGCCGGCACGCACATCCTGGTGCCGCGCGGCGGCCTGGCCGTACACATCAACGCCTTCAATTTCCCCATTTGGGGCCTGCTGGAAAAATTCGCGCCCAGCTTCCTGGCGGCCATGCCCTGCATCGCCAAGCCGGCCACGGCGACGAGCTACCTGACGCAGGCCGTTGTGCGCATGATGCACGAATCGGGCTTGCTGCCGGCCGGCAGTCTGCAGCTGGTGATCGGTTCCACGGGCGACTTGCTGGACCGCCTGAATGGCCAGGATTTCGTGACGTTTACGGGATCGGCCGCCACGGCCGCCAAGCTGCGCACCAATCCGAACCTGATCGCCAACTCCGTGCCCTTCAATGGCGAAGCCGATTCGCTCAATTGCGCCATCCTGGCGCCGGATGTCACGCCCGACGACGTGGAATTCGACCTCTTCGTCAAGGAAGTCGTGCGCGAGATGACGGGCAAGTCGGGCCAGAAATGCACGGCCATCCGCCGCATCATCGTACCGGAGCACCTGATGGACGCCGTCGGCACGCGCCTGCGCGAGCGCCTGGCCAAGGTGGTGGTGGGCGACCCGTCCATCGAAGGCGTGCGCATGGGCGCGCTGGCCTCGAAAGAGCAGCAGAACGACGTGGCCGAGCGTGTCGCCACCCTATCGCAGGGCAACGAGGTGGTGTTCGGCGCGGCCGACGGTTTTAGTCCTTTAGGCGATGGCGCGTCGGATGGCAGCTTCTTCTCGCCGACCCTGCTGCTGTGCCGCGACGCATTCGGCAACGATGCCGTGCATGACGTGGAAGCGTTCGGCCCCGTCAGCACCATGATGGGCTACAACGATATAGACGAGGCGCTGGCCCTGGCCGCGCGCGGCAAGGGCAGCCTGGTGAGCACCCTGGTGACGCGCGATCCGAAGATCGCCGCGCGCGTGGTGCCGCAAGTGGCGGCCACGCATGGCCGCGTGCACGTGCTCGAGCGCGTGGCCTCCGTCGATTCGACGGGCCATGGCTCGCCCCTGCCGCAGCTGAAGCACGGCGGCCCTGGCCGCGCGGGCGGCGGCGAAGAGCTGGGTGGCGTGCGCGCCGTGCGCCACTACCTGCAACGGGCGGCCGTGCAAGGCTCGCCGACCATGCTGGCGGCCATCACGGGCGAATACGTGCGCGGCGCGGACGTCAATGAAAGCCCGATCCACCCGTTCCGCAAGCACTTCGAGGACTTGAAGACGGGCGACTCGCTGCTCACGCACCGCCGCACCGTCAGCGAAGCGGACATCGTCGCCTTTGGCGGCATCTCGGGTGATTTCTTCTACATGCACTTCGACGAAATCGCCGCGAAGGAATCGCAGTTCGGCAAGCGCATCGCCCACGGCTACTTCGTGCTGTCGGCCGCCGCCGGCCTGTTCGTATCGCCCGGCGTCGGCCCAGTGCTGGCCAACTATGGCCTGGACAACCTGCGCTTCGTCGCCCCCGTCGCCATCGGCGATACCATCCGCGCGCGCCTGACGTGCAAGCGCAAGGTCGACCGCAACCGCAAGGACGTGTTTGGCGTGGGCCAGGGCGTGGTCGCGTGGGACGTGCAGGTGACGAACCAGAACGAGGAACTGGTGGCCAGCTACGACATCCTGACCCTCGTTTCCAAGCGCGAGTAAGGCACACTGGCAGGACAGGATGGACCGGCGCCGCCTGCGATGTACGCGTGGGCGGCGTATTTTTTTGGAGAGACAGCATGAGCAAGGCAGACGAACAACCTTCCATCGCCGCGCAGGCGCAATTGGCCCTGAGCGCCAGCGATGCCGTGGCCGCCATCGCCAACGGCAACCTGGGCGCCGTCGACTACATGCATACGCTGCTGGCACAGGCCCGCGCGCAAGCGGGCTTGAACAGCCTGATCACCTTGAATGCGGATGCCGCGCTGGCCGCCGCCGCGCGTGTCGATGCGGCGCGCGCGGCGGGCCAGCCTTTGCCGCCGCTGGCGGGCTTGCCCATCGTTGTCAAAGATAATATCGACACGCATGGCATGCCGACGAGCGCCGGCACGCCGGCCCTGCGCGACTGGTATCCGCCGGCGAATGCGCCCGGCGTGCAGCGCCTGCTGGACGCTGGCGCCATCGTGCTGGGCAAGGCGAACCTGCACGAGCTGGCGTTTGGCGCCACCAGCACGAATTTTTCCAGTTTTGCCGGACATGTCAAAAATCCGTATGACAGCGCGCGCATTCCGGGCGGTTCTTCCGGCGGCACGGCGGCCGCGGTCGCCGCGCGCATCGCGCCGGCAGGCCTGGGCACGGATACGGGTGGCTCCACGCGCGTGCCGGCCGCCCTGTGCGGCATCGTGGGCTTGCGTCCGTCCGTGGGCGATGGCGGTAGTCAGCGCCGCTACGATTCCGACGGCACGGTACCCATCAGCCATACGCGCGATACGCTGGGCCCGATGGCGCGCACGGTGGCCGACGTGGCCCTGCTCGACAGCGTGCTGTCCGGCCTTCCCGTGCCCTCGCCGGAGCCGCTGGCAGGCCTGCGTTTCGGCGTGCCGGCCGCCTTCTGGCAGCCGCTGGACGCCGACGTGGCGGCCGTCATGGCGCAAGCCAGGGAAACCCTGGCGCAGGCGGGTGTGGTGCTGGTCGATATCGGCATGGAAGACGTGATGGCGGCGAACGGCAAGGTGTCGTTCCCGCTGGCGTTGCACGAGCCGCGCCAGGCGATTCCCGCCTACCTGGCAGCCGGCGGCGCGCAGCTCACGCTGGACGACATCGCCGCGCAGGTGGCTAGCCCCGACGTGCGGCATGCGTTTGGCGCCATCCTGGGCGATGCGTTTGGGGCGGCGTACCCTGACGCCCTGCTGGTGCAGCGGCCCCGCTTGCAAGCCTTGTACCGCGATTATTTTGCGCGGCACCGGCTGGACGTCATCTTTTTCCCCACCACGCCCGTGTGCGCCGTGGCCATTGATGGCGTGCAGGGTTCGTCGGTCATCGCGGTGGCGGACGGCGCGCCTGGTGACGCGTTTACTACCCTGATCCGCAATACGGACCCGGCCAGCAACGCGGGCATTCCCGGTTTGTCCTTGCCTGCCGGTATGACAGCTGCAGGATTGCCGGTGGGGATGGAGATCGATGGACTGCTGGGCAGCGACAGCCGCTTGCTGGCCATCGGTCTGTCGCTGGAGGCGCTGTTCGGCCCCTTGCCGGCACCGCCGGCGTGCGTCTGAAGGCCTAAGAAGCACACTGGCGCGCCGGGCAGGGCGCCAGGGTTTCTTGTTGGCTGAATTATCCATAAGTGTATGAAAAATATAGGCAAAGTGTGGTTTTGCACGGCGTGCTATTTAGATAAACCCCTCTAGAACGCGTGCTTTTTCCTTGAAAACAGGCGAAATCGCGTATTGCCAGCAGAAAACTTTCCAAAGCAAAACCTTTTCTCTGTAGCATGTTTTTACTCACTGGTCACACGCCATGCAGACCTCACGGGGCGCTGGCGGTGCAAAAAACGGACCCGGCCTGTCACGGCTGGTGAACCCCCGACCTCGAGTCACACTCCACGATTACTGTTCACCGTTACGGGTATTTAATTACTATGAATAAACACGTCCTGATTTTCATGCTGGCCATGCCCCTGGCCATCAGCCACGCGTATGCGGAAGAAGTCGACGGCCCCGCCGTCAAGATCAGCGGTTACGGCACGGCCGCGCTGACCGTGGCCGACACGGACAATGCGCAGTTTGCGCGCCCGAACCAGGCCAGCGGCGCGGGCCGCACGGCACGCACGGGCGTCGATTCCAATGTGGGTTTGCAGGCAAACGTCACCGTCAATCCCTGGCTGTCGGCCACCGTGCAGGGACTGGCACGCAAGGATGGCGAAAATGACTTCGGCGCCGAACTGGCGTGGGCCTTTGCCAAGGCCAAGGTGTCGGATAGCTTCAGCGTGCGCGTCGGCCGCATGGGCCTGCCCGTCTTCATGATTTCCGACTACCGCAACGTGGGCTATGCCAACACCATGCTGCGCCCGCCCGGCGAAATGTATTCGCAAGTGCCCCTGAACAGCATCGACGGCATCGACGGCACCTACCAGTTCAGCGCGGGCGACACGAGCGTCACGACGCAGCTGGCGCTGGGCCGCACCAAGGCCACGCTGGCCACGGGTCCCGATTCGACCGTGCACGTGGAAGGCAAGTCCATCGTCGCCCTCAACGTGGTGGCCGAACACGGCCCCGTCACCGTGCGCTTCGGCCGAGCCGAGACCAGGCTGACCATCGATGATTCGCCCAGCCTGAATACCCTGATGGGCAGCCTGCGCGCGGCCGGCAGCGGCTACCGGATCGCCCAGCTGGGCGCCCTGGCCGATACGCTGGAAGTGAAGGACAAGAAGGCGTCGTTTACCTCCGTCGGTCTGGGCCTGGACTGGAACAGCGTGCTGCTGCAGTCCGAATATGCGAAGCGCAAGACGGACAGCTATGTCAGCGACAGCACCTCGTGGTACGTGATGGGCGGCTATCGCATGGGCGCCTTCCTGCCTTACTACAGCCACGCCAGCCTGAAGGCCGATGGCCGCGTGAACAACACGGTGCCGGCAAGCTGCCCGGCCGGCTATCCCGCCGCCTGCACGCCGACCCTGCGCGCCCTGTCGGCCGGCGTCGACACCCTGGCTTACACGCGCAACCAGCTGGAACAAACGACGGACAGCATCGGCGTGCGCTGGGATTTTCATCGTTCGGCCGCGTTGAAGGTGCAGATCGACCGCATCAAGCCAAAGAATGGCCCGGGCCTGTTCGTGCAGGCCAAGCCGGGCTTCCATGGTCCCGTCACGGTGGCCGCCGCCGCCATCGATTTTGTTTTCTAAGGAGCCCCGCATGAAACCCATTATTTTTGCGGCTGCCGTGCTGGCCTTGTCGAGCGCCGTTCCCGCCATGGCCGAAGTGGTCGTGGTGGTCAATGCCAAGAGCGCCGCCGGCGCCATGACGAATGAACAGGTGGCGCAGTTCTTCCTCGGTAAATCGACGGCCATGACGCCGATCGACCAGCCGGAAAGCGCTCCCGTGCGTGCCGAGTTCTACAAGAAGGTGACGGACAAGGAACCGTCGCAGGCCAAGGCCCTGTGGTCCAAGCTGGTCTTCACGGGCAAGGCCACCCTGCCGAAGGAAGTGGCCAATAGCGCGGAGGTGAAGAAGGCTGTTGCCGCCGATCCGAAAGCCATCGGCTATATCGAAAAGGGCGCCGTCGACGCCAGCGTCAAGGTGGTGCTGACGACGCCGTAAGGTCACGCCGCGATGCACATACTCATAACAATCAGGAGACAGCAATGAGCATCAAACGCAAGATCTGGGCGCTGCCTGTCGTCTCGGCCGTGATCTTCGGGCTGGGCCTGGCCGTCAGCGCCTATCTGTCGACGGCCGCGCTCAATTCCATCCATGCCACGGAAAGCGCCGACTATCCCGTGCTCGACCTGGCCAAGTCCTTGACGCTGGACGTGGCCGCCGTCGGCGATGCCTTGCGCGACGCCGTCAGCGAGGGCGACAAGGAACGCATCGCCCAGGTCGACGGCCAGGCCGTCAAGCTGCGCGCAAAGCTGGCCGACTTCGCGGCCATACCCGGCCAGCGCGAGCGCGGCGCGCGGCTGGCCAAGGCGTTCGATGCCTACTATGCGCCGGCACTGGGCGCGGCGCGCATCATGCTGGAGATGGAAGAGGGCGACCCGCAGGCGACCGTGGCGCGCATGCAGGCTGCGCTGGCCGTGCTCAATGGCGACCTGGCGAAGACCAACGAACAGGCGCAAATGCAGTTCAAGCAGGGCATCGAGAACAGCGCGGCGAATGTGCGCAATGCGCTCAATACCAGCGTCGCCGTGGCGCTGGCTGTCATCGTCTGCCTGGTGGCCGTGTCGCACTTCGTCGTGCGCGCCATCTGGCAGCAGCTCGGGGGCGAACCCGAATATGCGCGCCAGATCGCCCGCGCCGTGGCCGATGGCGACCTCTCCATGCAGATCGTCACCGAGGCGGGCGACCAGGCCAGCCTGCTGGCGGCGTTGCAGGACATGCGCGGCAAGCTGGCCAGCATGGTGTCCGGCATCAAGGCTTCGGCCGAAACCATCCAGGTGGCCAGCGCGGAAATCGCCCAGGGCAATGCGGACCTGGCGGCGCGCACGGAATCGCAGGCGGGCAGTCTGGACCAGACGGCGCGCAGCATGGACAGCCTGACTTCCACCGTGCGCGACAACGCGGCCAACGCGGGCCAGGCGCACGAGCTGGTGGTGTCGGCGTCGTCGGTGGCCGTGAAGGGCGGGCAAGTGGTCAGTCAGGTGGTGACCACCATGGGCGAGATCAACGCTTCTTCCAAGCGCATCGTCGACATCATCGGCGTCATCGACGGCATCGCTTTCCAGACGAATATCCTGGCCTTGAATGCGGCAGTGGAAGCGGCGCGCGCGGGGGAGCAGGGGCGCGGCTTTGCCGTGGTGGCGTCCGAAGTACGCAACCTGGCGCAGCGCAGCGCCGCCGCCGCGCGCGAGATCAAGCAATTGATCGGCGACTCGGTGGCCAAGGTAGGCGTCGGTTCTAAGCTGGTCGACGAGGCGGGGCTGACCATGGGCCAGATCGTCGATTCCGTGAAAAAGGTGGCCGACATCATGGCCGAGATCAGCGCCGCCAGCCAGGCGCAGAGCGCCGGCATCGGTGATATCGGCGTGGCCATCGGCAGCATGGACCAGATGACGCAGCAAAATTCTGCTCTGGTGGAAGAAGCGTCGGCGGCGGCCGAATCGCTGCAGGAACAGGCCGTGCAGCTGGGCACGGCGCTGGCCGTGTTCAAGCTGACGCCGGCCGGTGCGCCAGCGATCACCAGCGCGCCGGCGCTGCGGCGGCTTGCGTTGGCGCAGGCCGCTTAAGCCTGCAAGCCGAACGGGTCGTCGATATTGTGCGCCGGTTCGGTGAACCAGCGCGGACCGTTTTCCGTCATGTAGAAATGGTCTTCATGGCGGATGCCGAATTCGCCGGGGATGCAGATCATCGGCTCGTTCGAGAAGCACATGCCCACGTCCAGCGGCGTGGTGTCATTGCCGACCAGGTAAGGCCATTCGTGGATATCGAGGCCGATGCCGTGGCCCGTGCGGTGCGGCAGGCCCGGCAGCTTGTAGCCGGGGCCGAAGCCGTCCGACGCCAAAGAGACGCGGGCGGCGCGGTCCACGTCGCCGCACGGCACGCCCAGCCGGGCGGCGGCAAACGCCGCGGCCTGCGCTGCCTTTTCGCTGTTCCACACGGAGCGCTGGCGCTCGCTGATGGCGCCAAACACATAGGTGCGCGTGATGTCGGAAATGTAGTTCATCACCTGGCAACCCGTGTCGATCAGCACCGTGTCACCCGCCTTCAGGGTCTGCACGTAGTTCACGCCGTGCGGATAGGCGGTCGCTTCGCCGAACAGCACGATACAGAAATAGGAGCGGGGCGCGCCCACCTTGCGGTGCGCGCGCTGGATGAATTCTTCCACTTCCACCGTCGTGATGCCCTCATATAGCATGCTGGCCGTGGCCACGTGCACGGCCAGGGTCATGTCCATCACGCGCTGCATGAGGGCGATCTCCGCCGCGGACTTGCGGCTGCGGCAGTACGCCGTGACGGCGCGGGCGTTTTCCAGCGCATAGCCGGGCGCCAGCGGCCGGATGCCGTCGTAGATGAAGAAGGAGGCACTTTCGCAGATGCCCACGCGCGGCGGCGTGGCCGCGTCCTGGGTAATGCCCATGCGCGCCAGCACATCGACGAACAACTGATACGGGCTTTCATGCTCTTCCCAGCAATTGACCTTGCCTTCGATGATCATGAAGCCCGTGAGGGTGCTTTCCTCGAAGGCGGGCGCGATGTATTCGATATCGCCGCTGGCCGGCAGGATGGCGCCCACCATGCGTTCGCTGGCATACCATTTGGTGCCCGTGAAATAGGTGAGGTTGGATCCCGCGTTCAGATAGATCGCGGCGATGCCCTGCTGGCGCATGAATGCCTGCGCCTTGGCGATGCGCTGCGCGTGTTCGTCCTTGCCGATGGCGACCATGCCGGACGTCATGTCCGACAGCGATGCCAATGCCTGTTCGATGGAAGTGCCACCTATGCTCATGCCTGCTCCTTGTTCGATGCGTGATGCCGATGCGTGTTACGGAAAGTCGCATGATATCAGTTTGCGCCTTTCGGCTTGAGGCCGGGCGCCCCGCCGGCGGCATCGGGCGGGGCCAGCACCAGGTCGTGCGGATAGGTGAACTGCCAGTCCGCATAGCGCTGCTTGCGGCGCAGGCCGGCGTCTTCATCGAGGAAGTTGTCCTGCTTGATGGGCTGTTGCGGCGACAGCGAGTGGATGCCGACGATGCGTCCTTCCTGGCGCAGCAGCCCCCATTCCGCCTTGCCCGTGATGGGGTCCGCATACACGCGGCGCAGATGGCGCCGGGCGTTGGCGAAACGCGGATCTTTCAGCAGTTCCTGCAGGGTCAGCGGGTAGCGCGGGCGGCCGTCGCCCGGCGTGCTGTCGTAGTAGCGGCCCAGCGCATTGCGGAATTCGTGGCCGATGAACAGCAGCTCGCGCTCCCTGTCGCGTCGCGCGGCCGTGGCAAACAGTTCGTTGGCCACGACCAGGCCCACGCCCATGAAGGCCACCAGCAGCAGGGTCCAGACGTATGCAAATCCCCGCGCACGGCGTCGAAAACTAGAGCTGTTCAAACGGGATGCCCTCGCGCGTCTTGCCCTTGGCGCCACTGCGCACGTCGGCCACGCCGCTGATTTCGCCATTTGGCGACGGCACCAGCTGCCAGGTGGCGGACGACTCCGTGACGGGGTCCATGGGCACGCTGCGGAAATAATGATGGGTGACCAGGTCGGCCAGCGCGGCCGGATACTCGCCCTTGTCGGCATAGTATTTATCCAGGCCGCTCCTGAGCACCTGCAGGTTTTCCTTCAGGGCGACCTCCTTCGACTTTTCCACCGAACCGAAATAGCGGGGAATGGCGATCGTCAGCAGCAGCGAAATGATGGCCAGCACCACCAGCAGTTCGACCAGGGTAAAGCCGCGCCGCGGGCTTATCGTATGCATGGCCGTCACCATTGATTGAGGGGCACGCCGTTCAGGCCCGCCTTGGTCGAGCGCGAGGCGACGTCGAACACGTCCTCGCCTTCGCTGGGATTGTCGGGCGGCGAGGCGTAGGCGCGCTTGCTCCAGCTGTCGGCCGCGCTGCCTTCTTCCCTGGGCTGGAACGGGTCGCGCGGCAGGCGGCGCAGGAAATAGATGTTCTGTTTCGACGGGCTGCGCTGGTCGGGCACGCCTTCGACCAGCTCATCGAGCTTCTTCGGATAGCCGGAAGCGCCCAGCGACAGCTTGATGCGGCCATTGTCGGAAGCGCGCTTGTAGGCATCAATGGCCTCGCGGATCTCGATCAGGGCACTGCGCAATGCGTGTTCCTTCGCCCTTTGCTGCGCCACCTGCGCCATCGGCACCGCGACCGTGGCCAGGGTCGCCATGATCGCCAGGGTGATCATCAGCTCGATGAAGGTAAAGCCGCGCGGTTTCATGGGCCAGCTCACTGGCCGCCCTTGACGGTGGCGGTGGGCGTAGCGGCAGGCTTGTCGCCGGCAGGCGCCTCGTCGCCGCCCGTCATGGGCGAACCGGCGCGCGGCGCGGCCTGTTCCGGCGCGGCGATGGCCTCAGGCGCGCCGCCCACGCTGCCACGGCCGCCCACGGCCGCCTCGGTGCCGGAATTGAATTCGGCCGTCAGCAGGTCCGGGCGGCGGATGCTGCGCAGCAGGCGCGGCGTGATCGACAGCACGATCTCGCTGCGCATGGCGTCGTCCTTCTGGCTGCCGAACAGGCGGTTCAGCACGGGCAGTTCGCCCACGCCCGGCACCTTGTTGGCCGTGCCCCGGTCCTCGTCGCTGATCAGGCCCGCCAGCACCTGCGTCTCGCCGTCTTTCAGCCGCAGCACCGTGGAGGCGCTGCGCGTGCCGATCTGGTACGCCTGCGTGCCCGTCTTGCTGATGACTTCCTTGACGACGTTCGACACTTCCAGGTTGATCTTGATGGCCACTTCGTCGTCCAGGTACACGTTCGGCTCGACGTCGAGTTTCAGGCCCACGTCGATGTAATTGACGCTGTCGGAACTGACGCCGTTGTTCGTCGTGACGGTGATCACCGGCACGCGGTCGCCGATGAGGATCTTGGCCTTTTCCTTGTTGCGCACGCGGATGCGGGGATTGGCGAGGATATTGCTGTCGCTGTCGGTCTTGTTGGCGTTCAGGGTCACGCCGCCGATGCCCAGGTTGATATTCTCGCCATTGATGCGGCGCAGGTCGGCCAGCTTCAGGCCGCCCAGGCCCGTGCCGCTGCCCGCCAGGGTCAGGCTGGCCTGGTCCGGCCAGCGGATGCCCAGCTCCATCAGGCGCGTGCGCTTGACTTCCAGCACTTCCACTTCCAGCATGACTTCCGGGTCGGCCAGGTCCTGCACGTTGATGATGCGCTCGGCCATGCGCACCATTTCCGGCGTATCGCGCAGCATGATGATGCCCAGGCGTTCATCGGTGACGACGTCCTTGGCCTTGAGCAGGGTCTTGATGGAAAACGCCACCGTCTTGACGTCCGCGTTGGCGAGGAAGAAGGTGCGCACCACCAGCTGCTGGTAATCCTTCACCTTTTGCGGCGTGTTCGGGTAAATCGTGATCGACTTGTCGCTGGTGACGCTCTGCTCCAGCTGGTTTGCGCCCAGCAGCATGGCAATCGCCTCCTCGATGCTGGTGTCGCGCACGGAGATGGTGGCGCGCAGGGCCGGGTCGACTTCCTTGTCGAAGACGAAGTTCAGGCCCGAGACCTTGCCGAGAAAATCAAACACGGAGCGCAGCGGTGCGTCGCGAAATTCCAGGGTCACGGGTTTGCGGTAGGCGGCGGCCAGCTTGCCGCCGGCGGGCCGGGCTTTGGCCTGTTCGTCGCTGATGCGGCCTTTCAGGGCCAGCGCCTCGCGCTGGGCGGGACGCTCCTGCAGCACCTGGCGCAAGGCTTCCTGCGCCTGCGCCACATTCGCGTCGCCGCCGCGCTGGTAGCTGGCCTGTGCTTCCTGCACCAGCTTGCGGTGGCGCTCGTCCTGCGCCACGCTGGCCAGGCCCCGCTGCGCCACGTCGTCGCTGGCGTCCAAGGCCAGCGCCTGGCGGTACAGCGCTTGCGCTTCGGGTAAATTACCTTGCTGGCGCAGTGCTTCCGCGCGGCCATTCAGGTTGTTCAGGGCGCGCATCTTGCCGTTCGTGACGGCGATGCGGTACTTCGCATTCGTCGGTTCGGCTTGCGCCGCCTGTTCCAGCAGGGCCAGTCCCTGCTGCGTGTGGCCCGCGCCCAGCATGGCCTGGCCATCGTTGTAGGCCTGGTTGCCGGCGCAGCCAGCCAGCAGGGACAGCATGGGCAGCAGGGTGAAGATCGTACGTGGTGCGCGTCGTTTCAATTGAGGTCCCCTACGGCGAGTGTCTGTTTCAGGTTGAGCGGCAGATAGGTAAATTGCAGGGAGCCCTGCACCACGCCGTCGAAGCGGTAGCGGTCTTCCAGGGTGTCGCCGGGCCGCGCCACCACGTTGCGTTCGCCCGCCTGCAGAAAATAGGCGGCCTTGCCTTCGTCGACGAAGCGGCCGAGGAACTGAAAGGGGAGCGGAGGCGGTGCATTCGGATCGATGGCGGCGACGGTGCGCGTGGCCTGCGCCGCCTGCTGGTCGAGCATGATTTTTTTCGGTGTCTCCGGCTGCCAGCTTTGCTTGGCGAACAAGGTGGCCGCTTCCTCATCGTCGAGTGCCCGGCGCCGCTCGATGGCCAGCGCGGAGCGGGCGGGCGCGGCACTGGCCGCCGTGACGATGGCTGGTGCCGGCACGCGCTCCACCTGGCGCGGCGTGGCCGTGGCCGGCCCCATGATGCTGCCTTCGTCCTCGGGCGCGAAGATCGCGGCCAGCAGGGTCGCCACGGCGGCCGCCCCCAGTACGGCTTTTTTCATGAACGCACCTCCGGTTTTTTCACCAGCAGGACGAACTGGATGCGCGCGTCGATCTCGCCTGCCTCGATCTGCTCGCGCTTGAACAGCACGGAGTCGAGCGTCAGCGTGGGCAGTTCCTGCAGGGCGTCGACGATAAAGGCTTGCAGCTGCGCGTATTCGGCCTTCACGGGCAGGGTGACCTGATAGCGCAAAAAGGCCGTGTTGCCGTCTTCCTGCGGCTTGTAGTCGGCCTTGGCCAGGGTGACGCCACTCTTTTGCGCCACTTCCAGCAAGGTTTTCAGCTGCTCGGGAATGCTGTCATGCGCGGGCAGGTAGGCGTGGAAGGCGGCCAGGCTGTCGGCTTCCGTATCGAGCGCGGCGGGTGTCGGCGGCAGCGCCGACTGTCTTGCCGCCGCCGTCAGTTGCGCCGCCAGATGCTGCTGGCGCGCCGTCAGCGCCTTGCCCTGCTGTACGGCGACGGCGGCCAGCGCCAGGCAGGCCGCGCCGATGGCGCAGGGCCAGCCCAGGGTACGCCACAGCCGCTGAGCTTCCCACTGCAGGCGCGGCGGCAGGCGCAGTTGCAGGCGCGGGCGTGCAGGCTGCGTGCGGACCGTCAGCACGGGTTTTATTGCCGCCATTGTGCCCCCAGCTGAAAACGGTAGGGATGTCGAGGGGCGCTGGCGTCCGCGCTGCCGCTCATCTCGTGCTTGAGCAGGTACACGGAGCTGAACATGGGCTGCTGGTTCAGGAAGGCCAGGTAGTTGAGCATGTCCTGCGGTGTTTCCGCCTCGGCGGCAATTTTCAGGGCGCTGGCGCCATCCTGGCCCTGCTGGGCATTCAGGTCCAGCCCCAGGAGCGCCACGCGCACGTCGCGCGGCGCCTGCACCGTCTTGATCAGGCGCGTGACGGGCAGGTTGAGCTGCCGCACGGCGAGGGCCACCTGTTTCAGTTCGATGTCGCGCTCGCGCTGCTGGCTGGCGGACAGGGGCGCGCGCACGGGTCTGGCGGGCTGCAGCTGCGCCAGTTGTGCTTCCAGGCGCCGCGTTTCCTGCGCCTGTACGAGCCAGAACAGGGAGGCCGGCAGCAGGAGCAGGGCTCCGGCCAGGCACAGGAGCAGACGCCAGCCGGAAAAAGCCTGCGTCACGCTGGCGGACATGAATTCGATGCGGCTCAGGCCCATGCGGCCTCCCGCATCAGGTGTACCGGGCTGGCCGCAGGCATGGACTGGAAGCGCGCCGATAGTTCCACTTGCGGCACGCCGCTCAAGTCCAGCAGCGCCACCTGTTCGATGGTGTCGAGCTGCGGTGCGCGCAGGTTCCAGCGCCGCCAGGCCCGCTCCAGTTCATCGCCCCAGGCCGTGTCGCAGGACTGGCTGTGCAGGGCCGTGATGCGCCCGCCGCCGGTCGTCGCCAGCAGCAGCCGGCCCGCCTCCACCAGGGCGAAGGCGGCCGGCTTGCCGCCGGCGATGCTGCGCCACGCCGGCCCCACGATGGGTTCGATGGACAGGCAGCGCCGGCCATACGCGCTGGCCGCTTCCTGCACGCCCTGCAGCAGGGCCGCATCGATGCCGCAGGCCAGGCGCGGCTGGCCATATGGCGCGTCGTCGGCGGCCAGGCGCCAGGCGCGCGCGCCGTCGCCATACACGGCGCCGAACTGGCTGTGCAGAAATCGCTGCGCGCTGGCGGCATCAAGCAGGGCGCCGCTCCACGGCACCATCAGCATGGCGCACCAGCGGCTGGCCAGGCTGACGGCCAGCGGCAGCTTTTTGCCAGCATCCTGTTCCAGCCAGCCGCGCAAGCCGTCCAGCGCCCCTTCCCAGCTGGCGCCAGGAGTCAGGATGGGCAGGTGAAAAGCGCTGTTCGCGACGGGACGGCCGGCGCGGCGCTGCACGCCGTAGAGTGCCTGCGGCGCCAGGTGCAGGCACAGGGTATGGTCAATAAGTGACACGATTGAGCTCCGCTAGAGTGGTTTCGCCGCGCCGCACCAGGTCCAGGCCCGCTTCGCGCGCCAGGCGAAAGCCGTTGCGTGCCGCTTCATCCTTCATTTGGCTCAGCGGTGCGCGCGTGCAGATCATTTCGCGCATCGCATCGCTGAGCATCAGTACTTCGGCGACAGCCTTGCGGCCCTTGTAGCCGGTGCCGCGGCAATGGCCGCAGCCCTTGCCGGCCATGAACTGCCAGTCCTGCACCTGATGCGCCGCCAGGCCGCTGTCGCGCAGCTGCTGCGTATCGGCCAGCACCTCGGCGCTGGCGTCGACGGCGCAATGGGCGCAATTGAGGCGCAGCAGGCGCTGCGCCACGATGCCGTTCAGGGCCGCCGCGAAGCTGTAGGCGTCCACGCCCATGTGCAGGAAGCGGCCAAGCACGTCGAAGACGTTATTCGCATGCACGGTGGTAAACACCAGGTGGCCCGTGAGCGCCGCCTGCACGGCAATCTGCGCCGTTTCGTCGTCGCGGATTTCGCCGATCATGATCTTGTCGGGATCGTGGCGCAGGATGGAGCGCAGGCCGCGCGCGAACGTCAGCCCCTTCTTTTCGTTGACGGGGATCTGCAGCACGCGCGGCAGCCGGTACTCGACGGGGTCCTCGATGGTGACGATCTTGTCGCGCCCCGTATTGATTTCCGTGATGGCTGCATACAGCGTGGTGGTCTTGCCGGAACCGGTGGGACCCGTCACCAGCAGCATGCCGTGCGGCTTGGCGGCCAGGCGGCGGATCTGTTCGATGGCGTCCTCGTTCAGGCCCAGGCTTTCCAGGCGCAGCGCCTGCGCCGCTTCCGTCAGCGCGCGCCGGTCCAGCAGGCGCAGCACGGCATCCTCGCCGAAGATATTCGGCATGATGGAGACGCGGAAATCGATCTCCGCCCCTTTCACGCGCACCTTGAAGCGGCCGTCCTGCGGGATGCGCCGCTCGGCGATATCGAGGTCCGCCATGACCTTGATGCGCGAGATGATCTGTTCGGCCATCGGCAAGCCCTGCACCTGGCCCGCCTGCACCAGCACGCCGTCGACGCGGTACTTGATGACCAGGCTGGCCACGTCGCATTCGAGGTGGATGTCGCTGGCCTGGAATTTCAGCGCGTCGTAGATGGTGGAGTTCACCAGTTTCACGACAGGGCTGCTGTCTTCGCTGATGCGGATCAGCGAGATGTCTTCGATGCTCTGGTCCAGCCCAGGCACATCATCTCCGTGCTGCATTTCCTGCATCGCCTGCTGCACGCTTTCCTGCTGCAGCAGGTAGGCGGCCAGGTCGTCCGGGTGCGCCAGCGCCACCGTGAAGGGCGTGGACAGCGCGAAGTCGGCCCATTGCAGCAGGTCCTCGCTGAAGGGATTGCCGATGACGAGCACGGGCGGTGCGCCGGGAGCGTCCGGCTGCAGCAGCACGCAGTCGCGCTGGGCGCAGTCGGTGTAGGGCAGCAGGGAAAAGGCGGGCAGGGCGGCCTGCAGTTCGGCCATCGTCCACGCCGGGTAGCGAAACAGGGTGGCCAGCTGGCGCAGGAAGACGTCGGGCGGCAGGGCCGCCGTTTCCTGCAGCACGGCCATTTGCGGGCGGCCCTGCGCCAGCGCGCCGGCGTGGGCCTGGCGCAGCATGGTCGCATCGAGCACGCTGCGCTCTTCCTCGCGCGCGTTCATGGCAGGACTTTCACGATAACGTTCACGACAAGCTCCCCGCCAGTTCAAAGATCGGCATGTACATCAGCACCACCACGCCGCCGATGACGACGCCGATGATGGTCATCAAGAGCGGCTCGAGCAGGCGCGAGGCCCAGTCCACCCAGCGGGCGAATTCCTCGTCGTGGAACTTGGCCGAGCGTTCCAGCATGTCGCCCAGGCGGCCCGTGTTTTCTCCCACTTTCAGCAGCGATTGCGCCACGGGCGTGGCCATGCAGGCCTGTTCCAGTGCGGTGGAAAACGGCATGCCTTCCTGCACCGCGCGGCGCGCCAGCGCCAGCTGCTCCTGTTGCGCCGGTAGCAGCATGGGCGCGACCATGGCCAGCGCCTTGTGCAGCGGGATGCCCGCATGCAGCAGCAGGCTGAGGGCCCGGTAGAAGCGGGCGAGGCGGAATTCCGCCGCTTTTTCCGCTAGCACGGGCAGGCGCAGCAGGTGCAGTACCAGCGCCTGGCGCGCGCCGGCATTGGCTACGCCAAACAGCACGGCGGCCACCACGCCGGCCAGGGCGCTGGCGCACAGCAGCGGATGGGTGGCCAGGGTCTGGCCAAAAGCCAGCAGCATCTGCGACATCCAGGGAATTTCGCGGCCCGAGCTTTCATACACGACGCTGAACTTCGGCACCACGTAGCCGAGCAGGAAGAGGGTCACCAGGCCACCGACGACGAGCAGCATGCACGGGTAGATGGCGGCGGAAATGAGTTTTTTGCGGATGGCGTCGAACTGCAGCTGGTAGCCGACGAAGCGGGCCAGCGCCTCGGGCAGGTTGCCCGAGCGTTCGGCCGCGTGCACGGTGGCGATGTAAATGTCGGGGAAGATGTCGGGAAAATCGGCCAGGGTGTCGGAAAAGCTCTGGCCTTGCTGCAGGGTGAGCACGATGGCGGCCAAGGTGGCCTTGGCTGCCGGGCGCGTTTCCTTGTTGTGCAGGGTGGCCATCGCCTCTCCCAGGTTCAGGCCCGCTTCGAGCAGGGCCAGCAGCTCCTGGCTGAATTGCAGCAGGGGCAGGCCCTGCTTGCCGGGGCGGACCACGGCGCCCGTCTCCTGCGCGGCGCCGTCGTCGACGGCCAGCACGCGCCAGCCGCCACGCACGGCCGCGCGGATCGCCTCGGCCTCGCTGGCGGCATCGATGGACAGCGCCTGGCTGCCCGCCGGGCCCTGTACCTGGAGGTGGAACTGCATGGCCGCGTCAGGCGGGCATGGACGTGAACAGGGATGGGCTGGCAGGGGAGACGGCGCGTGCGGGCAAGGTCGAAGTAGGCATCGGTCAGGAACAATCCAAAAAGGTCAATTCGTCGCGGGTACCGGCAGCAAGCAAGATGCAATCACTGCCTCAGGGTAGACTGGAATTGCAAGAAAATCAATCGTGTCGTGCGGTGGATGCGGGCGACTGGCGGCAACTGGCCGGCCGCCCGCGTGTTCAGCCGCTTACTGGGTGATCAGGCTGACCTTGTCGATCACGAACGAGGTTTGCAGCGAAGCGTCCTCGGTGGCGGCAAACGAGATCTGCACGGTCTGGCCCTTGTAGGCGATCAGGTCAAACGTGCGGATCTGGTAGCCGGCCGCCTTGTTCGCGTTCGAATACGTGGCCAGGGTGCCCAGCACGGTGCCGGCGCTGTTCTTCACGGTGACGACCAGCTTGTCGTAGGCGGTGGTGCCCGTTTCGGCCGTGTCGATATGCAGCGCAAACGTCAGGCTGGCGGACGTGGCGGCGGCCGGAATGGCCACGCTTTGCGTCAGCGATTCGCTGGCCGTCGTGCCATTGCCGCCCAGCCAGGCGTATTTCGTGCCTTCATACGCCACCTGGCCCGTGAAGGTGCCGATGGCGCCCGTGGTGCCGCTCCAGCCCGTGGCACCGGACTCGAAGCCGCCGTTCGTCACTCTTTCGGTGGCGCTGCTCGTGCCGACCGTCAGGGTGGCGTTGTTCGACGTTGCCGTCACGGCTGGCGACGAGGAATCCGTCACCGTGGCCTTGAAGACGGCGCCGTTGTCGGCCGCTACGGTCGTGAAGCTGTAGCTTGGCGATGTGGCGCCGCTGATCACGGCGCCATTGCGGTACCACGTGTAGGTGTATGGCGCCGTGCCGCCGCCTGCGCCCACGGCGAACGAGGCGGTGGCGCCTGGTGCGACGGTGATGCTGGCCGGCTGGCTGGTGATGCTCACTGCGCCGCCCGTCGTCGTTTCATCGACGTCGGTGCCCACGTTGATGGCTGCATACGCGCGCTTGACGGCGGTTGCCTCGGCGCTGCCCACGCCATACAGCTCCTCGGCTGCCGCCAGCACCTTGTTGCGCGCGTCGGCGTAGTTGGTCGACGACGTGAACTTGGTGGTGGCTGCCTTGAACCAGATGCGGTAAGCCTTGTCGCTGCCGATGCCGGTCATGGCCAGCGGGCTCTTGTTCAGGTAGGAGCTGTAGTAATCGCTGCTGGACGTGGAGTTCGAACCTTGCGACAGGAAGTAGAACATGCGGTTGTTCGGGCCGCTGCTGTAATGGACGTCGAGGTTTTTCAGCGTGCTGCTCCACGCGTTCGGGCTGCTGCCATCCTTGCTTGGCTTGTACATCCAGCGCAGCGGCTGGCCATTCTTGGCGATCTCCTTGCCCATCATCCAATCGTTGCCCGTGTTGGGAATGCTGGTGCCCGTGCCGCCGGCGCGCGCATACGCTTCCACCATTTCGCCGGCGATATCGGAGTTCGATTCGTTCAAGCCGCCCGATTCTTGCGAGTAGACCAGGCCCGAAGTGGCGTCCGTGATGCCATGGCCCATTTCATGCCCGATCACGTCGATCGAACCGAGGCTGTTGAAGGAGCTGCCGCCATCGCCGATGTACATGCACTTGCAGCTGCTGTCGTAGTAGGCGTTGTCATAGGCCGTATTGACGTGGGCGGCGATGTGCGTGGCCGTGTTGTTGCCGTCCAGGCTGGACCAGCCCAGCACGTTCTTGTGCGTGTCGTAGGTGTTCATCAGGCCCCACATCGCATTCACGGCCGCCGTCTGGCCGTTGGCATTGGTGGTGCTGCCGCCGCTGATGTATTGCTGGCCGTCGCCCCAGGTATTGCTGGTGTTGCTGTACACGCTGCCCGACGTGGTGCCGTGGTTGGCATTGGTGATGGCCATGGCGCCGAAGCTGCCGCCCGTGCCGCGCGAGGCGTCCTTCAGGGTGTAGGTGCTGCCGGTGAGCGTGGTGTTGATCGGCACCTGGCCGTTGTACTGGCTATTGCCGACGCCGACGACGGTCTTCAGGGCTTTCCACTGGCGCAGGATGCTGCCGTCCCTGGCGCTGACGACGGTATCGTAGTACACCGGCTTGCTGCCGCTGATCATGCGCGTCTGTACCAGGTAGGCCAGCTCATAGTGGTCGACGACGTCCTGCACGTCCAGGGCGTTGAGCGACGCTTCCGATTTGTTCTCGGCGCCGGCCACGCGCACGGTTTTCATGACGGGGTAGATCAGCAGCTGCGCCTGTGGCGGCACGTGGTCGACGGCCTGCACGCCGATGTTCTTGACGGCGGCGGCGATGGCTGCCGCCGCGCTGATGGCGGGCGTGGTGTCGATGTCGGCGGTGGCGCTGCGGGTGACGGAATTGACGCCACCGCTGCCGAGGCCGGACGCGCGGTCCGACACGGATTCGCTGACGATGTCGCCGGCGTTGTTGCTGACGACCACCGTCTCGGAGCCGAAAACGGGCAAGCCCTTGTAGGTGTGCTGTACGCGGCTGACCCGCGTGCCGCTCACGCCAGGATGCTGGGCGCCGACCACGAAGCCATGTTCGGTGTTCAGGCCACGGCTGCGCGCCTGTGCCGCCAGCTTGTTGACCAGGCTGGCAGTCTCTTGCGGCGACGCCAGGCTGACCGGGGCGGCCATCAGGGTGGGTGGCAGCGGCGTGGCGGCATCGGCCGTGGTGGCCATCAGCGGCAGGGCGGCGATGGATGCGGCAACTATCGTCAAACGTAAATTCATTTCTGCTCCATGGTATCGGTTAGGAAAATGGTGAATGAGCTGGCCGCGATTGTCTGATGGCCACCCCGGCGCGCCTGGCGGCGGGCGGATAGCCTGCCGTTGTTGTGATGGGATAGCGTCGGGTAGGGCGACACTAAACTTGTCGATATCGCCATGTCAAAAAATTCAAGAAATGGGTCAGGATGGTTTTTTTTGTTAAGAATTGAACATTTATCTGGCATTTATGAAGCGAACGTTTGATCTGCCGCAAACCGTAAGTTCTGTTTTGGACTAGTCCCTCTCGTTGCCTGTTCTGTTGGCAAAACACTGTTGCATTTTTTAAATGTTGCGATCTACACTAGCTTTGCGCGTTGCCCCCAGCGGGCCACGTACAGACAAAAAAAGCGCACGCGGCAATGACCGCGTCCATGTCGCGCATCGGGAAAAAAATCGGGAGTTTCACATGACGTCAGCACTGTTTTTTGCCATTGGTTTCAGCCATTTCCCCTCTGGAGCGGCACTGATGCTGCATCCGCCTTCCTAGCCGCCGCCGCCCGGATCTGCCCCTGCAACGGGTTTTTTCACGATGTCCGGCCGCGCCTCCCGGCGTGGCCGCGGGTTCAGTGCGTCTTTTTTTTGAGGAAGGGTTGCCGGCTACCGGTGCGTGTACCGGTATCACCGGCCCGATGAACTATGCTTTCGATAGCGACCAAAGTGGAACAGATCGTGATGGAATCGGCCTTTCTCAGCGAAGGCCTGGGACGCGGCTTGCTCAACCTGTCGGAGCTGGCGCGCCAGTTGCAGCCGCAATTGCAGACGGATTTGTGGAAACCGGTGGGACAGGCCGCCGTGGTGATGGCACTGCGCCGCCTGGCCGAACGGCTGCCGCAGCAGAAGAGCGGCGAAATCGTGCTGGCGCACAGGGCGGGAGAGCTTTCCACGCGCAGCGAATTGATGGTATTTACCTACCGCTATTCCGACCAGACCTATGCCTGCCAGAGGCAACTGCTGGCGCTGGCCGCGCCGCAGCGGGGCACCTTCATCACCATCACGCGCGGCGTCAACGAGGTGATGGTGATCTGCAGCCGTAGCCTGCACGCGCTGGTGGACGAGGTGTTCGGCAGCGAGCAGGAACTGGCACGCCTGGAACGGGTGACGGCCGTGACCTTGCACCTGGCCCCGGAAACCTGCTATACGCCAGGGGTGTACCATGCCATCCTGCGGCGCCTGGCGTGGGACCGCATCAATCTGATCAACATCATCTGCACCTACACGGAGCTGACCCTGCTGCTGGAAGCATCGCAGACGGGGGCGGCGTTTTCCGTGCTGTCGAAAATCGTCGCGCAATAGAAAACGCCCCGCTGCATTGCTGCAGCGGGGCGCTTGCGGGATGGACGCCGCTTATTTTTCCAGCTGCGTGCGCACGCGGGCGATCGCGGCGCGCACCTGGTTTGGCGCGGTGCCGCCCACGTGGTCGCGCGCGGCCACGGAGCCTTCCAGCGTCAGTACCTCGAACACGTCTTCGCCCGTCAGGGGCGAGAAGGCGCGCAGCTGCTCCAGCGACAGGTCGGCCAGGTCGCAGCCCGCATCGACGCAGGCGCGCACGGCCAGGGCCACTGCTTCGTGGGCGTCGCGGAACGGCAAGCCTTTCTTGACCAGGTAGTCGGCCAGGTCGGTCGCCGTGGCGTAGCCTTGCAGGGCTGCCGCGCGCATGGCTTCCGGTTTCACCGTGATGCCGCCGGCCATGTCGGCGAAGATGCGCAAGGTGTCGACGACGGTGTCGACGGTGTCGAACAGCGGTTCCTTGTCTTCCTGGTTGTCCTTGTTGTAGGCCAGCGGCTGGCCTTTCATCAGGGTCAACAGGCCGATCAGGTGGCCGTACACACGGCCCGTCTTGCCACGCGCCAGTTCCGGCACGTCCGGATTTTTCTTTTGCGGCATGATCGACGAGCCGGTGCAGAAGCGATCCGCGATGTCGATGAAGCCGATGCGCGGGCTCATCCAGATCACCAGTTCTTCCGCCATGCGCGACACGTGCATCATCAGCACGGCCGAGGCGGCGCAGAACTCGATGGCGAAGTCGCGGTCCGAGACGGCGTCGAGCGAGTTATGGCACACGTCGTCGAAGCCCAGGGTCTTGGCCACGCGCAGGCGGTCGATGGGGAAGGTAGTGCCGGCCAGGGCGGCGGCGCCCAGCGGCAGGCGGTTGACGCGCTTGCGGCAGTCGGCCATGCGCTCGGCGTCGCGGCCGAACATTTCGACATACGCCAGCATATGGTGGCCGAAGGTGATCGGCTGGGCCACCTGCATGTGGGTAAAGCCAGGCATGATGGTGTCGGCATGCTGCTCGGCCAGGTCCGTCAGCGCGCTGCGGAACGTCGCCAGCAGGGCGGTGATGTCGTCGATGGCGGAGCGCACGTACAGGCGGATGTCGGTCGCCACCTGGTCGTTGCGCGAACGGCCCGTGTGCAGGCGCTTGCCCGCATCGCCCACCAGTTCGGTCAGGCGTTTTTCGATATTCAGGTGGACGTCTTCCAGGTCCAGCAGCCATTCGAACTGGCCGCTGGCGATTTCCTGCGAGATTTGCGCCATGCCGCGCTGGATTTCCGCGTAGTCGGCCGGGCTGATGATGGCTTGCGCATGCAGCATTTCCGCATGGGCCAGCGAACCTTCGATGTCGAACAGCGCCAGGCGCTTGTCAAAAAATACAGAAGCTGTGTAGCGCTTGACGAGGTCCGAGACCGGTTCGGAAAACCGGGCCGACCAGGCTTCGCCCTTTTTGGAGAATTGATCAGTCATGAAAGAAGTCCTTTAGTGTAGGGCGATTATAAACAAGGTTGGCCTGCGGTAGGGCTTTTAGGGGGCTGCACGGCCGCGAATTGGCCCGGAATGCGGCTTGCTGGCGTCAAATGGCGTCGGGAAGGGGCTTTGCGCATTCCATCGGGGCTGTTTGTATTCTGTCCCGCAAATCGTGCATTTTGTCGCAATCCGGTGGCGATGATGGGGGCTTCAGCCTAAAGTTCAATCATCGCAAGACAACAACACAAACCCGCCACTCACCAAAGGAAAACATCATGAACATCGCCAAAAACATGGAAGCCATCTTCGTCGCCATCGTCGCCATTGCCGCCGCCACCAGCCTGGCCACCGCCGCCGTGCCGAAGTTCCGCACCGCTCCCGCCGCCATCGTCGCCAGCGCCGACCAGGCCACCATACACACCGTGTATGTCAGCGCCAAGCGCCTGAGCGCAGCAGAGAAAGCCGCCCTGTAAGCGCGTCCTGGCAATGCAGCCAGCACGCGAAGCAGTAGTAGCAGCAAATCGCAGCATCCCATCACGGGCAATCGGAACGGGCGGCGCCCCCGGTTCTCTCCAGCCCAGGTGACAGCAGCGCGCAAATCGCCGATGATCGGTTTTTCCACGACAGGCGGACAGCGTGATGCCACACTTGAAGATCAGTAGCGACAAGGCGGAACTCGACGTTCCGGCCATTCACCATTTTCTCAGCACGCAATCGGCATGGGCCGGCGGCATCGCGCTGGCCACCGTTCAGCGCGCGATTGACCATTCGCTCTGCTTCGGCGGCACGCTGGACGGCCGCCAAGTGGCGTTCGCCCGCGTGGTCAGCGACTACGCCACGTTTGCCTATCTGGTCGACGTGTATGTGCTGGAAGAGTACCGCGGCCGCGGCTACAGCAAGCGCCTGATGCAGGCCGTGATGGCACACCCCGACTTGCAGGGTTTGCGCCGTTTCATGCTGGCCACCAGCACGGCGCATGGTTTATATGCGCACCACGGCTTTACGGCGCCGCGCAGGCCGGAGACGCTGATGGAGCGCTACTTTCCCGATATTTATCGGCGTTGAACCACTGGCGCGGCTGGCGCGCGATCCCGGTTTTCCCTGCTATCTATTTTTATTGATCAACAACGCGACAGCCTTTTACCGGACCCAAGACTCCATGACCTCTTTTTTTCTATGGCCTTTCCTTGCCGCGTCGCTCACGGCGACTGGCGCACCCGCGCCGGATGCCGTCAGCGCCGCCCCTTGCGAAACGGGTATTTTCCGCAAGGACCAGACGCGCTTCGTCGCCGTCACCAAAGGCGGCAAGGGATACGGCTACACCTTCAGCGACGGGGTGGTCGGCAATACGCTGGATGCCGGGGCGCTGCTGGCGTGCGGCAAGGATGTCGTGCTGGTCAGGGGCACGGAGCGCTGGCCGTAAGTCGCGCTGGCGGAATCGAATACGCGCTTTGAATCGGACGGCGCCATGCTCGCGGGCAGGCTGATCGAGGCGCTTGGCGCAGGCAGGCATACGCCGCTGGTCGTGTATGCGCATGGCTCCGAGGGCAGCGGTTGGATAGAGCGCGCGCGAACCCTACCAGATGGTCGGGCGGGGCGTGTCGGTGTTCGTGTATGACAAGCGTGGCAGCGGACTGTCCGGGGGCGAATACACGCAGAATTTCCCGCGTCTGGCCGATGACCTGGTGGCCGCCTCGCACGAAGCCCGGCGGCTGGCGCAAGGACGCCATGGCCGTTTCGGCCTGGTTGGCGTGAGCCAGGGCGGCTGGATCGTCCCGCTGGCGCAGGCGCGCGCCAAGGCGCAGTTCATCGGCATCGGCTATGGACTAGCGGTCGATATCGCGCAGCAGGATGCGGCGCAGGTGGACAAGGAAATGCGCGAGCGTGGTTATGGCGGCGAGACTGTCGCCCAGGCCCGCAGGGCGACGGAGATCACGGCAAGGCTGGTGAAATCCGGCTATCAGGATGGTCTGGACGAACTGGCGGCGTTCCAGCAGCAGTTTGCCAAGTAGCCCTGGTTTGCCTTCATCAAGGGCGGCTATACGGGTGTGCTGCTGGGGATGCCCGTTGAAGAGTTGCGCAGGCATGGCGTGCCGCAGTTCGACAAGCTCGGCGTCGACCGGTAGCAAGATCCCATGCAGGCCTTGCGCCAGGTCGCGGTGCCGCAGTTGTGGGCGTTGGCGGAAGATGATCGCCAGGCGTCGCCGGCCGTTACCGTGGCGCGGCTGACGGCGCTGCGCGGCCAGGGTCAGGCCATCTTCGTCCACCTCTTCCCCAAGGCCGATCACGGCATGCGCAACTATGAACAGACAGCGGACGGCACGCGCAAGCCCACCGTCATCGCGCCAGGCTATTACGACCTGTTGGCCGACTGGGCAAAAGGGCGCGTTGATGGACCTTACGGGCAGGCGTCCCGCCAATAAGGAAAAAGCCACGGCGATCATGCGTCGCCGTGGCTTTTTTTTATTGCCAGTGCATCAGGCAAGGTGGAATCAGGAGCAGCAGCGCCAGCACCAGGTAGATCAGCTGCAGCGGGATCATCCACTTGGCCCAGGTGATCCAGGGCACGCGCGCCAGCGCCAGCACGCCCACGGTGATGCCGGAGGTAGGAATCATCGGCGTGGTGAATTCACCGAACTGGAAGGCCAGGATGGCCGTCTGGCGCGTCACGCCCACCAGGTCGGCCAGCGGCGCCATGATGGGCATGGTGAGCGCCGCCTGGCCGCTGCCCGAGTGGATGAAGAAGTTGATCACCGACTGCATGAAGAACATTTTTTGCGCGGCGAAGACGGGGCTCGACGAGGCCACCAGGGGCGTGAGCGCATGCAGCATGGTGTCGATGATCTGCGCGTCGCGCGCCAGGATCATGGTGCCGCGCGCCAGGGCGATGACCAGGCCAACGCTGACCATGTCGCGCGCGCCCTGCACGAAGGCGGCCACCAGGCTGTCCGTGTCGAGCCGGCCGACCAGGCCGACGACGATGGCCATGACGAGGAACAGGGCGGCGATTTCATCGATGAACCAGTCGTATTTGACCACGCCGACGACCATCGTCAGCAAAGTGGCAAGGAAGATCCACAGCACGGCGCGGTGCGTGCGCGTCATGCCGGCAAAGCTCTCCAGGTCCAGCGTATGCTCGCGGCGCTTTTCGATGTCGAGCAGGTAGGTCGGGCTTTTCTCGGGATGGCGCTTGATGCGCGCCGCATACCACATCAGGAAGACGATGCTGACCGCCGTGGCGATGGCCCAGACGATCAGGCGGTAGCCGATGCCGGAAAAGATCGGCACGCCGGCGATGCCCTGCGCGATGCCGACGTTGAACGGGTTCAGGAAGGCGGCGGAAAAACCTACCTGCGAACCGATGAAGGGTATCGATACGCCAGTGATGGTGTCATAGCCCAGGGCCAGGGCCAGCGGCACGAAGATCAGGATGAAGGGAATCGCTTCCTCGTTCATGCCGAAGGTGGCGCCGCCCAGGGAAAACATGGTGAAGAAGACGGGGATGATGGCTGCGCGCACGAAGCGCGAGCTGGTGTGCGCCTTGGCGATGGCCTTGATCAGCGAATCGAAGGCTTCCGTCTTTTGCAGCACGGCGAAGGCGCCGCCGACGATCAGCACGAAGCCGATGATCAGGCTGGCGTCGACGAAGCCCTTGATGGGTGCCATCATCAGGGCGGCCAGGCCCTGCGGCTTGTTGTCGACGTAGTGGAAGGTGCCGGGAATGATGAGCTGCTTGCCATTCACCAGCTGGGTGTCGAATTTCCCGCCCGGTACCAGCCACGTGGCCAGGGCGATCATGGCCAGGATGCCGCATAGCAGGACGAAGGTATTGGGGAGCTTGAGTTTTCTCATGGCGCTTTTTTTGGATTTTTTATTGGCTTAACAGACTGCCGCCGCGAAAGGCGACGGCGCCAGCGACCTTGCCGACGTTCATGCCGCGCAGGACATGACGGTGGGCGCTGCGCGCGAAGAATACACCAGCGACCGTGCAGCGCAAAGTCGTCGTCTCGCCGCTGACGGGATCGATCAGGTCGGCCAGCGCATCGCCGGCGGCCAGCACGTCGCCCATTTCGCGCAGGTACACCAGCACGCCATGGTGCGGCGCGAGGATAGGTTCGACGCCAGCCAGCGGCGTGGGCTGGCATTGCGGTGCGGGCAGGTCGTCGCCGGCGCCTTCGATGTCCAGCACGCCCTCGATGGCGAGGAAGCGCAGCAGGGCGGTCGCATCGCGTTCGGCCAGGGCGTAGCTCACTTCCACCTCGCCGCGCAGTTCGACGGTGGTCGACAGGCAGGCGGCGGGGATCGGATAGCGGCCGCCGAAGTGGCTGTCCAGGTCCCACCACAGGCGGCTGCACGCCTCATCAAACGGCTCTTCGCCAGCCGCCAGTTCCAGTAGCACGGCACGCGCGCCCAAGAGCGCCGACAGGGGCGCGATCTGCGCCGCCAGCGGCGTGCCCGTGTAGATATGCAGGGCCGCCTCATTGTCGCAGTGCAGGTCGAGCACGATGTCGGCGTCGATGGCCATGCCCAGCAGGGTCTTTTTCAGCGTCTCCGCATCCGTGCCCGGCCACCAGGCGGCGACGGCGTCGCGCGCATGCGCGCGGATCAGGGCCACGTTGGCCTGCGCATCCTGCCCCAGCTTGCCGTCGAGCGTGATTTTCAGTTCCTCGGCCACGTGGCGGTAGGCGCGGTTGAAGTTGATGCCGGTGGTCAGGTCGAAGCGGCCGAAGGGCGCACCGTGGATGGCTTGCGCCAGGCCGATCGGATTGGCGGCCGGCACCAGGATGATTTCGCCGTGCACCTTGCCCGCTGCCTCCAGCGCCAGCAGCTCGCGGCGCAGGAACTGCGATACCAGCATGCCCGGCACTTCGTCTGCATGCAGCGCCGCCTGGATGTAGACCTTCTTGCCGCTGCGGCTGCCGGTGGCCGTGCCGCCGAAGTGAAAGCTGCTCAATTGGCAGGACACGCTGGCGTGCGGCGTGGAGATCGGATGCTGTTGTGCGTGCATGGTGGGCGCCCCGGAAAGGTGCATGGTTGATGGATTTCGGTCGATTATGTCGCATTATTTTCACGAAGTAAATCAATGAAAATCCATTTACAAAAAATTGTTGAGTTTTCTTTTTGATATGCGTAAAGTGAGTTCACGCGCTGATTTTTTGGCGCCGACACATCGATCCGCCGCACATGACAAGCACAGGCCGCCAGTGACATGAAAGCATCCGCCAGCCCTGCCCGCAGCAGCACCCGTACGCCAGCCGCACCCGCGCTGGCCGGCGCGCTGTCGTCGCCCGATGCGGCGTTTGCGCAATCGCCGCTGGGACAGGCGCTGATGCATGTGCTGGCAACCGGGTCGGCTTCGCAGCGCCAGATCGCGGACTACCTGCTGCGCAACCAGATGCGCGTTACCGCGCTGGGCATCGAGGAACTGGCCGACAGTTGCCGGGTCTCGACGGCCACCATCAGCCGCTTCGCACGCGACATCGGCCAGAGGAATTATTCGGCCATGCGCAGCGCCATGGCGGAAACCCTGCAGGCACTGTTGCAGCCGGTCGATAAACTGCGCCATACGATAGAGCGTCGCGCGCGCGCCACATCCCCCGTCACGGAAAGCCTGGAATACGCGGCGGCGAATATCGCCGCCACCTCGGGTGCGCTGGCGCTGCCGGATATGCACGCCGTGGTGCGCCATCTGACGCTGGCCCAGGTGGTGTATGTGATGGGTTTTGGCCTGTCGGCCAACCTGGCCGGCATGCTGGTGCAGCATTTGCAGCCGTTTTGCCCGCATGTCGTCGAAGTGGTGGGCATCGGCGGCTCGGAAGTGGCGGCCGGACATCTGGTCAACCTGACGGCGAGCGACGTGCTCGTGGTGATTTCCTTCCCCCGCTATACGCTCGACTGCATCGGCCTGGCCAATTTCGCGCGTGACCGCGGTGCCCGCATCGTCGCGCTCACCGACTCTCCCGCCTCCCCCCTGGCTGAACTGGCCGACCATGCACTGTACGCGCAAAGCACGCATCCCGTCCTGCCCAGCAGCGCCAGCGCGGCACTGGCCATGATCGAGGCGCTGGCCGTGGCGCTGATGGTGTCGAACAAGGACAACGTTGAAAAAGCCGCCCGCCTGAGCGAGGTGATCGCCGCCTACCTGTACGGCGGCGAACATGGCGTGCAGGGACCCCGGAAAACAGCAGTCAGGCAGCGCAAGGCAGTGCATAAAAAGCAGTCATTATAAAAATCAGGGTTAACACCATCTGGGAGAGTTGGCATGCAAGAAAAAAAACAGGACGGCAGTCGCATACTGCCACGTGTATCGGTGCTGGCCCATGCCGTGCGCCTGGCCGTAGGGGGCTTGAGCGTCTCGGCGGCGCTGGGCATGCTGGGCAGCGGTGCGCTGGCGCAGGAGCAGGGGGCGGATGCGGGGACGGCGCAGCCCAGGATGCAGCGCGTGGAAATCACCGGTTCGGCCATCAAGCGGCTCGAATCGGAAACGGCGCTGCCGGTGCAGGTCATCACGCGTGCCGACATCGAGAAGGCGGGCGTGACGACGGCGGCCGAACTGATGGCGCGCGTCTCGGCCAACGTGGGCGGCCTGACGGACGGCGCCAGCATCAACGTGGGCGGCGACCAGCGCGGCTTTAACAGTGCCAACCTGCGCGGCGTGGGCACCTCGTCCACCCTGGTGCTGCTCAACGGGCGGCGCATGGCCAACTTTGCCTCGCCCGGCGACGACGCGGGCGTCGATCTGAATAACATCCCCGCCGCCGCATTGCAGCGCGTGGAAGTGCTGCTCGACGGCGCCTCGGCCCTGTACGGCACGGACGCCATCGGCGGCGTCATCAATTTTATTACGCGCAAGGATTACCAGGGCGTGGAGCTGAATGCGTACGGCAGCGGCACGCAGGAAGGCGGAGCCGGCAAGCGCACGGCCAGCATCACGGCCGGCACGGGCGACCTGGCGACGGACGGCTACAATATCTTTGCCGTCGTCGACCTGCAGAAAACCGACCGTTTGAGCTCGTCGCAGCGTAAATTCATCCCCAATCTGCAGATTCCGCAGCGCCTCGGGCATTTGCTGTCCAGCTTTACCAGTCCGGCGAATATCCGCCTGTCGGGCGAACAGCGCGACTATTTGCAGGACAACGGCTTCCTGCTCAATGGCCGGCCCATCACCAACCGGCAGATCAATCTGTCGATCCCGAACTGCGCGCCGCCGGCCAATCTGTACCTGCCGGCGGGCACGGGCGGCGTCGATGCCTGTACCTATGACTACATGGGCGATACGGAGCTGTATCCGAAGACGGACAAGCAGAACCTGCTCACGCGCGGCGTGCTGAAACTGAACGGCGACCACCAGCTGTATGCGGAAGTGGCGCTGAGCCGTTCGCGCAGCTATTACGTGGGCTCGTCGGCGCGCGTGACGGGCTATCTCGATTACAGCAAGGTGCCGCAACTGGCCAACACGGGGCTGGACAGCATCGTCGATGAAGACGGCAATCCGACGGCGCGCGAGCTGGAACTGCGCATGCGCCTGAACGAAGCGGGCATGCGCACCAGCCAGTTGACCAGCGAGAGCCAGCGGTTCGTCGTGGGCGCCACCGGCACGCTCGCCGGCTGGGACTACGACGTGGGCCTGAACCACAGCGTCAACGTGGTCAAGGACCGCGACACGCACGGCTATGTCCTGTACGACAAGCTGCTGGAAGGGATCGCCGCCGGCGATATCAATCCTTTCGGTCCCTCCAGCGCGAAAGGCCAGGCGCTGATCGACAGCATCCAGGTCAACGACGAGGTGCGCCATGCGCGCGGCACCATGGACTCGCTCGATTTCAAGGCGTCGCGTGCGCTGATGGCGCTGGGCGGCGGCGATCTGGCGCTGGCCATGGGCGGCGAAGTGCGGCGCGAGCGCACGGAGTTCCGTCCATCGGCGCTGCTGATGAGCGATAACATCAACAACGACGCGGCGCCCGAAGGCGGCGGCCCCACCAGCGACAGCCGCAACGTGCAAGCCATCTACAGCGAACTGCTGCTGCCATTCACCCGGCAGTGGCAGGCGCAATTGTCCGGCCGCTACGACCATTACCAGCAGGTGGGTGGCGCCCTCAGTCCGAAGATCGGCCTGACCTACATGCCCAGCAAGCAGGTGCTGATGCGCGCTTCGGCCGGCAAGGGCTTCCGTGCGCCGTCGATGGCGGACCTGCACCGGCCCACCGTCTACAGCAGCACGGCGACCCTGCCTGATCCCGTGTATTGCGCGAGCGAGAACAATGACTATTCCGTCTGCGCCGACAACTGGGACACGCGCCGTTACAGCAACGACAAGCTGAAACCCGAACGCAGCCGCCAGTTCTCGGCCGGCCTGGTGCTCGAACCGAGCCAGCACTGGACTTTCAGTGCCGACTACTGGAACATCAAGCGCACGGACCTGATCAGCGAGATCGGCGACGACATCATCCTGGCCAACCTGTCCAAGTACGGCGACCTGGTACACCGCGACGAAGACGGCTTGATCGACTACATCGAACTGCGCAAGGAAAACCGCGGCGCGCAAAAGGCGTCCGGTATCGATATCACGGCCGACCTGCATGGCGTAAGGACGGCATGGGGGCGTTTCGGCGGCCACCTGAGCGGCACCTACGTGCTCGATTCGAAAATCCAGACCAGTCCCGGCGACGTCTTCATCAGCAACCTGAATAAATTCGTCACGGACGGCGTGGTCCAGCGCTGGCGCCATACCATCACGCTGGACTGGGACAATGGCCCGTATTCGGCCAGCCTGTCGAACACGTATTCGAGCGGCTATGACGACCAGAACTCGGCCATCAACACGGATGACGGCAGCGTGGTCAAGGCGAACCGGGTGAAGGCGTACACGCTGTGGGACATGTCGGGCGCCTATGCGGTGAGCAAGCAGTTCAAGCTGCGCGCGGGCATACAGAATCTGTTCAATACCAGCCCGCCCTATTCGAACCAGGCATATTTTTTCCTGTCCGGTTATGACCCCAGCTACACGGACCCGCGCGGCCGGCGCTTTTACGCTTCGGCCAACTATACTTTCAAATAAAAAAAACAGGAGATACCGCAATATCGCTGTCACACACGGCGAGTAGCATCGTAGTTCGATGGCGTTGGGTTGCAAGCAGCAGTATTGGCAGCAACGGCGCGTGCCGGTATCAACCGGTGCGCGCCACTTTCTTTGCATTCGAGAGGCACCATGAAATCATCCGCAAGCCTGTATCAGAAATTCCGCGCCGCGCTGCTGTTTGCGCTGGTATTGTGCAGCTTCCATGCTGCGGCGGCGCCTGCCGGCAGTGCCATCGGCACGGCGCCGCAGGGCACCCTCGTCATCATCGGCGGCGGCCTGCGGGCCGACAATGCCGAAGTCTGGCAGCGCATCGTCAAGTTGTCTGGCGGGCCAGGCGCGCGCATCGCCGTGCTGGCCTCGGCCGCGATGAACCCGGAAAAATCGGGTGAAAGCATCATCAAGAAACTCAACCAATATGGTGCGGACGCCTTTTTCGTGCCGCTGGCCGTCAAGCTGGCCAATCGCGATTACCGCAAGGCGGCCGAAGACCCGGCCATCGTGACGCAGATCAAGTCGGCCACCGGCATCTATTTTGCCGGCGGCGACCAGGGGCGCATCACGCAAGCCTTGCTGCGTCCGGACGGCAGCCGTACGGCTGCGCTGGAGGCCATCTGGTCGGTCTACCGCAACGGCGGCGTGATCGCCGGTTCCAGCGCCGGTGCCGCCATCATGAGCACCACCATGTTCTATGACGCCAAGCCCGTGCTCGACATGCTGAAAATGGGCGTGACGGACGGGCGCGAAATCGCACCGGGCCTGGGTTTCATCGGCAGCGACGTCTTCGTCGACCAGCATTTGCTGGTGCGTGGCCGTTTCGCCCGCATGATTCCCGTGATGCTGAAAAAAGGCTATCACCTGGGCCTGGGCATCGACGAAAACAGCGCCATGGTGGTCGATGCCATGCGCGACGTGGAAGTCATCGGCTACAGCGGGGCCTTGCTGATCGACCTGTCGGGCGCCATCAGCGACCGCGGCGTGAAGAATTTCAATATCAGCAATGCCGCCATCAGCTACCTGGACCGGGGCGACAAATTCAACCTCGTCACGCGCGTCTTCACGCCATCGCCGGACAAGGCCGACAACAAGCTCGATCCGAACCAGCCCGACATGCGCGAACCCGTTTTCACCAATGATATCCTCGGCAACAACGCCGTGCTCGACCTGATGGGCAACCTGATCGACAATGCCCAGCAGGAAGCCATCGGCATCGCCTTCGGCAACCCGCGCGACCCGTATCCGGACCTGGGCTTCGAGTTCAGGTTCAGCAAGACGGTCAACAGCGTCGGTTACAGCTCCACCGAGGCGGAAGCGTATTCGGTGCTGAAGCTGCGCCTCGACATCCGTCCAATCCAGCTGCGCCAGCCGCTGTACCGCTACAAATAGCCGGCGCCGGCACGCCGCCAGCGGGGCCACGCCGCGATCGTCAAGGCCCGGAGCAGCCATTCGACGGGGCCATACGCATGCCTGCGCAGCCACCAGCGGCTCAATGGCAGCTGCAGGCCGAAGAGGATGGCGGCCAGCGCCAGGGCGCCCGGCGGCGACACGCTGCCCATCAGCCGCGCGCCATAGGCGAGGAACAGCCAGGCGCAGATGGCCGACTGCAGCAGGTAGTTCGACAGGGCCATGCGGCCCGTGTCGGCCAGCAGCGCAAACAGCATGCCGTCGCGCAGGCGCTCGAAAGCGGCCAAGGCCAATGCCAGGTAGGCACCCGCCAGCAGCGGCGCCGTCGCCAGGCCCACGGCCAGTCCGGCCACCTGCCATGCCTGGCTGCCGGCATACACGGACGTCCACGCATAGCAGGCGGCACCCGGCAATCCCACCAGCGCGCCGGCCCATAGCAGTCGCCGGCGCAGAGGCAGATAGTCGGCCGCATGCAGCAGCATTTCGCGCTTGCCGGCAGCCAGGCCGCACAGGAACATGGCCAGTGCGCACGGTGCCTGCACCAGCAGCAGGACGATCCAGATTTCACTCAGTTCGCGCAGGTGCTGCGTCACCACGCTGGCGGGCGTGCCACGGTAGGCCGCCAGCGCGCTTGCCGCTTTCTGCGCCATGAGCACGGCGTTGTCTGCGGTGTCGCTCGGCGGCTGCAGACCTTGCAGCCAGGCCATCGCTGCCCAGAATGCCGCGCAGGCGCTGACGAGGACAAAGGCCAGGGTGAGGGCGGGCCGTTCGCCGCAGTGGTGCAGGGCCAGCAGCACGATGCCCAGCACGGCGTATGTAGTCAGTATGTCACCATGAAACAGGATGATGGCGTGCAGGGCGCCGATCAGCCACAGGCCCGCCTGGCGGCGCAGCATGCGCGGCACGAACGGCGCGCCGGCGCGCGTGGCCGCCTGCATCTGCAAGGTGAAGCTGTAGCCGAACAGGAAGGAAAACAGCAGATAGAACTTGGTCTCGAACAGCAGCGCGACGAGGAAGTGCGTGGCGCGGTCCACGCTGCCGTGAAAGGCCGGGTCGGTCAATCCCAGGCCGAACCAGGGCGTGGCGAAAGCGCCGATATTGACGACCAAAATGCCGAACAGGGCGCAGCCGCGCAGGGCGTCGACATCGCCGATGCGGGCCGGCGGGTCTGGCATCGCGGCCGTCATGACAGGGTGGGCCGCAGGAAGCGCACCAGCAACTGGTGCAGGCTGGCGCGCTGCGCCAGCGGTGCGTAATGGGGATCGACGGCGACCCGGTTGAAGATGCCGTCGATCAGCGCCGCGAGCCAGTTGGCCGTTTGCGCGGGGTCGAGCGCGGCGTCGACCTGGCCTTGCGCGACCGCGCTTTCGAGCAGCGACTGCACGCCCGCGCGCAGCAGGGCGTCGTTGCGCGCCACCCTGGCGGCGATGTCCGCGTCGCGCGTCGCTTCGGCGGCAATGTCCAGCGCCAGTCCCGCAAAGTCTCCGTCTGCCGCCAGTGCCAGCACCAGATCCATGAAGTCGAGCAGGGCGGCATAGGCATCGGCGTTGCCTTGCACGCCGGCGAAATACGCGGCCGTCTCCCGGCCTTCCTGGTCGACGATGGCGGCGATGATGGCTTGCTTGGTGGGGAAGTAGTGAAACAGGTTGCCGGGACTCATGCCTGCCTGTGCGCAGATGGCAGCAGTGCTGGTCTGGTGAAAGCCCTTGCGGGCGAAGCAGTGGCGTGCCGCCGCCAGGATGGCGTCGCGGCGCGCGGCGTGCTTGTCGGGATCGATGGTGCGCATGATGGGTGGCCTGCCTTTTAATTGATCGACTAATCAGTCTAATTTAATGCAAGCTTGCTGCGAGGTCAAGCGTGCTCGCGGCAAATCGCCGCTTTGCATGCCCGCTTCAGGTCGCTACAATGTGCCGCAGCGGTTTTTCGCAGGCCCGCCGGCAGGGCCGCCGATTGTTTGGAGAACCGTTCCCTTCACCTGTTTTTCTACCGTTTTAGGAATGACATGCAGCAGACCCCGATTCGATCCTTCCTCTGCGCGCTGGCGCTGGCCGCCGGCATCGCCCCCTTCGCGCAGGCGGCCAGCGGGCAGCAGCCAGCGACCATGCGCCTCGATTACCAGCACAGCGGCAATGCGCTGGGCGAGCATTACGCAGTCGAGCGCGTGCTGGTCGAGCCGCTGCCATGGCCGGGCAGCATGGCGCGCACCATCGATGACAGCAACCGCGGCAACAACCTGCTGGAAGTGGTAGACATCAAGTCGGGCAAGGTGCTGTACTCGCGCGGCTTTTCCACCATCTTTGGCGAGTGGGCCAGCACCGACGAAGCGAAAACCACCACGCGCGCGTTCCAGGAATCCGTGCGCTTCCCGCAGCCCGAGCACCCCGTGCGCGTGCGCATCCTCAAGCGCGACGAGCGTGGCCTGTTTTCCATCGTGTGGAGCACCGATGTCGATCCGGCCGCGCAGGACGTGATCCGCAAGCAGCCGCCGGCACCCGTCAAGCCCATTCCCATCCGCGTCAGCGGTCCGTCACCCGACAAGGTCGACCTGCTGATCCTGGGCGATGGCTATACGGCGGCCGAGATGGGCAAGTTCGAAGCGACGGCGCGCAAGCTGGCTGACCATCTGTTCACGGTGTCGCCGTTCCGCGAGCGGGCCAATGATTTCAACGTGTGGGCCATGGCCGCGCCGACGCAGGAATCGGGCGTGTCGCGTCCATCGACGGGCGTGCATCACGCCTCGCCGCTGGGCACGCGCTACGATATCTTCGGCAGCGAGCGCTATGTGCTGACGACGGACAACCGCGCCCTGCGCGACCTGGCGCAGTACGCGCCGTACGAATTCATCGAAATCCTCGTCAACAACGACACCTATGGCGGTGGCGGCATCTTCGGCCAGTTCAGCACGGCGGCGGCCAACAACGACTGGGCCAACTACCTGTTCGTGCATGAATTCGGCCACCATTTCGCCGGCCTGGCCGACGAGTACTACACCTCGCCCGTGGCTTACCAGTCCAATGGCGAGCGCCAGGAGCCGTGGGAGCCGAATGCCACGGCGCTGCGCGACCCGGCCAGGCTGAAATGGAAAAGCCACGTGAAGGCCGGCACGCCGCTGCCGACGCCGTGGCCGAAGGAAGCGTATGACAGCCATGCGCGCGAATATCAGCAGCAGCGCGCCGCCCTGCGCGCGGCGAACCGCCCGGAAAGCGAAATGAGCGCCCTGTTCAAGGCCGACCTGGCGTACACGCAGCAGCTGTTTTCCAAGGCGCCGCAGCGCCATGCGGTGGGGGCCTTCGAGGGCGCGAACTATGAATCGTCCGGCTACTACCGGCCCGAGATGCAATGCATCATGTTCGACCGCAGCGAGACCTTCTGTTCCGTGTGCCAGGACGGCATCAGCACCATCATCGACCTGTATTCGCGCCCCGCGCAATCACGCTGAGATACATCAATAGTAGCAATCAAGTAATGAATGGGGTGCCATGTTGCGTTGCAATAGCATGCTCCCCATTTCACTTTTCCCCGCCACATTTCCCCTCTGCAAGACCTTTCCTCTGCGTATTTTCCTGCTAATACCAATTCCAGCTCCGGAAGTCACTTTCATTCTCGCCAGTTGCAAATAGTTATCAGATAAATACCGCGATTCGATTGCTTACAATTTGTTTCATTTAAATAATATTGCGGTAGAATTTGATGTACATCAATGTTGCATCGCCGCAATCGCACTTATAGTTGACCTCGCTCAAGGCATTCAGCACGCGGATAAGACTCTTCATAAATCGCGCATCTAAATGCTGTAGAGTATTTTCGCCCCTTACCAGTCCACTTTCCCTGGCCTGGCATTGGCCTCGAATTTTCAGTGACGGAAGCCAGATTCATGAAGATGCAGATCCCCGCGCCTGACGCATGCAGCACCCTCCATCCCCATACTCCCATCGTGCTGCCGCATGCGCGCGCCGGCGGCGTGACCCTGGCCACCTGCACCGCTTCCGTGTGCGCCGGCGCGGTGCAGTGCGTGAACGCCGCCACGCCGTGGCCCGCCTTGCGTCCGCATAAAGCATGACGCCCCCCTTGCAGGGCAAGCGGGGGCTGGTGGTGGGCATCGCCAACGGGCAAAGCATCGCCTGGGGCTGCGCCAGCGCCTTGCGCGCGGCCGGCGCCGAGCTGGCCGTCACCTGGCTCAATGACAAGGCGCGCCCGCACGTGGCGCCGCTGGCGCAGCAAGTGCAGGCGGCCATCATGGCGCCGCTCGACGTCTCCGTGCCGGGCCAGCTGGAAGCCGTGTTTGCGCAGATCGAACAGCAGTGGGGCACGCTCGATTTTGTCGTCCATTCGATCGCCTACGCGCCGAAGCAGGATTTGCATGGCAGGGTGACGGACAGTTCCGCTGACGGCTTCGCGCAGGCGATGGATATCTCGTGCCATTCCTTCATGCGCATGGCGAAGCTGGCCGAACCGCTGATGCCGCACGGCGGCAGCCTGATGACCATGAGCTATCTGGGCGCCGAGGAAGTCATCGCCGACTATGGCCTGATGGGGCCCGTGAAGGCGGCGCTGGAAGCGTCCGTGCGCTACCTGGCCGCCGAACTGGGACCTGCCGGCATCCGCGTCAACGCCATTTCGCCAGGGCCACTGGAGACGCGGGCCGCATCCGGCATCGCCCATTTCGACCGCCTGATGGCCGACGCCATCGAACGCTCGCCCCTGCGGCGCCTGGCCACCATCGAGGACGTGGGCGCGCTGTGCGCCTTCCTTGCCGGCGACGGCGCGCGCGCCATCACGGGAGGCACCCTGTATGTCGATGGCGGCTACAACATTCTGAACTGACTGGAAGATGATGACCATGGCTGTTCCCGTTCTATCCCCACGCGCCACGCTGGCAGCATTGACTGCCAGCGTGCTGCTGGCCGGCTGCGCCTCGATGGCGCCGCCGTATGCACCGCCGCCGCTGCCCGTGGCGGCGCAGTATCCGGAAAATGATCCTGCCGGCGCGCAGGCTGCCGATATCGCCTGGCAAAGCTACTTCGCCGATGCGCGCCTGCAGGCCATGATCACGCAGGCGCTGGCCAGCAACCGCGACATCCGCATCGCCGCCCTGCGCGTGGAAGAAGCGCGCGCCGCGTACGGCATCCAGCGCGCGGAGCAATTCCCCACCGTGGCGCTGGGCGCGGAAGGCAGCCGCACGCGCGTGCCCGGCGACTTGAGCCTGACGGGCCGTCCCATGACGAGCGCGCAGTATCAGGTGGGCTTGAACGTGAGCGCCTGGGAGCTCGATTTCTGGGGCCGCGTGCGCAGCCTGAAGGACAGCGCGCTGCAAACCCTGCTGGCCAGCGACGAGGCGCGCCGCGCCGTCGGCGTGGCCCTGGTGGCGCAGGTGGCCAATGGCTACCTGGGCTTGCGCGAGCTCGATGAACGGGTAGCGCTGGCGCGCGCCACGGTGGACAGCCGCGCCGAATCGCTGCGCATCTTCACGCGCCGCTTCGAGGTGGGAGCGATTTCCAAGCTGGACCTGACGCAGGTGGAAACCCTGCTCAGCCAGGCCCTGTCCCTGTCGGCCCAGCTGGAGCAGGCGCGTGCCGTGCAGGCGCATGCACTGGCGCAACTGGTGGGCGGTCCCGTCGACCTGACGCCGGTGGCTGGTGAGGTGCGCCGTTTCGACGACGCCAGCGTGCTGCAGCCGCTGCATGCGGGCTTGCCCTCGGCGCTACTCACGCAGCGTCCCGACCTGGTGGCGGCCGAGCACCAGTTGCGCGCCGCGCAGGCGAATATTGGTGCCGCGCGCGCCGCCTTCTTCCCGACGATTTCCCTGACGGCCGCCTATGGCACGGCCAGCGCGGAATTGAGCGGCTTGTTCGATTCGGGCAGCGGCGCGTGGAATTTCGCGCCGCGCCTGGTGCTGCCGATCTTTGACGCGGGCCGCATCCGCGCCAACATGGACCTGGCCGAGGTGCGCCGCGACGTGGCCGTGGCCAATTACGAAAAAAGCGTGCAGGGCGCCTTCCGTGAAGTGGCCGATGCGCTGTCGAACCGGCGCTGGCTGGCGCTGCAGGTCGACATCGGCAAGACGACGCTGGCCGCGCAAAGCGAACGCGCGCGCCTGGCCAAACTGCGCTATGACAATGGCGCCGCGCCCTACCTGGAAGTGCTGGACGCACAGCGCGACTTGCTGACGGTGGAACAGCAGCTGGTGCAGACGCGCCGCGCGCTGCTCTCCAGCCAGGTCAGCCTGTACGCCGCCCTCGGCGGCGCCCCTGCAGCCACCACCTTCACCAATTAATAGCGATCGCCGACACCATGAATCCACAACTGAAGAAAAAAATCATTCCCGCCGCGCTGGTCGTGGCCGTCCTCGTGCTGGGCTATGTGGCCTGGCAAAAAATGCGTCCTGCTGGCCCCGGTGAAGGTTTCGTCAGCGGCAATGGCCGTATCGAAGCGACCGAGATCGACGTCGCCACCAAGCTCGCGGGCAGGGTCCAGGAAATCCTCGTGCGCGAGGGCGACTTCGTCAAGGCGGGCCAGCCGCTCGCCACCATGCAGGTGGACTCGCTGACGGCCCAGCGCGACGAAGCGCGCGCGCGCCAGCAGCAGGCGCTGGACACGGTGGTGGGCGCGCAGGCGCAGGTGGCCGTGCGCGAAAGCGACAAGGCGGCCGCGCTGGCCATGGTGGCGCAGCGCGAAAGCGAACTCGATGCGGCCAAGCGCCGCCTGGCCCGTTCCGAAACGCTGTCGAAGGAGGGTGCTTCGTCGGTGCAGGAACTTGACGATGACCGCGCCCGCGTGCGCAGCGTGGCGGCGGCCCTGAACGCGGCCAAGGCACAGGTGACGGCGGCGCAGGCAGCCATCGACGCGGCCAAGGCGCAGGTGGTGGGCTCGCGTTCGGCCGTCGCCGCTGCCGAGGCGACCACGGCGCGCATCGATTCCGACCTGGCCGATGGCCAGCTGAAGGCGCCGCGCGACGGCCGCGTGCAATATCTGGTGGCGCAGCAGGGCGAAGTGCTGGCCGGCGGCGGCAAGGTGCTCAACCTGGTCGACCTGTCGGACGTCTACATGACCTTCTTCCTGCCCGAGACGGCAGCCGGCAAGGTGGCGCTGGGCGGCGAAGTGCGCATCATCCTCGATGCGGCGCCCAATTACGTGATTCCGGCGACGATTTCGTTTGTCGCCGCCAGCGCGCAGTTCACGCCGAAGACGGTGGAAACGGCCAGCGAACGGCAGAAACTGATGTTCCGCGTGAAGGCGCAGATCAGCCGCGAGCTGCTGCAAAAGCACCTGGCCCTGGTGAAAGTGGGCTTGCCAGGCGTGGCCTGGGTACGCCTCGATGCCAAGCAGGCCTGGCCCGCTGAATTGACGGCGAAGGTTCCGCAGTGAGTGCAGCAGCCACTTCCTTTGTTGTCAGTATCAAGGGCGTCAGCCAGCATTACGGCAAGACGGTGGCGCTCGACGCCATCGACCTGGACGTGCCGGCCGGCTGCATGGTGGGCCTGATCGGCCCCGATGGCGTGGGTAAATCGAGCCTGCTGTCGCTGGTGGCCGGCGCGCGCGCCGTGCAGCAGGGCACGGTCATGGCGCTCGGTGGCGACATGCAGAATGCGCGCCACCGCGACGACGTCTGCCCGCGCATCGCCTACATGCCGCAAGGCCTGGGCAAGAATCTGTATCCGACCCTGTCGGTCGAGGAAAACCTGCAGTTTTTCGCGCGCCTGTTCGGCCACGACGCGGCCGAGCGCCGCCGCCGCATCGACCAGCTGACCCTGAGCACGGGCTTGCACCCCTTCCTGGCGCGCCCGGCGGGCAAGCTGTCGGGCGGCATGAAGCAGAAACTGGGCCTGTGCTGCGCCCTGATCCACGATCCCGACCTGCTGATCCTCGATGAGCCGACCACTGGCGTCGATCCGCTGGCGCGCGCCCAGTTCTGGGACCTGATCGCCGGCATCCGCGTGCAGCGCCCGCAAATGAGCGTGATGGTCGCCACCGCCTACATGGACGAGGCGCAGCGCTTCGATTGGTTGGTCGCCATGGACGACGGCAAGGTGCTCGACACGGGCACGCCGGCCGAACTGCTGGCGCGCACGGACAGCAGCAACCTGGAAGCGGCCTTCATCAAGCTGCTGCCCGAAGCCAAGCGCGCGGGCCACCAGCCCGTCGTCATCACGCCGCTGGACGCGGCCAGCGCGCAGGACGTCGCCATCGAGGCAAAAGACCTGACCATGCGCTTCGGCGATTTCACGGCCGTCGACCATGTGAATTTCCGTATCGGCCGCGGCGAGATCTTCGGCTTTCTGGGGTCGAACGGCTGCGGCAAGTCGACCACCATGAAGATGCTCACGGGCCTGCTGCCGGCCACGGAAGGCAAGGCCTGGCTGTTCGGCAAGGAAGTCGATTCCAACGACATCGACACGCGCCGCAGGGTCGGCTACATGTCGCAGGCGTTTTCCCTGTACAGCGAACTGACGGTGCGCCAGAACCTGGTGCTGCACGCGCGCCTGTTCCACGTGCCCGAGGCGGAAATTTCTGCCCGCGTCGACGAAATGGCGCAGCGATTCGACCTGCGCGACGTAATGGATGACTTGCCCGACAGCCTGCCGCTGGGCATCCGCCAGCGCCTGTCCCTGGCCGTGGCCATGGTGCACAAGCCGGAAATGCTGATTCTCGACGAGCCGACGTCCGGCGTCGACCCCATCGCGCGCGACAATTTCTGGCGCCTGATGATCGAGCTGGCGCGGCGCGACCACGTCACCATTTTCATTTCCACCCACTTCATGAACGAGGCCGAGCGCTGCGACCGCATCTCGCTGATGCATGCGGGGAAAGTGCTGGTCAGCGATGCACCGGCTGAGCTGGTGCGCAAGAAGGGCGCGCCATCGCTGGAAGCGGCCTTCATCGCCTACCTGGAAGAGGCGGGCGGCGGCACGGCGCCCGAGGCGCAGGCTGCCCAGGCCACTCCCGTCGCCGCTCCTGCCATCGCCACCGGGCACCGGCGCAGCCGCTTCAGCCTGGGCCGCATGCTCAGCTACATGTGGCGCGAAACCCTGGAGCTGCGGCGCGACCCCGTGCGCCTGACCCTGGCGCTGGGCGGCTCCGTGCTGCTGCTGTTCGTCATCGGCTTCGGCATCAGCCTGGACGTCGAAGACTTGACGTACGCGGTGCTCGACCACGACCAGACGACCCTGAGCCAGAATTACGCGAATAACCTGGCCGGCTCGCGCTACTTCATCGAAAAGCCGCCCCTGCGCGACTATGCCGATATCGACAAGCGCATGCGCAGCGGCGAACTGTCGCTGGCCATCGAGATCCCGCCCGGCTTCGCGCGCGACGTGCAGCGCGGCGCGCCGGCCCAGGTGGGTGCGTGGATCGACGGCGCCATGCCGATGCGCGCCGAAACCGTGCAGGGCTACGTGCAGGGCATGCACCAGCTGTGGCTGGCCGACCAGGCCCTGCACCGCTACGGCATCACGATGAGCAACCCCGTCGCCATCGAGACGCGCTACCGCTACAACCCGGACGTGAAAAGCCTGCCGGCCATGGTGCCGGCCGTGATTCCCTTGCTGCTGCTGATGCTGCCGGCCATGCTGGCGGCGCTGTCCGTGGTGCGCGAGAAGGAACTGGGTTCCATCATCAACCTGTACGTGACGCCCGTGACGCGCCTGGAATTCTTGCTCGGCAAGCAGGTGCCGTACGTCGTGCTGGCCATGTTCAATTTCGTCCTCATGGCGCTGCTGGCCGTCACCGCCTTCGGCGTGCCGATCAAGGGCAGCCTGCCGACCCTGATCGGCGCCACCTTCATCTTCAATATCTGCGCCACCGGCATCGGCCTGTTCGCCTCGACGTTTACGCGCAGCCAGATCGCCGCCCTGTTCGTGACCATGATCGGCACCATGATCCCGGCCATCCAGTTTTCCGGCCTGCTCAATCCCGTCTCGTCGATGGAAGGCGTGGGCAAGGCCATCGGCCTGATGTACCCCGCCACGCACATGCTCAATATCAGCCGCGGCGTGTTCAACAAGGCGCTGGGCTTCGGCGACCTGCACGCCTCGTTCTGGCCCCTGCTCGTCGCCATTCCCGTGATCCTCGGCGTGACGGTGGCGCTGCTGAAGAAACAGGAGAGCTGATTTGCGACACCTTGAAAACATTTACCGCCTGGGCGTGAAGGAAATCTGGAGCCTGATCCGCGACCCGATGATGCTGATCCTGATCCTCTACACGTTCACGTTGGCCATCTACGTGGCCGCCACAGCCAAGCCGGAAACCCTGCACATGGCCTCGATCGCCATCGTCGACGAGGATGGCTCGCCCCTGTCCGGGCGCATCGCCTCGGCCTTCTTCCCGCCGCAGTTCACGCCGCCGGCCATGATCAACCAGAGCCAGGTCGACGCGGGCCTCGATGCGGGCCAGTACACCTTCGTGCTGACGATTCCGCCCAAGCTGCAGGCCGACGTGCTGGGCGGGCGCCAGGCGGAGCTGCAGCTGAACGTGGACGCCACGCGCATGAGCCAAGCCTTCAGCGGCAGCGGCTACATCCAGCAGATCGTCGCCGGGGAGATCTCCGAATTCGCCAAGCGTTACCGGGGCGTGACCGTGTCGCCCGTGGAACTGGTGATGCGCGCGCGCTTCAATCCCTCCCTGAGCCAGGCCTGGTTTGGCTCGCTGATGGAAATCATCAACCAGGTGACGATGCTGTCGATCATCCTGACGGGGGCGGCCCTGATCCGCGAGCGCGAGCACGGCACCATCGAGCATCTGCTGGTGATGCCCGTGACGCCGGCCGAAATCATGCTGGGCAAGGTCTGGTCGATGGGCCTGGTGGTGCTGCTGGCCGCCGCCCTGTCGCTGAACCTGGTGGTGCGCGGCATGCTGCACGTGCCGATCGAGGGCTCCATCGCGCTGTTCCTGTGCGGCGCGGCGCTGCACCTGTTTGCCACCACCTCGATGGGTATTTTCCTCGCCACCGTGGCGCGCAGCATGCCGCAATTCGGCATGCTGCTGATCCTCGTGCTGCTGCCGCTGCAGATGCTGTCGGGCGGCAGCACGCCGCGCGAAAGCATGCCGCAGTTGGTGCAGAACATCATGCTGATCGCGCCGACTACGCATTTCGTCGAATTGAGCCAGGCGATTCTCTACCGCGGCGCCGGCATCGACGTGGTGTGGAAGCCCTTCCTGACCCTGCTGGCCATCGGCACGGCCCTGTTCACGTTTGCCCTTGCCCGTTTTCGCAAGACCATCAGCCAGATGGCGTAGACCCCGCGCCGGAATGGTCCGGCGCTTGTTCGCATGAAAAGGATAGCCATGAAAACCGAAGCTGCACCATTTTTCTCCACCGGCGGCCTGCCGCCGCTGGGCATGCTGGGCGACTATGCGCGCGACTCCTGGCAGCGCATCGTGCTGTATGCGGACGTGATGCGCCGCCGTGGCAACCAGTACCAGGAGCACCTGGCCGAGGAAGTGCCGAACGTGCTCGATTTTCCCGCCGAACTGGTGATGTCGGGCCTGGACCTGGCGCGCCCCGTCAACTACGGCCTGGCGCGCATCCTGACGCCCGATGCGCCGGAACCCGATCCGACGAAACGGCCCTTCGTCGTCGTCGATCCGCGCGCCGGCCACGGCCCCGGCATCGGCGGCTTCAAGGCGGAAAGCGAGATCGGCGTGGCCCTGCGCGCGGGCCACCCTTGCTATTTCATCGGCTTCTTGCCCGACCCCGTGCCGGGACAAACGGTGGAAGACGTCATGCACGCGGAAGCGCAGTTCCTGGAAAAGGTCATCGCCCTGCATCCGCACAGCGAAGGCAAGCCTGTCGTCATCGGCAATTGCCAGGCGGGCTGGCAAATCCTCATGACGGCGGCCATGCGCCCCGACCTGTTCGGGCCCATCATCGTCGCCGGCGCGCCCGTGTCGTACTGGGCCGGCTGGCATGGCCGCAATCCGATGCGCTATGCGGGCGGCCTGATGGGCGGCAGCTGGGCCACGGCGCTGGCGGGCGACCTGGGCAACGGCCGTTTCGACGGCGCCAGCCTGGTACAGAATTTCGAGAACCTGAACCCGGCCAACACCCTGTGGACCAAGCAGTACAACCTGTACGCGAACATCGACACGGAAGCGCCGCGCTACCTGGAATTTGAAAAATACTGGGGCGGCCACGTCTTCCTGAACGACGTCGAGATGCAGTACATCGTTGACAATCTGTTCATCGGCAACCGCCTGGCCACGGCCGAACTGATTACCTCTGACGGCGTGCGTCTGGACTTGCGTAATATCCGTTCGCCCATCGTCGTATTCTGCTCGAACGGCGACAACATCACGCCGCCGCCGCAGGCGCTGGGCTGGATCACGGACCTGTACCGTGACGACAACGACGTGCTGATGCACGACCAGACCATCGTGTATGCCGTGCATGACAGCATCGGCCACCTGGGTATTTTTGTTTCAGCCAAGGTGGGGCGCAAGGAACACCAGAAATTCGCCAGCAATATCGACCTGATCAACCTGCTGCCGGCCGGCATCTACCAGGCGCTGATCGTCGACAAGACGCCCGACACGCCGAACGCCGATCTGGCCAGCGGCGACTATGTGCTGCAAGTGGAGCGCCGCGGCATCGAGGACGTGCGCGCCATCGTGCAGCCTAGCGTGGAAAACGACCGCAAGTTCGCCGCCGCCGCGCGCGTCTCCGAAGTGAACCTGGCCCTGTACCGCACCTTCGCGCAGCCGTGGGTGCGCGCCATGGTGACGCCGCAAACGGCGCGTTTCCTGCAGCTTTCGCATCCGCTGCGCGTGTCGTACGAGCGCTGGACCGACCATAATCCGCTGGCCAGGTTGGTGGCGAAAGAAGCGGAAAAAGTGCGCGCGCAGCGCCAGCCGGTAGCACCCGACAATCCGCTGCTGGCCATGCAGGAGGCGGTTTCCGGTGCCATCACGGCAGGCCTGAACAGCTGGCGCGACTGGCGCGACAGCGTGCAGGAAGCGACCTTCGACATGGTGTACGGCTCGCCGCTGGTGCAGGCGCTGACGGGACAAAGCCCGAACGATGCCAATCCGCCGCGTCCGCACCCCGGCATCTCGCCCGAGCATTGCGAATACGTGCGCTGCGAAACGCGCAAGATGGAAGAGGACATGCAGCGGGGCGGCCTGGTGGAAGCGGCCGTGCGCGCGCTGTTCTACATCTACCGCTTCCGCATGATCGCCGACGAGCGCCGGGTCAACCTGGCGCTCAAACTGATCAAGCCTCAGTACCGGCAGGATGTCAGCATGGAGGAATTCCGCCACATCGTGCGCCAGCAGGCGCGCCTCATGATGCATGATTTCGACGCTGCCGTTGCCGCCTTGCCGGCCTTGCTGTCGCGTGCCGATCCGGAATCCATCCGCGCGCTGGCCGAATGGTTGCAGCAGGTGCTGCTGGTGCCCGACGCGCCGACGCCGGACGAGGAAGCGAGCCTGCAGCAGATGCTTGACGTCTTCGACCGTGCCGCCAAGGCGCAAGCGAGGGCGCAGCCACCTGCCGTGGCAGAATCGGAACCGGTATCTGTCGCCGCCACGCAGCCAAAAGCCAAATCCGCCAAGAACATTACCCCAGCCTAGAAGGCCAAGATGACCACCACCCAAGACGATGATTTGAATATCGTGCGCAACCGCACCTTCGAGCAGATCGCCATCGGCGATACCGCCAGCATCACGCGTACCCTGAGCATGGACGATATCGCCCTGTTCGCGGTGATGTCGGGCGACGACAATCCCCAGCATCTGGACGCGGAATTTGCCGCCTCCAGCCGCTACCAAGGCGTGATCGCGCACGGCATGTGGGGCGCCGCCCTCATTTCCGCCGTGCTGGGCACGCGCCTGCCCGGCGCCGGCACCGTGTACACGGGCCAGACCCTGCGCTTCCTGCAGCCCGTGCGCGTGGGAGATACGCTGGCCATCAGCGTCACCGTCACGGCGCTGGAGCCGCGCAACCGCCACGTGACCCTGGCCTGCCGCTGCATCAACCAGCATGGCTCCGTGGTGCTCGATGGCGAAGCGCAGGTGATTGCGCCCGCCGAGCAGATCGAGCGCCAGCGCGCCACCCTGCCCGAAGTGCGCCTGCATAACGGCGACGGCACGCGTCGTCTGCTGGAACACGCGCGCACCCTGGGCCCCATCAAGGTGGCCGTGGTCCATCCCTGCGATGAACTGAGTCTGTCCGGCGCGCTCGACGCGTATGCGGCCGGCCTGATCACGCCCGTGCTGGTGGCGCCGCGCGCGCGCCTGGAAGCCGTGGCCCTGGAAGCGGGCCTGAGCCTGGCCGGCATCGCCATCGAGGACGTCGAGCATAGCCATGCAGCGGCCGCGCGCGGCGCCGAACTGGCGGGCAAGGGCGAAGTCGAGGCGCTGATGAAGGGCAGCCTGCACACGGATGAACTGATGTCGGCCGTGCTGTCGGCCAGCGCCGGCCTGCGCACCAAGCGCCGCATCAGCCACTGCTTCCTGATGCAGACGCCTGCGTATCCGCGCCCGTTCATCATCACGGATGCCGCCATTAACATCGCGCCCAACCTGGCCATGAAGGCTGACATCGTGCGCAACGCCATCGACCTGGCGCACGTGATCGGCGTGGCCTGCCCGCGCGTGGCCATCTTGGCCGCAGTGGAAACGGTGAATGCGAACATGCCGGCGACCCTGGACGCGGCCGCGCTGTGCAAGATGGCCGACCGGGGCCAGATCACAGGGGCCATCCTCGACGGCCCGCTGGCCTTCGATAACGCCGTCTCGATCGCCGCCGCCACCGTCAAGGGCATCGTCTCGGAAGTGGCGGGCCGCGCCGATATCCTGCTGGTCCCCGACCTGGAAAGCGGCAACATGCTGGCCAAGCAGCTCGAATACATGGGCGACGCGGACAGCGCCGGCATCGTGCTGGGCGCGAAGATCCCCGTCATCCTCACCAGCCGCGCCGATTCGCGCGCAAGCCGCATCGCCTCGTGCGCCATCGCCGTGATGCTGGCCAACCATTACCGGAGCACGCCGCCATGAACGCCGCAGCCCAACACGCCGATGGCACCCTGATCCTGGTACTCAATTGCGGCTCGTCGAGCATCAAGTTCGCTCTGTTCGAACAGGCGGGCGGCGTGCTGCCGCAGCAGGCCGAATGGAGCGGCAAGGTCGAAGGCATCGGCCGCGAAAGCGCCAGCTACCGCGCCGGTGGCCAGCCTGCCGAGGCCCTGCAGCTGGACGCCGAACAGCCGCACCATGCGGCCCTGGCGCACATCCGCGAAAAAGTCGTGGAACGCCTGGCAGGCCGTCCGCTGCGCGCCGTGGCGCACCGCGTGGTGCATGGCGGCAGCAAGTATTTCGCTCCCGTGCGCATCGATTTCGCCGTGCTGGCTGACCTGAAAAGCTATGTGCCGCTGGCGCCTCTGCACCAGCCGTTCGCGCTGGAGGCGATCGAGGTGCTGCTCGAATCGCGGCCCGACATCGCCCAGGTGGCCTGCTTCGACACGGCCTTCCACCACACGGTGCCGCAGGTCGAGCAGATGCTGGCGCTGCCGTACGATGCGTGGGAGCGGGGCTTGCGCCGCTACGGTTTCCACGGCCTGTCGTACGAATACCAGTCGCTGGTGCTGGAGCAGCGTTTTGGTGCGCTTGCTCGCGGCAAGGTCATCGTCGCCCACCTGGGCAGCGGCGCCAGCCTGTGCGCCATGGAGAACCTGCACAGCGTGGCCACCACCATGGGCTTTTCCGCGCTCGATGGTCTGATGATGGGCACGCGCTGCGGCTCGCTCGATCCGGGCGCCGTCATCTACCTGATGGAAATCGAAAAGCTGTCGCTGGAAAAAGTGGCGCATGTGCTGTACCACGAGTCGGGCTTGCTGGGCGTGTCGGGCGTGTCGGCCGACCCGCCCATCCTGCTGGCGCAGCAGGACCGCCAGGATGCCACGGGGGAGCGCATCCGCGCCGCGCTGGCGTTATATATCCGCCGCATCGTGCGCGAGATCGGCGCCCTGACGGCCGTGCTGGGCGGGCTGGACATGCTCGTGTTTACGGCCGGTATCGGCGAGCACAGCGCCGAATTGCGCCAGCGCATCTGCGCCGAGCTCGGTTTCATCGGCCCCGTGCTCGATGCCGATGCCAATGCGCGCAACGCCAGCCGTATTTCCACCGATGCCAGCCGCATCGTGGTGGGCGTGGAGCCGGCCAACGAGGAGTGGGTGGCCGCCCGCCATGCGGCGCTGGCCGTGGGTGCCTGATGGCCTGACCCGCCGTCGCGTGCTCAAGGGGAAATTTGCCGAATTGCATATATTTCTCCTTGAGTGCGCTAACGCACTGTGTGGTTTGCGTCTTATCTTTACTATGAAGTCATGCCATCGAGCTGCTGACAACCGCAGCGCGGTGCCTGGCAAATTTGGAACATTTTGCCCGCCTTTAGTAAAAATAAATCGAATCCATATTGAAAGGTCACATCATGAACAAATTACTCGCCGCCCTGATCGCCACCCTGTTTGCTACCGCCGCCTTCGCTCAAACCGCACCGGCTACCGAAGCGGTCGTGAAAGCCCAGGCTTCCGCGCAAAAAGACGTCAACAAGGCTGCCAACAAGGAAGCCAAGGTCGATGCCAAGGCGGATGCCAATGTCGCCAAGGCGGAAATGAAGGCTGACGAAAAGAAAGCCGACGCCCAGCACAAGGCAAACAAAACCAAGGCCAAGGCCCACGACAAAGTGGCTGAAGCCGATCCGGAAGACAAGATGAAAGCGGAAGCCAAGGCGGATAAAACCGATGCCAAGGCCGATGCGAAAGCACACAAGGCTGCCGTGAAAGCGAACGCCAAGGTTGCCAAGGAAAAAGTGGAAGCGAACGCCGACAAGGCCATCGCCGCCACCAAGACGGAAGAAGCCAAGGCCAAGGCCGACGCTGAAGTCAAGGCTGCCGCCGCCAAGTAATTCCGGCCTGCGGGTTTCCTCGTAGAAAAAAAGACAGCCTCGGCTGTCTTTTTTTTCGCCGGTGCTGTGCGTTGGCCTTGTCATCCTTGATGTGCCTCAATTCCTCGCCTGGTCGCCGTGCCATAGTGCACTGGCAGGCAGACGAGGGGAGAGACCATGAGCACCGCTAAAACGAAAAAATCGCCGGCAACCGGTTCCGCCGAAGGCATGCCCGCCATGTCTTCCATGCAAGCCATGCCGGTCGAGGGGAGTGTGCAGGCGGACATTGCCGCCACTGACAGCAGCGACGACATGCCGGGGCCACGCCTGGGCGTGTCGTATGTGGACCAGGGCACCATCCAGGCTGCCGGTTCCGGTGCCGGGGGCGCAGGGAACATGCCCGGCGGCAGCATGCATCAGGCATCGCAGGGCATGCCGGGCAGCAGCTGCATGCACGTGGGCGATGGCGGCGGCATGGGAGGCGACCGCGATGGCGCGGGTGGCGGTGGCGGCATGGGCGGTGACGGCGGGGGACAAGGCGGCGGCACGCCGCAGGTACGCACCTGCGCCACGATGGACGTGCATCGTCGCTTGCTGAGCGAAGATCCGTCGTACGCGCGCGTACGCGCCGACATTGAAAACCTGGCGGGCTTGTACGAGGGCGACAGCGGCATTGCCGGGCGTTCTGGCGTGACGCAGATACCGGTGGTGGTGCATGTCGTGTGGAATACGGCCGCGCAGAATATCTCGGACGCGCAGATCGCCAGCCAGATCGACGTGCTGAACCGCGATTATCGGCACGCCAATGCCGACGTGGGCAATACGCCGGCGCCATTCTTGCCGCTGACGGCCGATGCGCGCGTCGAGTTTGCGCTGGCCACGACGGATCCGAATGGCGCGGCCACCAGTGGCATCGAGCGGCGCCAGACGACGGTGACATCGTTTGGCGCGGACGACGCTGTCAAATCGCAGGCGACGGGCGGCATGAATGCGTGGCCGGCCGATACCTACCTCAATATATGGGTCTGCCAACTGGGTGGCGGCTTGCTGGGCTATGCGCAATTTCCCGGCGGGCCGGCAGCCACCGATGGCGTGGTGATCCTGCAATCGGCCTTCGGCACCATCGGCACGGCTGCTCCCCCCTTCCACCTGGGCCGCACGGCCACGCACGAAATCGGGCACTGGCTCAACCTGAACCATATCTGGGGTGACGACGGCACGGGCTGCTCGGGCACGGACAACGTGGCCGACACGCCGAACCAGGGCGGGCCGAACACGGGCCAGCCCTCGTTTCCCCATATTTCCTGCAGCAACGGGCCAAATGGCGACATGTTCATGAACTACATGGATTATGTCGACGATCCCGCCATGTTCATGTTCACGGCGGGCCAGGTGGCGCGCATGCAGGCTTGCCTCGATGGCCCGCGCGCCAGCGTCGGCACGGGAACCGGCGGGGGCGGCGCCACGCCGCGCCAGAGTTCCTCGCCAGTCGTGGCCTGGGGCGCGAACCGCCTCGACGTCTTCGTGCTGGGCACGGACCGGGCGCTGTATCACAAGGCCTGGAACGGCACGGCCTGGGCGCCATCGGTCACGGGCTACGAAGGGCAGGGCGGCATCTGTACCAGCGCACCGCAGGTGGTATCGTGGGCACCGAACCGGCTCGATGTCTTCGTCACGGGCACGGACAGCGGCTTGTTTCACAAATGGTGGGATGGCACGGCCTGGGGGCCGTCGCTGACGGGCTATGAAGCCATGGGCGGCCTGTGCGTGGGTGACCCGCGCGCCGTGGCCTGGGGGCCGAACCGCCTGGACGTGTTTGTCGTCGGCACGGACCGGGGCCTGTATCACAAGTGGTGGAACGGCGCTGCCTGGGGACCGTCGCTGACGGGCTACGAAGCCATGGGCGGTATCTGTCTGGGGCAGCCCGAAGCGGTCGCGTGGGGAGCGAACCGTCTGGATGTGTTTGTCATCGGCACGGACCGTGCCCTGTACCACAAATGGTGGGACGGTACGGCCTGGGGCCCGTCGCTGACCGGCTATGAACGCCTGGGCGGCATTTGCACCTCGTCGCCGCGCGCCGTGGCCTGGGGACCGAACCGTCTCGACGTATTTGTCACGGGTACCGATGGCGCCCTGTACCATAAATGGTGGGATGGCACGCAATGGGGACCGTCCGTCGATGGTTTCGAACGCCTGGGCGGCATCTGCGTGGGCGAGGTGGAAGCCGTGTCGTGGGCCGCCAACCGGCTGGATGTGTTCGTCATCGGCACGGACAGTGCCCTGTACCACAAGGCATGGAATGGAACGGCCTGGGCGCCGTCGGTGACGGGTTTTGAAAGCCTGGGCGGCATTTGCACGTCACGTCCGCGTGCCACGGCCTGGGCGGCGAACCGCCTCGATGTGTTTGTCACGGGCACGAACGGCGCCCTGTTCCACAAGGCCTGGAACGGCACGGCCTGGTCGCCCTCCGTGAATGGCTATGAAAGCCTGGGCGGCGTGGTATCGTGTTTCTGACGTCAATGTGTTAAACGGGAGGAGGCATGCACGGCATGGCAACGGCACTGCCCAGCGGCAGCTGGACGCATTCCTTCGAGGAGGATGCCGACGGTATCGAGGTGTACCGGCCCACGGCCACCTTCGCCTTTCCTCCCAGCCGCAAGGGGCGCAAGGTGCTGGAGTTTGGCGCGCCCGCCGGCGCCATGGCGCAAGGTGAGGTGACATTGACGTCCATGGCGCCCGGCCCCGACGACCGTCCCCGCGCTGGCCCCGTTACCCGGCTGGTGCCCCTGGGCATGGGCCGCTATGCGCTCAGTGATGCTGGCGGGGCGCAGGACGTGATCGACATCGTCGAAGCGACGCCCGACGTGCTGCGCCTGGCGCGGCATTAAGGCTGGACGCGCAGCTTGTGCGCGAGCGCCGTGCGGTTGCCCACACCCAGCTTCTGGTAAATAGCATGCAGCTGGTTGCGCACGGTGGCCGGCGACTTGCCCAGTTCCCTGGCGATGCTTTTATACGGCAAGCCTTCGGCCGCCATGGCCGCCACCAGCCGTTCTGCCGGTGTCAGGCGCTGCATGGCGGCCTACCTGAAACGTTGTGTGTCATCCTTGCTCTCCTGTCCGTGGGCGGCATGCCGGTAGCCTGCCTGCAGGGATAACGGGAGCACGGCGCCTATCTGTAAAATTATTTTCTCTGCTGTCAGATGCGATGGACGAAAAAAAAGACAGGCGAACCTGTCTTTTCGTGTGGCGCGATGGCGGTCAGCCGATGGCTGCCATCGATACCGGCTTCAGCTTGGCCGCCAGCTGCTTGCCCTTGCGCGCGCGCTTGCCGAAATGGTCGGCCAGGGCGGTGGCGCCCAGCGATGCTTCCTGCGGTTTCGACGCCCGGCCGATACCCGAGACCACCACGCCGCGCTGCGTGATCGGCTGCACGGCCAGCAGCTTGTCCTTGCCTTCCAGGTCGATCAGCTTCACGCCCGTGCCGCCCTTGGACAGGGTTTTCATTTCATCGAGGCCGAATACCAGCAGGCGCGCGCCTTCCGTCAGGCAGGCCACGGCGCTGGCCGCGTCCGGGATGATTTTCGGTTCGAGCGGTACGTCGCCATCGTCCAGCGACATGAAGGCCTTGCCGCCTTTCAGGCGGCTGACCATGTCGCCCGCCTTGGCGATGAAGCCGTAGCCGGCGCTCGACGCGAGCAGCAAACTGGTGGCGCCATTGCCCGCAAAATAATGCAGGATGCGCACGGCGTTGCCCGGCGTACCGCCGCTCAGGTCGCACAAAGTGGTGATCGGCACGCCGTCGCCACGGGCGTTGGGCAGCGCCGAAACGGGGACGGAATAGATCCTGCCGTTATTGCCAAAGCCCAGCAGGGTGTCGACCGTGCGGCACTCGAAGGCGCCATGCAGGGAGTCGCCCGCCTTGAACGTGAACTGCGCCGCATCGTGGCCGATGCCGGTGCGCGCGCGCACCCAGCCTTTTTCCGAAATGATGACTGTGACGGGTTCGTCGACCACCTTCTGTTCGGCCACGGCTTTTTGTGCTTCCTCGATCAGGGTGCGGCGCGCGTCGCCGAACTGCTTGGCGTCCGCCTCGATCTCGCGGATGATGGCACGCTTCATCGAACCCGGGTTATCGAGCAGGTCCTGCAGCGACTTTTCTTCCTTGCGCAGCTCGGCCAGCTCCTGCTGGATCTTGATGGTTTCCAGGCGCGCCAGCTGGCGCAAACGGATTTCCAGGATATCGTCGGCCTGGCGCTCGGACAGTTTGAACGCCTCGATCAGTGCCGCCTTCGGCTCGTCCGAATTGCGGATGATCTGGATCACCTTGTCGATATTGAGCAGGATCGCTTCGCGTCCTTCCAGGATATGGATGCGGTCCTTGACCTTGCCCAGCTTGTAGCCGGTGCGGCGGGTGACGGTGGTGAAGCGGAAATCGATCCACTCGCGCAGGATGTCGCCCAGGCCCTTCTGGCGCGGACGTCCATCGCCGCCGATCATCACCAGGTTGATCGAGGTCGACGATTCCAGCGAGGTATGCGCCAGCAGCATCAGCATGAATTCCGTCTGGTCCTGGTTCTTCGACTTCGGCTCGAACACGAGGCGTACGGGCGCGGCGCGGCCCGATTCGTCGCGGATGGTGTCGAGCGAATTGAGGATCAGGGCCTTCAGGGCCACCTGTTCCGGCGACAGGGCCTTCTTGCCCAGCTTGATCTTCGGATTCGTCAGTTCCTCGATTTCTTCCAGCACCTTTTGCGACGAGGTACCCGGCGGCAGCTCCGTCACGACGGCTTGCCACTGGCCGCGCGCCAGTTCCTCGATCTTCCAGCGGGCGCGCACTTTCATGCTGCCACGGCCGCTCGCGTACATGTCCTGGATCTGCGAGGGCGGCGTGATGATCTGGCCGCCGCCGGGGAAGTCCGGGCCGGGCATGATGGCCATCAGTTCGGCGTGCGTGATCTTCGGATCGCGGATCATGGCGACCGCCGCCTTGGCCACTTCCGTCAGGTTGTGCGACGGGATTTCCGTCGCCAGGCCCACGGCGATGCCGGAGGCGCCGTTCAGCAGCACCATCGGCAGGCGCGCCGGCAGCAGCTTCGGTTCTTCCGTGGAGCCGTCATAGTTGGGCTGGAAATCCACCGTGCCCATGCCGATTTCGTCCATCAGCAGCTTGGCGATCGGCGTCAGGCGCGCTTCCGTGTAACGCATGGCCGCCGCGCCGTCGCCGTCGCGCGAGCCGAAGTTGCCCTGGCCATCGATGAGCGGGTAGCGCAGCGAGAAATCCTGCGCCATGCGCACCAGCGCGTCGTACACGGACTGGTCGCCGTGCGGGTGCAACTTACCCAGCACGTCGCCCACCACGGCCGCCGATTTGCGCGGCTTCGCCGTGGAATTCAATCCCAGCTCATTCATCGCATACAGGATGCGGCGCTGCACGGGCTTCTGGCCATCGCAGACGTCGGGCAGGGCGCGGCCCTTGACGACGGAGATGGCGTAGTCGAGATAGGCACGCTCGGCGAAGGTGGACAGGGTCAGCGCTTCGCCGTCGAATACCGGTTCATCCGGTTCGATCGGCTCAGGCTGGGCATCGTCAAATAAATTGGTTTGTGTGGACATGGTTTATCTTGCAACTAAGGTTATCTTTTGGGGGCGCAAACTGCCAGGATCAGATGTCGGCCTCGGCTTCATTGCCGTGTTCCTCGATCCAGGCGCGGCGTCCTGCCGCCTCGCCCTTGCCCATCAGCATATTGAAGCGGGCGGCGGACGTCATGTGGTCGATTTCGCCCAGGGTCACGGGCAGCAGGCGGCGCGTGTCCGGGTTCATCGTCGTTTCCCACAGCTGTTCCGCATTCATCTCGCCCAGGCCCTTGAAGCGCGAGATGGACCAGGCGCCCTGCTTCACGCCTTCCTTGCGCAGCTTGTCCTCGATGGCCAGCAGTTCGCCATCGTCGAGCGCGTAGATTTTCTGCATCGGCTTCTTGCCGCGCGCGGGCGCGTCGACGCGGTACAGGGGCGGACGGGCGATGCAGATGTGGCCCTTGTTGATCAGCGCGGGGAAGTGCTTGAAGAACAGCGTCAGCAGCAGTACCTGGATGTGCGAGCCATCCACGTCCGCATCGGACAGGATGCAGATCTTGCCATAGCGTAGGCCGGACAGGTCGGGCGTGTCGCCGATGCTGTGCGGGTCGACGCCGATGGCCACCGCGATATCGTGGATCTCGTTATTGGCGAACAGGCGGTCGCGGTCCGTTTCCCACGAATTCAAGACCTTGCCGCGCAGTGGCAGGATGGCCTGGAATTCCTTGTCGCGGCCCATCTTGGCCGAACCACCCGCCGAGTCGCCCTCGACGAGGAACAGTTCATTGCGCGCGATGTCCGACGATTCGCAGTCCGTCAGCTTGCCCGGCAGGACGGCCACGCCCGAGGATTTTTTCTTTTCCACTTTCTGCAGCGAGCGCTGGCGCGACTGCGCCTGCTTGATCACCAGCTCGGCCAGCTTCTTGCCGTAGTCGACGTGCTGGTTCAGCCACAGTTCCAGCGGCGGCTTGGTGAAGGTCGAGACGAGGCGCACGGCGTCGCGCGAGTTCAGGCGTTCCTTGATCTGGCCCTGGAATTGCGGGTCCAGCACTTTCGCCGACAGCACGAAGGAAGCGCGCGCGAACACGTCTTCAGGCAGCAGTTTCACGCCTTTCGGCAGCAACGAGTGCATCTCGACGAAGTTTTTCACGGCGCCGAACAGGCCGTCGCGCAAGCCCGATTCATGCGTGCCGCCGTTCGAGGTGGGAATCAGGTTGACATACGATTCGCGCACGATGGCGCCTTCTTCCGTCCACGCGACCACCCAGGCGGCGCCTTCGCCTTCGGCAAAGCCTTCCGAGTCCGGACCCGCATATTGCGCGCCTTCGAACAGGGGAATCAGGGTTTCGCCATTCGATACCTGCGCCAGCGATTCGGTCAGGTAGCCGCGCAAGCCTTCCGCGTACAGCCAGGTCTGCGTATCGCCCGTCTTGGCATTGGTGAGGGTGACGGTGACGCCGGGCAGCAGCACGGCTTTCGAGCGCAGCAGGCGTTGCAGCTCGGTTTGCGAAATGTTCGGCGAATCAAAATACTTCGGATCGGGCCAGGCAGTGACGCGCGTACCGGACTTCTTGCCGTCGCGCGGGGCAGGGCGGGAATTCAGCGGCTCGATCACGTCGCCGTTGGCAAACACCATGTGATGCAAGCCGTTGCCGTCGCTTTCCTTGCGCCAGACAGTGATTTCCAGGCGCGAGGACAGCGCATTGGTGACGGACACGCCGACGCCGTGCAAGCCGCCCGAGAACGCGTAGGCCCCGCCCGAACCCTTGTCGAACTTGCCGCCCGCGTGCAGCCGCGTAAACACGATTTCCACCGTCGGCACGCCCTCTTCCGGGTGCAGGCCGACGGGAATGCCGCGGCCATTGTCTTCGACGGTGATGCTGCCATCCGTGTTTTGCGTCACGGCGATATGCGTGCAATGACCGCCCAGCGCCTCGTCGGAGGCATTGTCGATCACTTCCTGAATGATGTGCAGCGGATTTTCAGTGCGGGTGTACATCCCCGGGCGCTGCTTGACGGGTTCCAGTCCTTTCAGGACACGGATGGATGATTCGCTGTAGTCGGATGCTGGTTTTTTAGTGGCCATACGTGTTCAAGCTAAATAAAGACTAGGGTTGGAACGCCAGGCCGGGGCACTGCGCGGCGCAGTGACAGCGGCGGCGATAACTGTATGAATATACAGTATATCCCGTCCAGCGTCACTGGGGGAGGGCAGTGCGGCAGGCTAGGCGTCCTTGTGCGGACGCTCGCGCATTCTATCTTGTCCCGCGAGCAATAGCGCTACTCCGGGGCAACAACGGTGCGCCATGCGCGCGGTTTGGCGCCAATTGTGAAGGATTTTATGCGGTAAAGCCGCCATTTTTACATCTTGTTTACAGCCGCCTCCCCAGTCTTTACGAATTTTTTAGACCCTTTTGGCTAATCTGCTCACTATCAAAACAAACCTGTATGAGGGTGGGAATGGACATCGTGTATCTCGGCTTGATTGCCGTTTTTTTCGTCGTGGTGGCCGGCTTTGCCGTGGCCTGCGACAAACTGGGGAGCGTCAAATGAATGCCTTTTATGTGCTGGGCGCCGTTGTCTCGGCCGGCCTGCTCGTGTATCTGCTGGTGGCGCTGCTGAAGGCGGAGGAGCTGTGATGACGACGCAATCGATACTGTTATTGGCCGCTTTCCTTCTCGTGCTGCTGGCGGCCGCCTATCCGCTGGGCCTGTACATGGCCAAGGTGGCCGGCGACGGCCCCGTGCGCGGCCTGGGCTGGCTGCAAAAACTGGAAAACCTGCTGTACCGCTGGTCCGGTCTGCCCGCCGACAAGGCCATGGGCTGGAAAGGCTATGCCATCGCCCTGATCGTCTTCAATACCGTGGGCGCTTTCTTTGTCTACGGGCTGCAGCGCCTGCAGGGCTTTTTGCCCTTGAATCCACAGGGACTCGGCGCCGTCAGCCCCGATTCCTCGTTCAATACCGCCATCAGCTTCGTCGCCAACACCAACTGGCAGGGCTACGGCGGCGAACAGACCATGAGCTACCTGACGCAGATGCTGGGCATGGCGTGCCAGAACTTCTTCTCGGCAGCCACCGGCATTGCCGTGATCTTCGCGCTGGTGCGCGGCTTTGCCTCGCGCTCGGGCAAATCGATCGGCAATTTCTGGGTCGACCTGGTGCGCTCCACGCTGTACATCCTGCTGCCGCTGTCCCTGGCCCTGTCCGTCGTCTTCATGGGCGAAGGCATGATCCAGAATTTTTCCGCCTACAAGGAAGTGACCCTGCTCGACCAGGTGGCGTATGAAACGCCGAAGGTGACGGCTGACGGCCAAGCCGTGCTCGATGCGGCAGGCAAGCCCGTGATGGAGGCGCAAGTTGCAAAGACGCAGACCATCGCGATGGGCCCCGTTGCCTCGCAGGAATCGATCAAGCTGCTGGGCACGAATGGCGGCGGCTTCTTCAACGCCAACTCCGCCCACCCGTATGAAAACCCCAGCGTGCTGTCGAACTTCCTGCAGATGCTGGCCATCTTCCTCATTCCCGCCGGCCTGTGCTTCACTTTTGGCAGCATGGTGGGCGACATGCGCCAGGGCTGGGCCGTGCTGGCCGCCATGACCCTGATCTTTGTCGTCATGACGGCGGGCGTGATGAGCGCCGAGCAGCAAGCCAATCCTGCGCTGCAGGCCTTGGGCGTGGACCAGCAGGCCAGCAGCCTGCAAGCGGGCGGCAATATGGAAGGCAAGGAAACGCGCTTCGGCATCAGCTCCTCGACCCTGTTCGCGGCCGTGACGACGGCGGCATCGTGCGGCGCCGTCAATTCCATGCACGACTCCTATATGCCGCTCGGCGGCATGGTGCCGCTGCTGCTGATGCAGTTCGGCGAAGTGATCTTCGGCGGCGTGGGCACGGGCCTGTACGGCATGCTGATGTTCGCCATCCTGGCCGTCTTCATCGCTGGCCTGATGATAGGCCGCACGCCTGAATACCTGGGCAAGAAAATCCAGGCCTATGAAATGAAGATGGTGTCGCTGGCAATCCTGGTGACGCCGGCCCTGGTGCTGACGGGTACGGCGATCGCCGTGATGGTCGAACCGGGCAAGATCGGCGTGGCCAATCCGGGCGCGCATGGTTTCTCTGAAATCCTCTATGCCTTCACCTCGGCGGCCAACAACAACGGCAGCGCATTTGCGGGCCTGTCCGCCAACACGCCGTTCTACAACGTGATGCTGGCGATCGCCATGTGGTTCGGCCGCTTCGGCGTGATCGTGCCCGTGCTGGCGGTGGCCGGTTCGCTGGCGGCCAAGCAGCGCCTGTCGCCCAATGCCGGCACCATGCCCACGCACGGCCCCATGTTCATCGGCCTGCTGATCGGCGTCGTCGTGCTCGTCGGCGTGCTCAATTACGTTCCCGCGCTGGCCCTGGGCCCGATCGTCGAACACCTGCAACTTTTCATCAAATAAGAGGCTACCATGTCACGCACAAGCCTGACTTTGTTCGATTCCGCACTGATCGGCCCCGCCGTCGTCGATGCGTTCAAAAAACTTGACCCCCGCACGCAGTGGCGCAGCCCCGTGATGTTCGTTGTCTATGTGGGCAGCATCATCACGACCCTGTTGGCCATCCAGGCCCTGAACGGCCAGGGCGAGGCGCCGTTCGGCTTCATCGTCGCCGTCGCCGTGTGGCTGTGGTTTACCGTGCTGTTCGCGAACTTCGCCGAAGCGCTGGCCGAGGGCCGCAGCAAGGCGCAGGCGGCCTCGCTGCGCGCCCTGAAGCAGACGGTGATGGCGAAGAAAATGCAAACGCCGAAGTACGGCACCTCCTGGCTGCCCACTCCCGCCACCGACCTGCGCAAGGGCATGACGGTGCTGGTCGAGGCGGGCGACGTGATTCCCGCCGACGGCGAAGTGACGGCCGGCGTGGCCTCCGTCGACGAAAGCGCCATCACGGGCGAATCGGCTCCCGTCATCCGTGAGTCGGGCGGCGACTTTTCCGCCGTGACGGGCGGCACCCGCGTGCTGTCGGACTGGCTGCTGGTGCGCGTCTCCGTCAACCCTGGCGAAGCCTTCATCGACCGCATGATCGCCATGGTCGAAGGCGCCAAGCGCCAGAAGACGCCGAATGAAATCGCCCTGACGATCCTGCTCGTGGCCCTGTCCATCGTCTTCCTGATCGTCACCGTGACCCTGCTGCCGTATTCGCTGTTTTCCGTGGCGGCGGCCGGCAGTGGCACGCCGGTGACCATCACCGTGCTGATCGCGCTGCTCGTGTGCCTGATTCCGACCACCATCGGCGGCCTGCTGTCGGCCATCGGCGTGGCCGGCATGAGCCGCATGATGCAGGCCAACGTGATCGCCACCTCGGGACGCGCCGTGGAAGCGGCCGGCGACGTCGACGTGCTGCTGCTCGATAAAACCGGCACCATCACCCTGGGCAACCGCCAGGCGTCGAGCTTCGTGCCGGCGCCCGGCGTGACGGAGCAGCAGCTGGCCGACGCGGCGCAGCTGGCTTCCCTGGCCGATGAAACGCCGGAAGGGCGCAGCATCGTCGTACTGGCCAAGCAGAAGTTCAACATCCGCGAGCGCGAAATGGCCAGCCTGCACGCCACCTTCGTGCCCTTCACGGCGCAAACGCGCATGAGCGGCGTGGATATTCGCGGCGAACAGCAGGTGCGCCAGCTGCGCAAGGGCGCGGCCGATTCCATGAAAAAATACGTGGAAGCGCTGGGCCAGCCGTATCCGGACGACGTGGCGCGCGCCGTCGACGACATCGCGCGCCGCGGCAGCACGCCGCTGGTGGTGGTCGACGATGGCCGTGTCATGGGCGCCGTGGAGCTGAAGGATATCGTCAAGGGCGGCATCAAGGAACGCTTCGCGGAACTGCGCCGCATGGGCATCAAGACGGTCATGATCACGGGCGACAACAAGCTGACGGCGGCGGCGATTGCCGCCGAGGCGGGCGTGGATGACTTCCTCGCCGAGGCGACGCCGGAAGACAAGCTGAAACTCATCCGCAGCTACCAGTCCGAAGGCCGGCTGGTGGCGATGACGGGCGACGGCACCAACGACGCGCCGGCACTGGCCCAGGCCGACGTGGCCGTGGCCATGAATTCGGGCACGCAGGCGGCCAAGGAGGCGGGCAATATGGTTGACCTCGATTCGAATCCGACCAAGCTGCTGGAAATCGTCGAAATCGGCAAGCAGATGCTGATGACGCGCGGTTCGCTGACGACGTTTTCGATCTCGAACGACATCGCCAAGTACTTCGCCATCATCCCGGCCGCCTTCGTGGGCACCTATCCGCAGCTGAAGGCGCTGGACATCATGCACCTGGCCAGCCCCGCCTCGGCCATCATGTCGGCCGTGATCTTCAATGCCTTGATCATCGTCGTGCTGATCCCGCTGGCCTTGAAAGGCGTGCAGTACCGGGCCATCGGCGCGGCCATGCTGTTGCGCCGCAACCTGCTGATCTATGGCGTGGGCGGAATCATCCTGCCCTTCATCGGCATCAAGCTGATCGACATGCTGCTGTCCGCACTCAATCTCGTCTAAAGGAACCATCATGAGCACCATCGTACGTCCCGCCCTGGTCCTGTTTGCCGCGCTGACCGTGATCTGCGGCGTCGTCTATCCGTTTGCCACGGCCGGCATCGGCCAACTGGCTTTCAACGATGAAGCCAACGGCAGCATCGTCGAGCGTGGTGGCAAGCCCGTCGGCTCGACGCTGATCGGCCAATCCTTCACCTCGCTCAAGTACTTCTGGGGCCGCCCATCGGCCACCGCGCCAATGGCCAATAATGGCGCCGGTTCGGGCGGTTCCAACCTGGGGCCGACGAATCCGGCCCTGGTGGACGCCGTCAAGGCGCGCATCGCGGCCCTGCAGGCGGCCGATCCGGGCAACCGCAATCCCATTCCCGTCGATCTGGTGACGGCGTCGGGCAGCGGCCTGGACCCGGAAATCAGCCTGGCAGGCGCCCTGTACCAGGCGCCGCGCGTGGCCCGCGTGCGCGCCGTGCCGTTGGCACAGGTGGAAAATGCCATCGCCAAGGTACAGAAAACCGCATATATCGGCTTTTTCGGCGAAGCGCGCGTGAATGTGCTGGAACTGAATCTGGCGCTCGATGCGGCGCAGAAGTAAGATGATGTCGGGGCAAGGCCGCCGGTTTTGCCCCCAATGTTGACCTTAAAAGAGACCCATGCTTCCCAACGACAGCCAACGCCCCGACCCTGATGCCCTGCTGGCGCAGGTGCAGGCGCAGGAAAAGAAAGCCGCCCGCGGCAGGCTGCGCATTTATTTCGGCGCCTCGGCCGGCGTGGGCAAGACCTACGCGATGCTGGCCGCCGCCCGCAAGCTGCTGGCCGATGGCCAGGCTTTGCTGGTGGGCGTGGTGGAGACGCATGGGCGCCAGGATACGGCAGCCCTGCTCGACGGCTTGCCCGTGCTGCCCCTCAAGGCGATCGAGTACCGCGGCAAGACGCTGTTCGAGTTCGACCTGGACGAAGCGCTGCGCCGCGCGCCGCCCCTGATACTGATGGATGAACTGGCGCACTCGAACGTGGCCGGTTCGCGCCATCCGAAGCGCTGGCAGGATGTCGAGGAATTGCTGGCGGCGGGCATCGATGTGCTCTCGACCGTCAACGTACAGCATCTGGAAAGCCTCAACGATGTTGTGGGCGGGATTACGGGCGTGCGCGTGGCAGAGACTTTGCCCGACACGGTGTTCGACCGCGCCGATGAAGTGGTGCTGGTCGATATTCCCGCCGACGAGCTGCTGCGCCGCCTGAAGCAGGGCAAGGTGTATCACGTGCTGCAGGCGGAGCGGGCGTCGCAGCATTTTTTCCGCAAGGGGAATTTGATCGCCTTGCGTGAACTGGCCTTGCGCCGCACGGCGGACCGCGTGCAGGATGACGTGCAGGCCTATCGCGTGGAGAAATCCATCAATCCCGTCTGGAAAACGGGTGCCGCGCTGCTGGCTTGCGTGGGGCCGCGCGCCGGGGGCGAACACGTGATCCGCAGCACGGCGCGCCTGGCCAGCCAGCTGAACGCCGAATGGCATGCGTTGTACGTGGAAACGCCCCGCTTGCAGCGCCTGCCCGCGCCCGAGCGTGAACGCATCCTGAAAACCCTGAAACTGGCGCAGGACCTGGGTGCGCGCACGGCCATTGTGCCGTCGGGCGACATCGCCGCCGCCGTGGTCGACTATGCGCGCAATGCGAACATCTCGAAAGTCATCGTCGGGCGTGGCCGCGCCGGCGCGCTGGTGCGCCTGTGGAAGGCGCCGCCGGCTGCGCGCATGGCCAGCCTGGCACCCGATATCGACCTGATCGCGGTGGGGTTGCCGCCGGCCGATGCGCCCGTGCGGCGCGCGGCAGGCGACGCGGCACCGGCTCCGCGCCGGGCTTCGCGCCACTGGCGCTACCTCCTGGCAGCTGGCGCCAGCCTGGCCACGGCGCTCGCCTCGGTACCGCTGCAGCCTTACCTGGACCTGGCCAATATCGCCATGCTGTCTTTGCTGACGGTGGTGCTGGTGGCCGTGCGCCTGGGACGTGGGCCGGCGGCGCTGGCGAGCCTGGTGGGCGTGGCCTGCTTCGATTTCATCTTTGTGCCGCCGCGATTTTCCTTTGCCGTCGGCGATTTCCAGTATGTGATCACGTTTGGCGTGATGCTGGCCGTGGGTTTGATTACCGGGCATTTGACGGCGGGTCTGCGCTTCCAGGCGCGCGTGGCGTCGCACCGCGAAGCCCGCGCGCGCGCCTTGTACGAGTTTTCGCGGGAATTGTCCGGCGTGCTGCAGACGGAGCAGATTTTCGACATCACGAAAAGCGCCATCGAACGTGCCTTCCGTGCGCGCGCCACCTTGCTGCTGCCCGATGACGAGGGACGATTGCAGGCTCCGAATGGCGCAACGGAGCCGCTGGAGATGGACTTGGGCATCGCCCAGTGGGCCTTCGACCACGCGCAGGCAGCCGGTACGGGCACGGACACCTTGCCCGCCTCGCCGACTTTCTATCTGCCGCTGATCGCGCCCATGCGCACGCGGGGGGTGCTGGCGCTGCTGCCGCTGCAGGCGCCGCAGCATGGGCGCTGGCTGCTGGTGCCGGAACAGCGCCAGCACCTCGATACCTTTGCCGCGCTGGCTGCCATCGCCCTCGAACGCGTGCATTACATCGAGGTGGCGCAGGGCGCGCTGGTGCAGATGGAGTCGGAACGGCTGCGCAATTCGCTGCTGGCAGCCCTGTCGCATGACTTGCGCACGCCATTGACGTCGCTGGTGGGCCTGGCCGAGTCGCTGGCCTTGTCGCGGCCCGCTTTGTCGCCCGCGCAGCTGGACATGGCCCGTTCGCTGCAGTCCGAAACCGTGCGCATGAGCGCCCTGGTGGCGAACTTGCTGGACATGGCGCGCATCGAGAGCGGGCAGGTGCGCCTGAACCTGCAATGGCAGGCGCTGGAAGAGGTGGTGGGCAGCGCGCTGCGCGCCAGCGGCCCGCAATTGCAGCAGCATAAAGTACAGACGCAGCTGGCGCCGGACTTGCCGCTGGTGCGTTATGACGCCGTGCTGGTCGAGCGCGTGTTGTGCAATCTGCTGGAAAACGCGGCCAAGTACACGCCACCAGGCAGTACCATCAGCATCGGAGCCAGGACGCATGGCCAGTTCCTGCAGGTGACGGTGGCGGATGATGGTCCCGGCCTGCCAGCGGGCCGCGAAGAAGCCATCTTTGAAAAATTTACGCGCGGCGAGCGCGAATCGAACAAGCCAGGCGTGGGCCTGGGACTGGCCATCTGCCGCGCCATTGTGGAAGCGCATGGCGGCACCATCCACGCGCAGCCGCCAGCACAGGGACAGGGCGCGGCCCTGGTATTTACCTTGCCGCTGGGTACGCCGCCGGCCTTGCCGGAAGCGGAGCTGGACGATGCAAGCGATTTTGAAACAGGAAAACCATCATGAACGAACCTTCCGCCACGGCCTTGCTGGTCGAGGATGAACCGCAAATCCGCCGTTTCGTGCGCTCCGCGCTGGAAGACGAGGGCTGGCAGATTTTCGAGTCGGCCACCTTGCAGCGGGGACTGATCGATGCAGGGACGCGCCGGCCCGACCTGATCGTGCTGGACCTGGGCTTGCCCGATGGCGACGGCATCGATTTCATCGCCGACATCCGCAAGTGGTCGGCCGTGCCCATCATCGTGCTCTCGGCGCGCGTCGACGAGGAGGACAAGATCCGCGCGCTCGACGCCGGTGCCGACGACTATCTCACCAAGCCGTTCGGCGTGGGCGAGCTGCTGGCCCGCGTGCGTGCCACCTTGCGCCGCCAGCGCCAGCCCGCCGCCAGCGATGATGGCGTGGTGCAGTTCGGCGACGTGCGCGTCGACTTGAAGGACCGCCTGGTAACGCGCAACAGGCAGCTGGTGCACATGACGCCGACGGAATTTCGCCTGCTGTCGGTGCTGGTGAAAAACGCGGGCAGGGTGGTCACCAATCCGCAGCTGCTGCGCGAAGTGTGGGGGCCATCGAACAGCGAGAACGGCCATTACCTGCGCATCTACATGGGCCATTTGCGCCAGAAGCTGGAAGCCGATCCGGCCCAACCGCAGTATCTGCTGACGGAAACGGCCGTCGGCTACAGGTTGTTGCTGCCGCTCTAACACCCGTTAATCCCCTGTTTGAAAACAGGCGCCGCGCGCGCCAGGGGGATGCTTTACCCAAAATTTTGCAGCGGCGGGCCAGCTGCGCCATGTTGGCAAAGGCCCATACCACCCATGAAGAAGAAAAAACCATGAATAAAATGCTATTCGCACTCGCCGTCGCCACCGCTTTTACCGGCAGCCTGGCCCACGCGGACGAGGCCAAGCCCGACAATGAAGTCAGTTTCAACGTGGCCGGCGTGTCCGACTACCGTTATCGGGGCATCTCGCAGACGCGTTTGAAGCCGGCCCTGCAGGGCGGCGTGGATTACATCAACAATCCGACGGGCCTGTACGCGGGCGCCTGGGCCTCGACCATCAAGTGGACCAAGGATGCGGGCGGCAGCGGCGACATGGAAGTGGATCTGTATGCGGGCAAGCGCGGCCAGTTCAACGAGGCGATCGGCTATGACGTCGGCGTGCTGGCGTATGTGTATGCGGACAACGGCTTGAAGCACGTCGCCGGCCTGGCCGACGCGGATACGCAGGAAGTCTACGGCCAGCTGTCGTATGGTCCCGCCTATGTCAAGTATTCGCACGCCGTCTCCAACCTGTTCGGCATCGTTAACAGCAAGAACAGCGGCTACCTGGATATCGGCGCGAATATCGACCTGGGCAAGGGCTGGACCGGCAACCTGCACGCGGGCCACCAGAAGGTCAAAAACAATGACGCGGCTAGCTACACGGACTGGAAGGCGGGCGTGACGCGCGATTTCGGCATTGTGACGGGTGCGCTGGCCGTGATCGGCACCAACGCAGGCAAGTCCGCCTATGCTTCTCCCGTAAATGGTAAATTCATGGGCAAGACGGCGCTGCAGTTGACGGTCAGCAAGACGTTTTAAATGACGGAGGGGAGAGGCGGCGCAGGCGCCGCCTTTTTCAGGTACCGGCCTAAGTGGACAGGCTGAACACCGCGCAATACAGCTGTTCCAGGCCGACCACGCGGGCGGCCGGTATCCGTGCCGCCAGGGCATGCGCGGCCGCCGCCTGCGTATCTGTCGCCAGCAGCACGCGCAGTGCAGGATTGACGCTGCGCGCATGGGCGATGCGGCGCGCCAGGCCCGCCTGCGCGGCGGCGTCCACGGCACCGTCCAGCGGCACCACCAGCACGCGCGCGGCACCCAGTGCCGAGCGGCTGCCCATGGAATCGCGGCCTTCGCTGTCGATGACGATGTCGTGGTAGCAGTGCACCAAGTGTTCCAGTTCCGGCTGCAAGCCCTTGGCGCTGATGGCACGGGCCATCAGGCGGGGCGCCGTCACGCTGCCCCGCATGCCGCCGGCACGCAGCTTCCCGGCGTGTGCCAGGGCTGCCTGGCGCGGATCGGCGTCGAGCAGCAGCACCTTGCGTCCGGCCAGCGCGCGCGAGGCGGCCAGCCGTCCGGCGACGATGGATTTTTCCAATCCTCCCCGATCATCCGTGATGGCGATGATCATCTTGGCGCACGGCTGGCATGATATTGGCGGCGGACACCAGCTGCAGCAGGCAGCCTTCGCGAGACTCTTCCTTGTCGCTGGCCGTCCACACGGGCAGCGCCATCAGCTGCTCCAGCGCGTCGGCCAGCGCGGCCCGGCCTGCGGCCGACATCGGCGTCAGCGGCAAACGCAGCTCGTCGCGCACCTTGCCCTGCATGGCCAGCGCCGCCTTCACGGGAGCGGGATTCGGTTCGGAAAACAGCAGGCGGATGACGGGCAGCAGCGTCTTGAACAGGGCGCCCGCGGCGCCGTGGCGGCCCTGCCTGACGAGGTGGTACAGCTGCGCATACAGGTCGGGGCGCACCTGGGCGGCGGCCGACATGGCGCCGTGGCCGCCCATCGACAGGCTGGCCAGCAGCAGCGCATCGTCGCCGCACAGCACGTCCAGCCGCGTCTCGAGCAGCAATTCGGCGAACTGCTGCAGCGAACCGCCCGCCTCCTTGATGGCGACGAAATGCGAGTCGCGCGCCAGCAGGGCGGCCGTGGCTGGCGCAATCTGCACGCCCGTGCGCGCCGGCACGTTGTACAGCACGATGGAGTGGTCGGTGGCGGCGGCGATGGCCTGGAAGTAGCGCACGATGCCGTCCTGCGAAGGGCGTACGTACGACGGCGCCGAGACCAGCAGGCCGGCAAGCGGATGGTCGTGGTAGCGCTGCACCGTGGCCGTGACCTGGCGCGTATCGCTGCCGCCCACGCCCATGACGACGGGGAAGCGGGGGCCGACGGCTTCGAGCACGCTGTCGAGCAGCAGGGTTTGCTCCTGCGCGTCCAGCATGGCCGCTTCGCCCGTGGTGCCGCAGACAACCAGACCGTCGATGCCGCTGGCGGCCAGTTCGCTGGCCAGCTGCTGGGCCGCGGCGAGATCGAGTTCGCCATTGCGAAACGGCGTGACCATCGGCACCCAGATGCCCTGGAAGTGCGCGGTGATGCGTGCGGAAGACATGGCGTGGTCGCAGGTGTACTGGTTCATGCGGATTTCCCCTGGCTGATGCGGCCAAATTCCGCCGCCGGCAAGAGGCGCATGACGGCATCCATGGTCAGGCGCAGGGCCGGTTCCGTTACGCACAGCCATACCTTCATGCGTGCGGCATGGTCGACCGCCTCGACGCGCATGAAGGACAGCATCGTGCCGCAGATTTGCACGACGAGCTGGCGCAGCTGGGCCAGGCAAGCCGTGTCGACGGTGATATGCATGAGGAAGGTGGGCAGGCGGGAATGGCGGTGAGGGAGGGCTTGACGGGTATGCAGACGTGAATGGGTTTCCATGGCGGCTATGCAGCGGTGGTTGAGGTACGTTCAAGATTAGCAGCGGGGGCGTAAAGATTCTCTAAAAAGCCGGCTTTGCCGCGTAAACAGCCTGTATGCAAAGGGCACCCGCGTGTTGCGCGGATGCCCCGCGAGTACGCTTTTGTTACAAAATTGAATCGTGCTTTCGGAAGCAGGGGTTTATATTGAAAACGTCTCCGCTTTCAGTCAGCCCCGCCATGTCAGACGAAAAAGATCCCCAGCAGCCCCCCTCCCCCGATCCTGCAACGCCGGCGCGGCCTGACCGGGTCGGCCGCGCGAGCGATGACGAGCACCGTGCGCGCGACGCGGCGCCCCGCTACCTGAAGGATAACGACACGCCGCTGGCGCTGGCCTGGCGGGTACTGACGTCGCGTTACCGCTCCATGCGCGACAAGGCGGGGCGCGACTTCATGCGGCGCACGCTGCGCATCGGCATCTCGGCGCGCATTTTCCACCCCGAGCCGGGCGCCACTGGCCTGCGCAGCAAGAATTTGCAGTATCTGGAAGAGTCGATTGCCCAGTGGGTCATGTCGCGCGACGTGCTGGTGTTCATGATCCCGACCGTCAATACCAGCGGCTTGCTACACCCGAGTAACATCACCCTGCGCCACTATGCGCGCCACCTGGACGGCCTGGTGCTGCAAGGCGGCGCCGACGTCTCGCCGCAGACGTATTCCGAGACGGCCACGCGGCCTGAATGGAGCGGCGACCGCGCGCGGGACCTGTACGAACTGGAACTGCTGCACGAGTTCGTCGACGCGGGCAAGCCCGTGCTGGGCATCTGCCGCGGCTGCCAACTCATCAACGTGGGCTTCGGCGGCACCCTGTACCAGGATATCGCCTCGGACGTGGAGGGCGCCACTTCGCACGTCAACGACCTGTACGACCGCCACCGCCACACCATCGTCTTCCCGAAAGGCTCGTCGCTGGCCAGCCTGTTCCCGAAGACGGGAGAGGCGCTGGTCAACTCCATCCACCACCAGTCCGTCAAGGACCTGGGGCGCGACATCACGGTGGAAGCGTATTCGCAAGGGGATAATATCGTCGAGGCCATCCGCTACCAGCGGGCGCGCTTCGTCATGGGCTTGCAGTGGCATCCGGAGTTCCATTCGGCGGGCGGCGTGGAGCTGCTCGATTGCACGCCCATCCTCGATAATTTCCTGCGCGCGGCGCGGGAGACGCGGTTTTGAGTGCGCACCTGATGCGCCGGCGTACGGTGCTGGCCGCCCTGCTGGCGCTGCCGCTGGCGGGGTTGCGCGCCGCGCCGCAGCCGCACGAAGAAGCGCTGGCGTTCGCCCTGACGTCGGCCGCGCGCGCCCGCACGCTCAAGGCGCGCGTGGAGCCGGCCATCGCGGAACAGGTGCTCAAGGCGGCGCGCAAGGATGCGGCGCGGCCCGTGCACCTGATGGCCGAAGTGCGCACGGGCGGCTTGCTGAAGGGAGAAGGCGGACGCGAAAAAAGCCAGCAGGCGCAGGAAGACTGGCGCCAGGCGCGGCTGCAGGCGCTGGCCTGGCGCTTGTCGGGCGAGATGGCGCATTTCGAGGCGGCGCGCCAGCTGGTACTGGCCTGGGTCAGCGGCTACCAGCCGTCGTTCAGCCCCATCGACGAGACGGAGCTGGCCGGCATGCTGATGGGCTTTGACCTGATACAGGAACGCTTGAGCGGCGTGGAGCGCGAGCAGGTACGGGCCTTTTGCCGCACCCTGGCGCAGGGCTACCTCAGTGATCCCGTCAAGGTGGGCGGGCCATCCACGGCGCGCAACAACTGGCATAGCCACCGCATCAAGATAGGAACCGCTGCCGCCTATGTCACGGGCGAGGCGCTGCTGATCGCGCGCGCGAAGGAGCGCTTCCTGGCACACGTGCCGCGCAATATCGGCGCCGGCGGCGTGCCATTTGATTTCGAGCAGCGCGACGCCCTGCATTACACCACCTACAGCCTGGAGCCGCTGCTGGCGACGGCGCTGATGGCGCAGGCGCATGGCGATGACTGGTACGGCGCGCCGGAAGCGCAGCGCCTGGCCGAGGCGCTGGCCTGGCTGGCGCCGTATGCGCAGGGCAGAAAGACCCACGAGGAGTTCGCGAAAAGTGCCGTGCCGTTCGACCGCAAGCGGGCGGCGGCAGGCGAAAAAGGCTTCACGGGCGCATGGGAGCGCGGCGGCGCCGCCAACGTGTACCTGCTGGCGGCGCGCTTCGATCCCGCTTACCTGCCACTGGCGCAGGAGCTGCGCCCGCCAGCCTGGGCGCTGGCGCTGTATGGCGCTTAGCCGAGGCAGTTAAAACTTCGTGCGCAGCGTGAACATCACGTTGCGCGGTTCGCCGTAGAAGCCTGTTTCGAACAGGCCCAGGCCCGTCAGGTACTTCTTGTCCAGCAGGTTGTTTACATTCAGGCTGGCTGTCGTGTTCTTGCTGATCTCGTAGCGGGCCATCAGGTTGACCAGCGCGTAGCTGCCCTGGCCTATGCGCGCATAGTCTTCGGCGGCCGGATTCCACAGCTTGCCGAAATAGCTGCTTTGCCAGTTGATGCCGCCCCCCACTGTGACCTTGTCCAGGCTGGCGGGCAGGCGCCAGCTGCCTTGCACGCGCACCAAATGGGCCGGTTGCGTGGTTTGCAGCATGGTGGAAAAGACGTCCTTGCCGTCCGCATCGCGCACATGCGCATACGTGTAGCCGGCGCTCAGCTTCACGTCCTTGGCCACTTCGCCCGTCACTTCCATTTCCAGGCCGCGGCTGGTGACGCCGTCGATGGCCTTGTATGCCTCCTCGCCATTCACCTCGCCCACATAGCTGGCCACATTGCTCTGGCGGATCTGGAAGACGGCGGCGCTGGCATTGACCTTGCCCTCGAAGTATTCGGCCTTCACGCCCGCTTCCAATCCCTTGCCGCGCACGGGCGAGAGGAAACGGCGGTTGGCGTCGCGATTGCTTTGCGGCGCGAAGATGCTCGTGTAGCTGCCGAAGAGAGAGTATGTTTTATCGAGATCGTAGACCACGCCCGCATACGGCGTGACGACGTTGTTCTCCTCGATGCGCGAGGTGATGCGTGCGGTGCCGGTGTCGAAGAAGCTGCGGTCCTGCTCCTGCTTGTAGTCGCTTACGCGCGCGCCGACGATGACGGACAGCGCGTCGACGGGATGCAGGCGTACGGCGCCATACAGGCCGCTCTGGCGCGTGCTGTCGTTGTCGTTGCCCAGGCGTTTGAAGGCCGGTTCCGCGTACTGGCCGTGCCAGTCGAAATAACTGCCTTCGACAGGCGGGTAGACCGATTCATAGACGGGACCATCCTGCTTCGCCGTTGATGACGAATAGCCAAGCATGGCTTCATGCTGGTGGCCAAAGGCAGTAAACGGGCCGCTGGCGTCCACGTTGATGGTGGTCTGGCGGCGGTCGCCCTTGTATTTGCCCATGAAGAAATACGCGCCTTCGCCCGTGACGGGATCGGGATTGCCGCCGCTGGCCGAACCGAGCACGCTGTCATGCTTGCTGCGCAACTGGTTGGCGCTCAGCTTGATTTTCCAGTCGTTGGCAAACGTGTGTTCCAGCGACGAGAACAGGGTGGTGTTCTGCATGTCGCGGCGGCTCCAGCCGGTGGCCGGATTCCACGAAGTAGGAAAATCCGTGCGCGAGCCATCGGAAAACAGCACGGGGAATCCGGTCCAGGTCGAGCCGCGCGGCTTGTAGTCCTGGTGCGTGAAGCCGGCCGTCAGCAGGGTCACTGGCGTCAGGTCCGCCTCGACGATGCCGTAGGCGACGGATTTCTGCTGCTTGTAGCGGTCCAGGTAGGAATGCTTGTCCTGGTAAGCGCCCACCAGGCGGCCGCGCACCGTGCGGCTGGCGTTCAGGGGACCGGAGACATCGACCTCGCCGCGGTAATTGTCCCACGAGCCTGCGCCCAGGGTCGCTGCCCCCGCGAAGTCGGCGGTGGGACGCTTGCGCACCATGTTGACGGTGGCCGACGGGTCGCCCGAGCCGCTCATCAGGCCCGTCGCGCCCTTCAGCACTTCGATGCGGTCGTAGATGGCCATGTCGCTGTTGGTCGTGCCCCAGTCGTACACGCCGTCATAGATGGCCGAGACGCCGTCGTACTGGAAATTGGTGACGGCAAAGCCGCGCGCCTGGAAGCTCCAGCGGTCGCTGTCGTAGTTTTGCACGCTCACGCCATTGACGTTTTTCATGACGTCGGAGACGGCATTGCTGTTCTGGTCATCCATCTGCTGGCGCGTGACGATGGTCAGCGATTGCGGCGTCTCGCGCTGGCTCAAGGCCAGGCCCGTGGCGCCGCTGGCGGGACCGCCCGTGTAGCTGTCCGTGCCGCTGGTGGCGGCGCTGCGCTCGGCCGCCGCCACGACGGTGACGCCGCTCATGACAGCCACGCCGCGGCTGTCCGGCGTAGGAGCATTCGCGCTGGCGGGGATTTTCTGCAGCAGGTAGCCGCCATTCGGCTGCGGCACGGCGTGCAAGCCGCTGCCGGCCAGCAGCACGCGGAAACCATCGTGCACGCCATAGCTGCCTTGCAGGCCGGCGCTGCGCAAGCCTTGCGTGGACTCGCTGGAGAACGACAATAAAATGGCGCTGTCGCTGCCGAAGCGCGTCAGCACGTCGCCCAGCGCGCCGGCGGGGATGCTGTAGACGCGCAGTTGCTGGCTTTGAGCCTGGGCCAGCGCGGGCAGGGTGAGGGCCAGGCCGATTTGCGACAGGGCGCAGGCGAGGATGGTGCGGGTCAGGAGGGAACGCGAAGCGTGATGCATGGAATAAAACCTTTCGTGGATGCGCAAGAGGGAGACTGCCTGTCTTCCAGGTCACGCGGCCACGGTGAAACAGCTCACTTTGCGGAAAATAATGTCAGCGCCGCGCCAGTTCGATGCGCACCACCTGATGTCCCCAGAAGCGCGTGACGATATTGCGCCGCAGCTGGAGGCTGGCGCTGACGGCGTCGAGGATGGCATCCACGTCGGCCAGCGGATAGGAGCCGGAGACGCGCAGGCCGGCGCTGGCCGTTGTGCAGCCCAGCGGGACTTCGCTGTAGCGCGACAGCTCGGCGAGGAAATCGGCCAGGCGCATGTCGCGCGCCACCAGCATGCCCTCGAGCCAGGCGCCGCCATACGGCGCCAGCGCCTGGCGGTGATGGCTGTCACTGTCGAAATGAACGCCGTCACCAGGATGCAGTACCAGGCGGTGGCTGCCGTCATCGGCCAGCACCGCAACGGCGCCTTCGAGCACGCCGGCGCTGGCATAGCCATCGTGCAGGCGCACCGTGAAGCGCGTGCCCAGCGCCTGCAGGCCGCCATGCGGCGTACCGACAAAGAACGGCCGCTGCGCCGCATCCTTGCCGGTGGCAATAAAGATTTCGCCTTCCAGCAGTTGAATGCGCCGCTGCTCGCCGCTGTAGTCGACATTCACGGCGCTATTCGTGTTGAGCGTGAGCTGCGTGCCGTCGCCCAGGGTCACCACGCGGCGCTGGTTGACGCCGCTGCGGTAGTCGGCCGTCCAGCTGCGCCACGGGCTGCGGCGATCGAACGCGTACAGCGAGGCGCCGCAGGCCAGCAGCAGGGTCAGGGTCTTGACGGCGTGGCGACGTGGCGCATTGGCTTGCACGCAAGCGCGCAGCAGGGTGGCGTGCGCCTCGGGCGGCAAGTGCTCGTGCTGCAGTTGCAGCTGCTGCCACGCTTGCGTGGCGCTGCCGGCCCGCTGCAGATGGCGTTTCACGGTGGCCAGCGAGATGCCGAGCTGGCGCGCGATGTCTTCCTGCGGCAGTTCGTCGAGCTGGCGCAATAAGAAGGCCCGCTTGACGGGTGGCGGCAAGCCATCGAGCATGCGGTCGAGTTCAAATACGGTGGCCAGCAGCAGCGCCCGTTCCTCGGGCGACGGGGCGTGCGGGGAAGGCAGCTGCGCCAGCACGTCCAGGTAGGCTTGCTCCAGCTTCTGGCGGCGGTAATGGTTGAACAGGACGCGCTGCGCCACGGTGGCGAGAAAGGCGCGCGGCTCGCGCGCGGCGACGGCGTCTTCACGGTCGAGCAGGCGCAGGAAAGTATCCTGCGCCATGTCGGCCGCGCAGGCCGTGCTGCCCAGCTTCTTGCGCAGCCAGCCCTGCAGCCAGCCGTGGTGGTCGGCATACAGCGTCGCGATGTCCTGGCGGTGTAGCGGCTCTGCCAGCGGCATCGCGTTCCCCTTGCTTGTCCCATCCGGCTGGGCTGGGTCCTTGGTTTAAACAATAATAAGAATCATTCTCACTTATTGTAACAAGCGGGGGCGGGCGCTGTAAATGACGGGAAGACGCGGTGTGGTTTTTTGGGCGCGTCGCGGTATGCCGGGGTCTGACCCGGCGAGCCAGATCCCATGGACAGAAGGGGCGGTTGAGTCCCTCAGGGGCCAACCCCGGTCGTGCCGGGTGGGGAGTGAACGGGCCACGTTGCTGGGGTAAAGGTCACGATGACTGGCAAAACCGTCGCGAGCGGAAGGGAGAGGTGGCTGAGAAGCGCAATCGTACGCAGGTACGGTGAGCATCGCAGGCCACCTATGCCGACGCGCAGCAGGTTTGGCCTGGCATCCTCAGTAATTCATGGGTTCGCCACGGAAGCAGCGGATGGCCGAATCGACCATGCCCTCGGCGCTGCCCTGCAGGCTATGCTGCTTGCGCAGGTATTGCGCGTCGCTCCACTGCTTGGCCACGTCCGACAGGTGCTTCAGGGCGGGCGTGCTGCCCAGCGCCTCGGCGTGCGGCTCCATCTTGCGCAGGGTGGTCATGATGTCTTCGCGCAGCGACATCGTCTCGTAGGTTTTTGGGTGCGTGATGGCGCCATCGAGGCCGAAGCGGCAGGCCTGGAAGCGGTTGTAGTTGTACACGAGGTAGTCGTCTTCCACAGGCGGCGCTTCCTTCTGCTCCAGCAGGTAGCGGCACAGTGCCTGCAGGTAGGCGGCCAGCGCGGCGGCACGCTCCACCGTCAGCGGCGTATCGCACACGCGCAGTTCGATGGTGCCGAATTCCGGCTTGGGACGGATATCCCAATAAAAATCCTTCATGCTCTTGATGATGCCCGTGTTTTCCATCTTGGCGAAATACTCGTTGGAGAACTGTTCCCAGCTCAGCGTGAACGGCGCGCGCCCGCTCATGGGGAAGGCGAACACGGAATTCAGGCGGGCCGAATCGAAGAGGGTGTCGCGTCCCTGCACATAGGGCGAAGAAGCCGACAGGGCGATGAAGTGGGGGATGTAGCGGTTCAGCGAATGCAGCAAAAACATGGCGTCGTCGCCCGAGGCACAGCCGATGTGCACGTGCTGGCCGAAGATGGTGAACTGCTTGGCCAGGTAGCCGTACAGCTCCGAGATTTCCTGGAAACGGGGCTTGGAAAAGATTTTTTGCGACGACCATTGCTGGAACGGGTGCGTGCCGCCGCCCGCGATGCCGATATTGAGCTTGTCGCCCGCCGTGACCAGGGTATCGCGGATTTCCTGCAACTGCTCCAGCAGGGGGCCGTGATGCGTGTGCACGCTCGAGTTGATCTCGATCATGCTCTCGGTGATTTCCGGCGTGACGTTGCCGGGAAACGGTTTTTTCCCCAGCAGGTGCAGCAGGTCGGGGCTGGCGGCCGTCAAGTCGTAGTCCGACAGGTTCACCAACTGCAGTTCGAGTTCGACGCCGAAAGTCAGCGCGGCCGATTGGCCAAAGGGTTCCAGCGGCATTTAGCGCTCCTTGATTTCGTGGGTTTCTTTGGCCAGCATCAGCACGCGCTGCACCAGCACGGGGCCGACCAGTTCCAGGCCCAGCGTGACGGCGGCCAGGGCATTCAATTCGTCGCCGAAGTTCACGCCGTGCTGGCGCGCGTGTTCGAGCAGCAGGATGATGAAGACGGAGACGGGCGTCAGGGCCACGCCCGTCAGGATGCCCTTGCGCCAGGAGATGCCGCTGACGTGCGAGAACGCGGCCACGCCGACGACTTTGGTCAGCAGGCGCCCGCCGACGACGGCCAGGGCCAGGGCCGCGCCGGCCGTCACGCTGCTCCACTCCAGGGTCGAGGCGGCGTACACGAACAGCAGCACCGTCAGCAGTTCGCCCAGCGCGCCGAAATTGCGCTGCGCCTGGCTGAAGGCGACGCGGCGGTGGCGCGCCACCAGGCCGAAGGTGAGGGTGGCCAGCAGCGGCGACAGGCTGGTGGTGTAGGTCAGGGCGACGAGCAGCATCACCGACAGCGCGAAGGCCACGGTGGCGTCTTGCGCCATGTTGCCCAGGCGGCGCAGCATGGCCGGCACGACGATGCCGAAGACGGTGCCGGCGGCCACGGAGGCGGCCAGCACGGCGGCGCTGCTGCTGGTCGCCTCGATCAGGTCGGTGGAGCTCTGGAACATCCAGAAGCCGATGATGATGTTGAAGGTGAAGACGGCCAGCACGCAGTTGAGCGCCGTCAGGTGGACGATGCGTTCCGTGACCTGGCCCGAGCTGCGCTCCTCGTTAATCACGCGCATGATGGTAGCCGGCGAGGTGGACATGGCCAGGGACGCCAGCAGCAGTGCCGTCATCGAGGTGGTGCCGAATTCGATGCCGATGAAGTAGACGACGGCAAAGGTCAGCAGGGATTCGACCAGGCCCGTGACGGCGATCCACGGGTTGTTCTTCAGCCAGCGCAGGTTGATGCGGTAGCCGACCTCGAACAGGATCAGGCCGAAGGCCACGTCGGCCAGCACCAGCATGGGGCCCGCGTCCGTCTGCGGCAGGATGCCGACCTGGGTTTGCGCCAGGATGAAACCGATCACGCCATAAAAACTGATGCGCGGCAGGCCAGTCCAGCGGTGACCGAATTCACCGACGACCCAGGCCAGGGTGATGGCGAACGGCCAGGACAGGTCGGCGGCGATCGAGATCAGACTTTGCATGCTCATTCCTTTGAAATAGCGCTTGCACCGGCCGGCAGCATGGGAGCTGGCGCGGCAATGTCGTGGTGCAGCGATGGTGCATTGTTTGCGCAGAGCGATGCGCCGATTCTACCGGAGCAGAAGGCGCGCACGATGTGCGCAATCGAACAGTGTCACGGCCATGGCGGCCGCGCACAAGATGCAGCTGGGCGGGCTTGCCAGTATCGATGGCGCGCGCCCGCAGCGGAGAAGCTCCGCGGTGGTTCTGTCCCGCAGTGTACGACATGGCGGCGGCATGCCGCCATGGACTTCTTGTTGCGCGTCTTTATTTACTGAGCAAACGCATGCCCCGTTCCAGTCCATCGATCGACAGGGGGAACATGCGGTCGTTCATCAACTGGCGCATCACGCCGATGGATTGGCGGTACTGCCACAGGCCTTCGGATTCGGGATTGAGCCAGATGAATTTCGGGAAGGCGCTGGTGAAGCGCGCCAGCCAGACGGAGCCCGCTTCCTCGTTGTTGTACTCGACGGAGCCGCCCGGCTGCAGGATTTCATAGGGACTCATGGTGGCGTCGCCGACGAAAATGAGCTTGGTGTCGGGCGGGTATTTGCGCAGCACGTCCCAGGTGGGAAAACGTTCGGCGTGGCGGCGCCGGTTGTTCTTCCACAGCGTGTCGTAGACGCAGTTATGGAAGTAGAAGAATTCCATGTTCTTGAATTCCGTCTTCGCCGCCGAGAACAGTTCTTCCGTGCGCTCGATATGGTCGTCCATGCTGCCGCCCACGTCGAACAGCATCAGCACCTTGATGCGGTTCTTGCGCTCGGGGCGCATCCTGATGTCGAGGTAGCCCGCGTTATTGGCCGTGGCGGCGATGGTGGCGTCCAGCGCCAGCTCATCTTCCGCGCCTTCGCGCGCGAACTTGCGCAGGCGGCGCAGCGCGACCTTCAGATTGCGCGTGCCCAGTTCGCGCTCGCCGTCGTAATCCTGGTAGCTGCGCGCTTCCCACACTTTCACTGCCGTGCGGTTGCCGCCCTTGCCGCCGATGCGGATGCCTTCCGGATTCGTGCCGCCATTGCCGAACGGCGAAGTGCCGCCCGTGCCGATCCACTTGCTGCCGCCTTCGTGGCGCTCTTTTTGCTCCTTCAGCAGCTCGTTCAGGCGGTCCATCAGCTTGTCGTAGCCAAATTTTTCCAGCTGCGCCTTCTGTTCCTCGGACAGCTCGCGCTGCATGCGCTTGAGCAGCCAGTCGAGGGGAATTGCCGCATTCGTGTCGAAAGCCCCGTTGACGCCCTTGAAATACTGCGCAAAGGCGCGGTCGAACTTGTCGAAATGCGCTTCATCCTTGACCAGGGTCAGGCGCGACAGATAGTAGAAATCATCCATCGATGCCTCGATGACGTTCTTTTGCAGCGCCTCGAGCAAGGTCAAAAATTCCTTGATCGAGACGGGTATCTTCGCGTCCTTGAGCGTGAAGAAGAAATCGATCAGCATGGCGGCGCCTCTGCCGCGCGCGGCAGCGCTTGAATCGGCCGCTGCGCCAGCTTGTAGCGCAGATGGGCGGCGATTTCCGGCCACTCGCCCCGTGCGATGCTGTACATCACCGTGTCGCGCACCGTGCCGTCGCGGCGCAGTGCATGGTGGCGCAGCACGCCATCCTTTTTTGCGCCCAGGCGCTCGATGGCCGCCTGCGAGGCGTGGTTGAAATTGTCGGTGCGCAAGCCCACCAGCGCGCAGCCGAGGGTGTCGAAGGCGTGTGCCAGCAGCAGCAATTTGCAGGTGGTGTTGACGTGGCTGCGCTGGCAGCGCTGCGCATACCAGGTGTAGCCGATTTCCAGGCGTTTGATCTCCGGCACCACGTCGTGGTAGCTGGTGGTGCCGAGTACCTCGCCGCTGGCCACGTCGATGACGGCAAAGGCGAAGCGCGAGGGACGCATTTCGATGCCCTTGAAGATGTACTGCTCCACCTGGTCGGGCTCGGGCACGGATGTCACGCGCAGCTTCCACAGTTCGCCGTCCATGGCTGCCGCGCGCAGGCCGGGCGCGTGGTGCGGCGCCAGCGCTTCGAGGCGGATGCCGTGCAGTTCCAGGGGGACGAAGACGTTGTCAGGGCTGATGTCGTTCACCGGCGCTCCTTAACGGTTGGTGCGCGACATGAACATCAGGCGCTCGAACAGGTGCACGTCCTGCTCGTTTTTCAGCAGCGCGCCATGCAGGGGCGGCACGACGGCCTTGTTGTCCTTGCTGCGCAGCGCGTCAAACGGGATGTCCTCGGCCAGCAGCAGCTTGAGCCAGTCGAGAAATTCCGATGTCGACGGCTTTTTCTTCAGGCCCGGCACGTCGCGCACTTCGTAGAAGGTTTGCAGCGCCTGTGCCAGCAGTTCCTGCTTCAGGTGCGGGTAGTGGACGGCGACGATCTGTTCCATCGTGTCCTTGTCCGGGAATTTGATGTAATGGAAGAAGCAGCGGCGCAGGAAGGCGTCCGGCAATTCCTTCTCGTTGTTCGAAGTGATGATGACGAGCGGGCGGTGGCGCGCCGTGACCATTTCGCGCGTCTCGTAGACGTAGAATTCCATGCGGTCCAGTTCGCGCAACAGGTCGTTGGGGAATTCGATGTCGGCCTTGTCGATTTCGTCGATCAGCAGCACCACCGGCTCGGGCGCCGTAAACGCCTGCCACAGCACGCCCTTGACGATGTAATTCTGGATGTCGCGCACGCGCTCGTCGCCCAGCTGCGAATCGCGCAGGCGCGAGACGGCGTCGTATTCGTACAGGCCCTGCTGCGCCTTGGTGGTCGATTTGATATGCCACTGCATCAGCGGCATGTTCAGCGCGGCGGCCACTTCCTCGGCCAGCATGGTCTTGCCCGTGCCCGGTTCGCCCTTGATCAGCAGGGGGCGCTTCAGGGTCAGCGCCGCATTCACGGCCAGTTTCAGGTCGGCGGTGGCGACATAGCTGTCGGAACCTTCGAAGCGTTGGCCTTGCTGGGAGTGCGGTGTTTGCATGAACGGTCTGCCAAAGTCGGGAAACGGTGAGTATAAACAGAACTGCGGCGCACCGTCACGCCGGTGGCTTGTGCCCGCATGCCGACAGTGGCTTTTTTGTAGGTGGACTTGCAAGAATATCTTGGTTAGAATCGGCAAGCAGAAGATTAATTGTCAACCTTAATTGTCAACACATAAGATCAAAAAAAACCAGCCTTTGCGTTTCTCCGATTACCTTTGTTCACTTTGCCACTATGAAAAAAATATTTGCACTTCTCGTGCTTGCCGGCATCGCCAATGCCGTCACAGCGGCTGACATTGTAGGAAACGCCAAGGCAGCCACTGCCAAGGTGGAAATGTGCATCGGTTGCCACGGCATTCCAGGCTACAAGGCGACCTTCCCCGAAGTGTTCCAGGTGCCCATGATCGGCGGCCAGTCGGCGAAATATATCGAGAATGCGCTGCAGGCCTACAAGAAGGGCGACCGCAAGCACCCCAGCATGAAGGGCATCGCCAGCAGCCTGTCGGACCAGGATATCGCCGATGTCGCCGCCTATTATTCGCAACAAGCCAAGCCGAACTGAGGACCAGCCAGATGAAAAAACTACTCGCCGCCCTCGTTTGCGCCACCGTTTCGTTCGGCGCTGGCGCCGCCGGCAATATCAACACGGGCAAGGCCCTGGCGGAAAAATACAGCTGCGCCACTTGCCACGGCAAGGATTATGGCTCGCCCATCGACCCGTCGTATCCGAAGCTGGCGGGCCAGCACAAGGATTACCTGGAGCACGCGCTCACCGCCTACAAGCGGGGCGACAAGGCCAACGGCCGCAACAACGCCATCATGACGGGCCAGGTGAAACCGCTGAGCAACCAGGACATCAAGGACCTGGCCGCCTATTTCCACAGCCTGCCGACGACCCTGGTCATCCACCGCTGATCCGTGCTGATCCCGGTCCCGAAGCCACGCTAGCCGTGGCTTTTTTCATACAGTGCAAGAAATACGAGACCGGTGATCAGCGGGATGTTTTTCGTCAGCGGCCCGAAAGGGTGGATCAGGAATTCCGGCAGGAAGACGGCGATCACCAGTGTATAGCCGGCCACCAGCGCGCACTGTATCCACCACAGCCACGGCCGGGCGTGCAGCAGCGAGGCGATGCCCATGGCCAGGTCGGCCAGGCAGGAGGCGGCAAACACTTGCTCGGTATGCAGCGTGATGCCGCTGCGGCGCAGCCAGGCGAGCGATTCGCCATGCGGATACAGGTACCAGGAGACGAGCGCCGTCCAGATCCAGATGAAGGCCATGCCGAGGCGCAGGGTCCAGTACAGCCGGCGCAGGGTCGCCGGCGTCATGGCGCGGGCTTGGCCACCATCAGCCAGTAGACCAGCATGAGGGCGACAAACGCCGGCACGCCGAGCCAGAACCAGCAGCGCGCATAGATCCAGTACAGGCGCGGCAGCGGTGTGCCCGTATCATCGGCCAGGCGGGCCAGGCTGCGCATGCGGATCTGCAGCCACACCACGGGCAGCCAGCAGGCGCCAGCCAGCGCATACAGCAGCATCGAGGCGAGGACCCAGCCGGACAGGATCGGATAGCCGGCCAGATGCGCCAGCGCCAGCCCGGACAGCGGCTGGACAATGACGGCTGGCGTGGTGAACAGCCAGTCGGCCAGCACCGTCTTTTCAGCCGACAGGCGGATCGCGCGCACCTCGCCGCCCCGCTCATTGATCCATTTGAAGAAGGCGATGCCGATGCCGGTGCCAAACAGGATCGTGGCGCTGAGGATGTGCAGCCATTTGACGAACAGGTACCAGCTCACGCCGGTACCTCGGTCACAGCATAGCCTTGTAGCGCGGCCAGGTAAGCTTCTACCGTGAGCAGGCCGACGCAGGGCGTGGCGCCGCGCGGCAGCGGTACGCCGCCGCTGGTGGCGCTGGCCAGGCGGTTCGCCAGCGCGATCGCCGCGCCGCAGGGAATATGCGGACCGTGGTTCTGCGCCGCCAGCAACTGCCATGTCAGCGCCAAGGGCCAGCCATCCAGACCCACGCCTTGCATCGTCACGAACATCGCGCCCTTGTCGCTGACCAGCGGTTCCACCCGCTTGCTGATGGCGTGCAGCGGCTTGACCAGCGGCAGCAGGCTGCGCAACAGGCCCAGCCGCACCAGCTGCGCGGCGGCCCAGACGAACAGGTGGCCGGGTGCGCCGGCAAAACCGGCGTGAAAGGTGACGGTCTCGAGGCCAGGATAGCGTTGCGGGAACAGCGCCAGGTCGGGCACGTCGCAGCTGCCCAGCAAGCGCCGTCCCACGGGCGCGGCAAAGCGGTGGCGTTTCAGGTCTAGCCAGCCATGCGTGGTTTCCTGGGAGCCGGCGACGAGGCGCTGGAATGGCTTGCCGCAATACGAGAAGATGCCAGCCATGGTGGCGATGCCAGGCGCACGGGCGCCGGAGGCGATGCCGTGGCGGATCGACGTCAGCTGGCGAAAGCGCGGCAGGTAGCGGTCCACCACGGCCGACGAGAGCGCCGGCAGCGAGCTGGCGCCGCTGGTGACGAAGACGCCGCGCTGGCGCGCCCGCTCGTCGAGGCTGGCAATGCCGGCGACAAAATCGCGGCCGTCCGCCAGGTCGATGTAGTTGGCGCCGGCGTCGATCGCCGCGCAGGCGACGCGGTAATCCTGGCCCTGGAAGGGGCCGGCGGTATGGATCAGCGTATCGACACCCAGTTCGGCCAGGCGCCGCGCCAGATCAGGCGCCTGCGCATCGAGCGCCAGCGCCTGCTGCGGCGGCAAGCCCAATTGCGCCGCCAATGCCCCGGCCCTGGCGGCATCGCGCCCGGCCACCAGCAGATGGATATCCTTATTGCCGGCCAGTGCCTGGCAAATGCGCGTGCCGAAAAAACCGTAGCCGCCTAATACAAGAATGGTGTGATGGGCCAAGATATCCTTCGGTTGATGAGTGTCTTGGCAACATGATACTAGCTGATCAGCGGCGGCGCACGCAGTCGATATACGCGTCCGTGTCCGGCGGCAAGCCCGAGCGCTGCGAAGCCCAGATCATCTGGCCCAGGCACTCCATCACCTCGTGGTGGGCCGCATGGGCCGAATCGAGGCGCTGCGTCAGTTGCTGCACGGCAGGGCGGATGCCGCGCGGCTGGTCCACCTGTACCTGTTCCGTGATCGACAGGTGCATGGACAGGTGCAGGAAGGGATTGGCCTGGCCCCCTTCGACGGAGTAATCGCGCGCCAGCGCCGCTTCCACATCGGCGAGTTCGTTCTCGTATTCGGGGTGTTCCAGGATCCAGTCGAGTGCGATGGCCTCCATGGGCGTGAGGATTTCGTGGGCTCGGTGCTTGCGCAATGTTTCGCAAAAGAAACGGCGTACATCGTCGGAAGAGGGGTTGAACATGGCTGAGTATTCTGGCTGAATGAATGGCTGAAGGGCAGCCGGCATTGTAACGCGTAGGCAAATAGTGGGCAGCCGCAGGTCTTTTTTACGCCGCCCGTCCGTCTCCATGACCCGATAGTTACCGAAATATAATACCTGGCAGTAAGTATTATCCACGATCCCCGCGCCCCGGCGGCGCCAAATAACGGTGATAAAATCGCCGCTCTTGATATTTGCACTGGACAGGACGGCGATTTCATTGCCGGTTTTCCCGCCGACAACGATGTCGCGCCGTCCATTGCCCGCACCTTTGCCACCAGCAGTCACTCACGGCCTGAACCGTGGCACGGCAGCATGCCTGACACCATCGCCCTTCGCCTCTCCGGCCGCTTCAGCGAACCGGATGGCAGGCTGTTTTCATTTACGGCAGCGATGGTGCCGTTGCGGTGGCGCACAAGAATCATCCTTCAGTATCCCTCAATGGAGTTACGTATGCGTAAATCGCTATTACTTTTGATGTCGTGCCTGATCCTGGCGGCATGTAACAAGACCCCGCCGGCCTCGTCTGAAAAACCGGTCGACGTGCTGCTGATCGGCGCCGGCACCATGAGCGCCACCCTGGGCAGCATGCTCAAGGAACTCGACCCGTCGCTGACGATGGAAATGGTCGAGCGCCTCGATTCCGTGGCCGCCGAAAGCTCGGACGCGATGAACAACGCGGGTACGGGCCACTCTGCGTTTGCCGAACTGAACTACACGCCGGAAGCGGCCGATGGCAGCATCGAGACGAAGAAAGCCGTCGAAATCAACGAGCAATTCGAAATTTCCAAGCAATTCTGGGCCTACCAGGTGGCCAACAAGCACCTGGGCGCGCCGCAGACCTTCATCAACAACGTGCCGCACATGAGCTTTGTGTGGGGCGATGCCAATATTGCTTTTCTGCACAAGCGCTATGACGCGCTGCAAAAGCAGAACTTGTTCAAAGGCATGCTGTACTCGGAAGACCAGGAGCAGATCGCGCAATGGGCGCCGCTGGTCATGCAAGGCCGCGACAAGGGCCAGAAAGTGGCAGCAACGCGCATGGACATCGGCACCGACGTCAATTTCGGCAATCTCACGCGCGGCCTCGTCAAATACCTGACGGACAGCCATGGCATGGTCTTGCACCTGCGTCACCAGGTGGAAGACATTCAGCGCGGCGCCGATGGCGTGTGGAACGTCAAGGTGAAAAACCTGGCCGACGGCCAGGAAAAGAATGTGCGCGCCAAGTTCGTCTTCATCGGCGCGGGCGGCGGTTCGCTGCCGCTGCTGGAAAAATCGGGTATTCCGGAAGCCAAGGGCTACGGCGGCGTGCCGGTGGGCGGCCAATGGCTGGTCACCACCAATCCGGAACTGGTGGCGGCACATGCGGCCAAGGTCTACGGCAAGGCGTCCGTCGGCTCGCCGCCGATGTCCGTGCCGCATCTGGACACGCGCATCATCGATGGCAAGAAAGCCCTGCTGTTCGGCCCGTTTGCCACCTTCTCGACGAAGTTCCTGAAAAACGGTTCGTGGATCGACTTGCCTGCCTCGATCGGCACGGGCAATGTGAAACCGATGCTGCAAGCCGGCTACGACAATATTCCACTGACGAAATATCTGGTGCAGCAAGTGATGAACACCCCGGAAGACCGCCTGGCCACCCTGCGCGAATACTTGCCGAATGCCAAGATGGAAGACTGGACCCTGCAAAACGCTGGCCAGCGCGTGCAGATCGTCAAGGATGACCCGGTCAAGGGTGGCTTGCTGCAGTTCGGCACGGAAGTCGTCGGTGCCGCCGATGGCAGCATCGTTGCCCTGCTGGGTGCCTCGCCGGGTGCCTCGACCGCGCCGCCGATCATGATCAAGGTGCTGCAGACGGCGTTCAAGAGCCGCCTGGCGACGCCGGAATGGCAGGCGAAGATGGTGGAAATGGTGCCGTCGTACGGCCAAAAGCTGAACAGCGATCCGGCCCTGGCCAACAAGATCCGCCACTACAGCAGCGGCATCCTGGGCTTGAAAGCCTTTACCCTGGACGTTCCCGCTGCCGCGGCTGCGCCGGCAAGCAACTAAGTTGACGGTTCCGGCAGGGTAGTTCCTACCGGAATGAAAAAAGGGGCAGCCTGGTCAGGCTGCCCCTTTTGCGTGGGAGAGTGCGTTCATTGCCGTGGACTACCCCTTGCCCGGCAGAATCAGCTCCGGCGTGCGTCCGTCCGCGTCCGGGCCGTCGCACGGCCTGGCCACGGCCGTGGCGTCCTGTGCCCGCGGCGCGTGCGGCTGGCGCAGGTAGCGCGACGTGTGGCGGTGTTGCTGCTGTGCGTTGCCATGCACGGGCCAGGTCAGGAAGCGGGACAGCTCCTGCAAGGCGCGCTGATATACATCGCGTTTAAATTCAATCACGACATCGAGCGGGACCCAGTATTCATGCCAGCGCCAGGCGTCGAACTCGGGATGGTCGGTCAGGCGCAGATTGACGTCATTGTCGCGCGCGCACATTCTCAGCAGAAACCAAATCTGCTTCTGGCCACGGTAATGGCCGCGAATCTCGCGCTTGATGAAGTGGTCTGGCACTTCATAGCGCAGCCAGTCGCGGGTGCGGCCGACAATTTTGACGTGTTCCTGTCTGAGTCCGATTTCCTCTTCAAGTTCGCGAAACATGGCTTGTTCCGGTGTTTCGCCATATTTGATACCGCCTTGTGGAAACTGCCATGAGTGCTCGCGCACCCGCTTGCCCCACCACACCTCGTTCTGGGCGTTTAGCAGGATGATGCCGACGTTGGGCCGAAACCCTTCACGGTCGAGCATAATGCACCTCAAACTTTCTGCGACAGTGCGTCTTTTTTTACATAATTACCCACAACTCCGCAAGCCGGCCACCTTTTCGGGGTGCGAAAAGGGCCGGAATCGCACCAATTGAGCGCATTTGTGTAAAGTATGGACGCATCAGCCAGCTAATCCTTTAAAATTAGGTTGATTATAACCCTCTCTTTTTAAAAAGAATTCACCGTTATGCGCGCCTCCCGTTTTTTTATTTCCACACTTAAAGATGCACCTTCTGACGCGGAAATCGTCAGCCACCAATTGATGATGCGTGCAGGCATGATCAAACGCCTCGGTTCCGGCATCTATACCTACATGCCGATGGGCCTGCGCGTGATCCGCAAGGTGGAAGCCATCATCCGTGACGAGATGAACAAGGCCGCCGCCATCGAACTGCTGATGCCGCTCGTGCAGCCGGCCGAACTGTGGCAGGAGACGGGCCGCTGGACCAAGATGGGCGATGAACTGATGCGCGTGAAAGACCGCCACGGCCGCGAATACGCGATCCAGCCGACGTCGGAAGAAGTCATCACGGACGTCGTGCGCACGGAAATCAAGTCCTACCGCCAGCTGCCGCTGAACTTTTATCACATCCAGACCAAGTTCCGCGACGAGCGCCGCCCACGTTTCGGCCTGATGCGTGGCCGCGAATTCACCATGAAGGACGCCTACTCGTTCGACCGCGACCTGGCCGGCATGCAGGCGTCGTACAAGATCATGTTTGACGCCTACACGCGCATCTTCACGCGTTTCGGCCTGAAATTCCGCGCCGTGGCAGCCGACAACGGTGCCATCGGCGGTTCCGGTTCGCACGAATTCCACGTCATCGCCCACACGGGTGAAGACGCGCTCGTGTACTGCCCGACGTCCGACTACGCCGCCAACATGGAAGCGGCCGAAGCGCTGCCGCCAGCGGGCGAGCGCCCGGCGGCCACCCAGGCGCTGACGAAAACGGCCACGCCGGACACCGTCAAGTGCGAAACCGTGGCCGCCCTGCTGGGTATTGAGCTGTCGCACACCGTGAAAACCATCGCCCTGACGGTGGAAACGACGGGCAAGGACGAAAAAATCACGAAACAGCATTTCATGCTGCTGCTGCGCGGCGACCATGAGCTGAACGAGATCAAGGTGGGCAAGGTGGCCGGCCTGGCCGGCCACCGTTTCTCGACGGAAGCGGAAATCCTGGAAGTCTACGGCACCATTCCCGGCTACCTGGGCCCGATCGGTACCAAGGCCCCCGTCACCGTGGTGGCGGACCGCACGGTCGCCCACATGAGCGACTTCGTCTGCGGCGCGAATGAGGCCGGTTTCCATTACACGGGCGCCAACTGGGGCCGTGACGTGGCCGAGCCAGCCATCGTGGCCGACTTGCGCAATGTCGTCGCCGGCGACGCGTCGCCGGACGGCCAGGGTGTACTGGCCATCGAGCGCGGCATCGAAGTGGGCCACGTGTTCCAGCTGGGTACGGCGTACTCGGAAAGCATGAAAGCCACCTTCCTCGACGAAAACGGCAAGCCGGCGCCGCTGCAGATGGGTTGCTACGGCATCGGCGTGACGCGCATCCTGGGCGCCGCCATCGAACAGAACTTCGATGACAAGGGCATCATCTGGCCTGCCTCGATCGCGCCGTTCGAAGTCGTGCTGTGCCCGATGGGCATGGACCGCAGCGAACTGGTCAAGGAAGAGACGGAGAAGCTGTACGCGGCCCTGCAAGGCGCTGGCGTCGATGTCATCGTCGACGACCGCGGCTTGCGTCCAGGTGCCATGTTTGCCGACTGGGAACTGATTGGCGTGCCGCACCGCATCGTCATCGGCGAACGGGGCCTGAAAGAAGGCAAGCTGGAATACCAGGGCCGCCGCGACACGGAAGCGACCGGCGTGGCGCCGGACGAGATCGTCGCCTTCATCCAGGGCAAAATGGCGCAGTGAAGCGCTTTTCAGTAAGCAAGGTGGCTGGCGCGCTCGCGCTGGCTGCCGGCCTGGCTTGCGCTGTTCCGGCGCAGGCCGGCAACCAGAAGGAGGAGGCGCTGGCCGACTCCGTCCGCCTGGCGCTGTCGCACGCGATCCGCGACGAGCGTCCGCCGCAACCCAAATTTGCCACCCCCGCCGACCTGCAGCGCTACCAGCAATGGCTGGCGCAGATGTCCACACGCCTGCAGCGCAAGCTGCCGGACGCGCAGCTGCGCACGGAATTCCTGGAAACCGTCTGGTACGAGTCGCGCCGCGCAGGCCTGGAACCGGCCCTGGTGCTGGGCCTGATCCAGGTGGAGTCGGCCTACCGCAAATATGCCGTCTCGCTGGCCGGCGCGCGCGGCTACATGCAGGTGATGCCGTTCTGGACGGGTGTCATCGGCGACAGCGACCGCAGCAAGCTGTTCCACATGCAGACGAATCTGCGCTATGGCTGCGCCATCCTGCGCATGTACTTGGACATGGAAAAAGGGGACCTGTACCTGGCCCTGGGGCGCTACAACGGCAGCCGGGGCCGCGCCGAGTACCCGAATGCCGTGCGGGCGGCGTGGCGGCAGTGGGAGTTCAAGCCGGCATCGTGATGGCTGGGGGCGGACCCTGTGGGACCCGGCGTGCTCGTCGGACCCCAGTATTTGCCGGGTTTTATGGGTTTTTAAACCGCACCGCAACGGCCGGGCCAGACCCGACGGGGTTTGGCCCCAAAAAAATGCCCCGCTCGCAGTGATGCGGCGGGGCACTCGCTCGGTGTTAGCCGGCGCATAGCTGATTATTTCAAATGATCGGAGATCAGTTTCGTCATTTCAAACATGGAGACTTGGGCTTTGCCGCCGAAAACTGCTTTCAGCTTGTCGTCCGCATTGATCATGCGGCGGTTGGCCGGATCTTGCAGATCGAGTTTTTTGATGTAATCCCATACCTTTTTGGTCACTTCCGTGCGCGGCAGTGGTGCTGCGCCAACAACGGCGGCCAGCTCTTTCGATGGCGTCATTGCTTTCATGAATGCTGCGTTTGGCTTGCGTGGTGTTGCCGGTGCTGCCGCTTTCTTCGCCGCGGCTGGTTTGGCTGCTGCCTTGGCTGCGGGTGCTGCTTTCTTGGCGGCTGCAGGCTTGGCTGCTGCTGCTTTGGCTGGCGCTGCTACTGGGGTTTTTTTGGCTGTTGCCATCTTCGAGCCTCCTTAACAAACACATGGGAAATTGCGCAATTAATCGCACGGCTAATATTGGTGTGGATTTACCTAGTATGCAAGTGTTTTTCACGTTTTCACGAGGAAAAAGCAGCGAAATGACGCGCCTGTCTCCCGGGCGCACCGCTCGGGGGCACGCAAGTGCGTTTTTGCCCGTAAATGGCATGGTTGCTGGCTATGCGGGGAGGGGCACTGCGGAAGGAGGGAAGAGTGATGCAGGACACATGAAAATGCAATCTGGCATTATTTGGAACAGTGTTTTTCGGGGTTTCAAGCGATGATCCTGCGGCATCTCGAAGGCCTTCAAAATCACAGCGCGCGGGGATGATTTGTGGCCGAGAAGCGCAACCGTACTTTAGTACGGTGAGCATCGCCGGCCGCAAGGCGCCCCGCGCAGCGGATTTTGAAGCCTTACCTCATGCCAGGCATCATGCCTTTCATACTGCGCATCATCTTCATCATGCCGCCGCCCGACAATTTCTTCATCATCGTCTGCATTTGCTCGAATTGCGTCAGCATGCGGTTCACTTCCTGCACCTGCACGCCGGCGCCGGCGGCGATGCGGCGCTTGCGCGTGGCCTTGATCAGTTCCGGCTTGGCGCGCTCCTGCGGCGTCATCGAGTCGATGATGCCGCACATGCGGCGCACCTGTTTATCGGCCTGGTCCATGTTCTTGCCGCCCGCCGCCTGCTGGAACTGGGCCGGCAGCTTGTCCATCAGGTTGGCCATGCCACCCATTTTCTTCATCTGGCCCAGCTGCGCCTTGAAGTCGTTCATGTCGAACTTGCCGCCGACCTTGATTTTTTGCGCCAAGTCGGCCGCGGCCTTGCTGTCGACGCCCTTGCGTGCCTCTTCCACCAGGGCAAGGATGTCGCCCATGCCCAGGATGCGGTTGGCCATGCGGGTCGGGTCGAACGCTTCCAGGCCGTCGAGTTTTTCCGAGACACCGGCAAACTTGATCGGCTTGCCCGTGATGTGGCGCACGGACAGGGCGGCACCGCCGCGCGCGTCACCGTCGAGCTTGGTCAGCACGATACCCGTCAGCGGCAGCGCGTCATTGAATGCTTTCGCCGTGTTGATGGCATCCTGGCCCAGCATGGCGTCGACGACAAACAGGGTTTCGATCGGTTTCACGGCGCCGTGGACGGCGGCGATTTCGCGCATCATCTCTTCGTCGATACCGAGACGACCCGCCGTATCGATGATCAGCACGTCGTGGTAATGCTTTTTCGCCCAGTCCAGCGCGGCCAGGGCGATATCGACGGGCTTGTCCGTGCTGGTGGACGGGAAGAAGTCGGCGCCGACCTGGGCGGTGACCGATTGCAGCTGGGCGATCGCGGCGGGACGGTACACGTCGGCCGAGACGGTCAGCACTTTCTTCTTCTTTTCTTCTTTCAGGTACTTCGCCAGCTTGCCGACGGTGGTGGTTTTACCCACACCCTGCAGACCGGCCATCAGGATGATGGCGGGCGGCTGCTGGGCAAAGCTGATCTGCGACGCTTCCGGTCCCAGGTCGGCGCCCATCAGGGCGGCCAGCTCGCGCTGCACCACGCCTACGAGGGCCTGGCCAGGCGTGAGCGAGGAAATGACGTCCTCGCCCATGGCTTTTTCTTTGACTTTGGCGATGAATTCGCGCACGGCGGGCAGGGCGACGTCGGCCTCGAGCAGCGCCAGGCGCACTTCGCGCAGCATGTCTGCGGTGTTCGCTTCGGTCAGGCGCGCCTCGCCGCGCATGGTCTTGACGACTTTGGCAAGCCGTTGGGTGAGATTATCTAGCATGATGAACCTGCAATGAAAAGCTTGGGAGTGGGCGGCGCAAAGAACCTGCCCCGGTAGGAATGCGTGCATCTACTGGGGAAGGCGCTAAGCCGGACGATGGGCGCCATTTTACCCCATCGCGGGGTCCCGGCGTTCCCTTGCTGCACAGCCTGGCGGTCGTACCATTTTTGGATTAGTTGGTATTTCTGGCAACGCTGCGATTGCACGAATGGCACGAACACGGTTAAAATGAGAATAATTCTTATTTACATTTTTGGGCGCGCCGCGCCAGACCGGAAAGGGATGCCATGTCGGCCGCCGATTTTGCCCAGCAACAGGAACTGCATACGCTCTACAGCAGCCATCATGGCTGGCTGCAGGGCTGGCTGCGGCATAAGCTGGGCAATGCGGGCGAGGCGGCGGACCTGGCGCAAGATACCTTCGTCAGCGTGCTGACGCATGGCATGGCGCCGCAGATCCGCGAGGCGCGGCCTTTTCTCGCCACCATCGCGCGCCGCCTGGTGGCGCACCGCTACCGCCGGCAAGTGCTGGAAGACGCGTATCTGGAAGCGCTCGCTTGCCTGCCGCCCGAGGTGGCGCCTGCGCCCGAGGAACGGCTGCTGGCGCTGGAATCCCTGCAGGAAATCGACCAGGCACTCGACGGCTTGCCGGGTCCCGTGCGCACGGCGTTCTTGCTGGCGCAGCTCGAAGGGCTCAGCTATGCCGACATCGCCGCGCGCCTGAACGTATCGGCCAGCTCGGTCAAGCAATACCTGACGCGTGCCAACCGCCAGGTGTTTTTCTCCCTGCCGGCATGAGCAAGTTGGCAGAACCCGCTGTCCTGCCAGCCATCCGCGAGGACGTGCAGCAGCAGGCGGCCGAGTGGCTGACCGTGCTGATGTCGAGCGAGGCCAGCGAAGCGCAGCACGCCGCCTGGCAGCGCTGGCGCGCAGCCGACCCGGAACATGAACGGGCCTGGCGGCATATCGAAGCGGTATCGCGGCGCTTCAACGGCTTGCATCGCAGCGCGGCCGCGCAGGCGCTGGCCGGCACGCCGCAGAAAACGGCGAATGGAAGGCGGCGCCAGCTGCTGGCCTGGCTGGGCGTGGCAGCCGGCGGCGGCTTGCTGGCCGCGCAGACGAATGCCTGGGAGGGCGCGCGCGCCTTGCGCGCCGACTACCGCACGGCCACGGGCGAACGGCGCGACGTGGCACTGGCCGATGGCAGTGTGCTCAGTCTGAATACGGGGTCGGCCGTGAATGTGCGTTTCGACGCCAGCCGCCGCCTGATCGAGCTGCTGGCCGGTGAAATCCTCGTTACCAGCGGCCACGGCGCCGGCAGCGCCGCGCCTTTGATGGTGGCCACGCGCGAAGGCGTGGTGCGCGCGCTGGGCACGCGTTTTTCCGTGCGTCAGCACGATGGCAGCAGCATGGTGGACGTGTTTGAAAGCGCCGTCGAGATCCGCCCCCGCGACGGTCAGGGCGCGCCGCTGCGCCTGGCGGCCGGGCGCGGCGTGGCGTTTTCGCGCCAGGCAACGGACGCGCCGCACGCCATCGATGCGCATGCGGATGCCTGGTCGCGCGGGCAACTGATCGTCGACGACGTGACGTTGGGCGACTTCTTGGCCGACCTGGCCCGCTACCGCCCCGGCGTCATCCACTGCGCGCCGCAAGTGGCCCAGCTGCGCCTGTCCGGCGTGTTCCCGCTGGCCGATACCGGGCGCATTTTGAACATGCTGCCGCACTCCCTGCCCGTGCAGGTGCGCAGCCGCACGGCGTATTGGGTGACGGTGGAACCGGCCCCTTAGCCACGCGTCGTAAAAAATATTGGCCATCCGGCTGCCCGTTTTTCGTTTTCGCGGCACCTACAGAGTAGGGCGCCTTTCTCTTACCGTCTGATGACGCCACTATTATCAGGAACTTGCATGTCTTACGCTTTAAATTTTGTCAGTTTGCCATCGTCTCACTCCTCACGGCGTCCGCTGGCGCAAGCGGCCGCCGCCCTGTGCCTGGCCGCCAGCCTGCCGGCGCTGGCGCAGCAGGCCGCGCCTGCCATCCCCACTGCCGAGCAGACCATGGGCGCGGTATCCGTCACGGCGGCACGCGATGCGACAACGGAAGGCAGCGGCTCCTATACGACGGGCGTGAGCAATACGGCAACCAAGCTGAACCTGTCGCTGCGCGAAACGCCGCAGTCGGTCAGCGTGCTGACGCGCCAGCAGATCGACGACCTGGGCATCACGACGCTGGACGACGCCGTGCAGTCGATCACGGGACTGGTCATGCAGAAGGGCAACTTCACGGGCGACTCGGGCAGCTTCAGCGCACGCGGCTTCCCCGTCGATAACATCCTGCTCGACGGCTTGCCCACCAGCCTCGGTGCGAACGGCACTTTCAATGGCGACAATGACGACCTGGCTATCTATGACCGCATCGAGGTGGTGCGCGGCGCCACGGGCTTGACGACGGGCAGCGGCACGCCCAGCGCGGCCATCAACCTGGTGCGCAAGCGCCCGACGGCCACGCCGCAGGCGTCGTTTTCGGCCAGCGTGGGCAGCTGGAGCAACTACCGGCTGGAAGCGGACGCGGCCAACGCGCTCAACGCAGCGAAGACCCTGCGCGGGCGCATCGTCGTCACGGTGCAGGACAAGCAGGATTTTGTCGACGTGCTGCATGGCCGCAATCACCAGTTGTACGGCGTCATCGAGGCCGACCTGCGTCCCGATACCACGCTGACCGTGGGCGCCCACTACCGCAAGACGGACAACGACGGCGTGACGACGGGCGTGGTCACGGCGGCCGATGGCACTTTCCTGAACTTGCCCCGCTCGACCTACCTGGGCACCGATTTCGATGAATGGCGCCAGACGGACAAGACCATCTTTGCCGAACTGGAGCACCACTTCGCCAACGGCTGGAAGGCCAAGCTGGCGGCCACGCGCAAGACGCCCGAGATCGACACCACGTTTTCCGGCATCAACCGCCGCGGCGACACCCTGCGCTTCAACTCGCAAAGCTACCGCGCCGAACTGGCCAACACCAGCTACGACGCGTACGCCAGCGGCAGCTACAGCCTGTTCGGCCGCGAGCACGAGCTGACCGTCGGCGCCAGCCACCGCCGTTCGTCAAAGAACAGCTATGGCGGCTGGGCCCCGTACAGCTGGGGCGCGGCGGCGCCCGTGCTCGACCCGTACAACTGGGATGCGGGCGGCGTGGCGCGCCCCGTCATCAACTATGCGCAGTGGCGCACGGCCAGCATCACCAAGCAAAGCGGCGTGTATGCGGGCACGCGCCTGCGCCTGGCCGATCCGCTGTCGCTGGTGCTGGGCGGGCGCGTGAGCTGGTACAAGGACGATGCCGGCTACTCGGTGGCGCGCGAATTCACGCCGTACGCCGGTGTCGTGTATGACCTCGACAAGCAGCATTCCGTGTACGCCAGCTGGACCGAGATCTTCCAGCCGCAGGCGGCCACGGACGCCAATGCGCAGCCATTGAAGCCGATCAGCGGCACCAATTATGAAGCGGGCGTGAAAGGCGAATACTTCGGCGGCGCCCTCAATGCCAGCGCGGCCGTGTTCCAGATCCGCCAGCAGAACCGCGGCGTGGACGACCTGGCTGGCCCGAATCCCTGCCCGGGCAGCACCTGGGGCTATTGCCAGCGCGCGTCGGGCGAAGTGCGCAGCGAAGGCGTGGAGCTGGACGTGGCGGGCGCGCTGACACCGGACTGGCAGCTGTCGGCCGGATTTACATATGTGAAGGCGCAATTCACGCGCGACAGCGATCCGGCCAATATCGGCAAGGATTTCAACAGCCGCTATCCGCGCCAGCAGCTCAAGCTGGCCACCAGCTACCGCCTGTCCGGCGTGGCGCAGGGCTGGCGCGTCGGCGCCTCCGTGTACGGGCAGGGCGCGACGGAGTCGAGCGACGGCACCTACCATCTGCGCCAGGGCCGCTACGCGATCGTGGGCCTGAGCGCGGCCTGGCAGGTCGACAGCCGCGCCGAGCTGCGCCTGAACGTCAACAATGCGCTCGACAAGCACTATTACCAGAGCATTTATTCCGATGTCTTCGGCAACCTGCCCGGCGCGCCGCGCAATCTGATGCTGACCTTGAACTACAAGCTATAACTGAATAACTTTGAATGACCTATCTTGATGAAGGATGCATGGCTTATGAATGTGCAGTTGAACCTGGCCCGCGATGGCGTGACCGCGCTGGTGCCACAGGGAGCGCCGCGATGATGAAGTCGGCCAACATGATGTTGTTCTCGCGCGTGCTCGCCGCCGTCTTTGGCGGCTATGCGCTGACGTCCGGCGTGGCCGTGCTGCTGGCGGCCGTGCTGCCGCTGTCGCGCGCCGAAGCCGTGCTGACGGCCACCTTGAGCGCCTTTGCCGTGTATACCTGTGCCGTGATCTGGGTCTTTGCCGTGCAGGACCTGCGCCGGGTCTGGCTGGGCATGCTGCTGCCGGCCATCCTGTGCGGCGGCATTGGCATGCTGCTGTCGCGGGGTGCCGCATGAACGCCGTCAAGGTCGATAAAGTGGTGAAAACTCCACAGCAGGGCGGCCTGCGCCAGGCCATGGCCTGGCTGCATACGTGGAGCGGCCTGTGGATTTCCTGGCTGCTGTTCGCCATCTTCCTGACGGGCACCCTGGCCGTCTTCGACGACCCCATTGGCCACTGGATGACGCCCGAACACGCTTTGGCCGAGGCGGCGCATGCGAACGATCCGCCGCTGCCGAAGGTCACGGACCGTGGCCGCCGGCTGGAACTGGCGCTCGACTTCATGGCGAAGGAGCACCCGAAGGCGGACATGTGGGAAATCTGGCCCGTGCAGCGTCCCGGCCATGGCCTGTCCGCCTACTGGTTCCAGCCCGGCGGCGGCTATGGCTCGGCGGAACTGGACCCGCTGACGGGCGCCGTCATCGAGCATGCCCGCGACGCGACGGAGCGCGAGACCATCGGCGGCCACCATTTCGTCGATTTCCACTATGAGCTGCATGCGGGACGCATCGGCGTCTGGATCGTCGGCATCACCACCATGATCATGCTGGTGGCGCTGGTCAGCGGCGTCATCACGCACAAGCGCATCTTCAAGGATTTCTTCACCTTCCGCCCGGCCAAGGGCCAGCGCTCGTGGCTGGACGCGCACAACGCCGTGGCCGTGCTGACCTTGCCGTTCCAGTTCATGATCGCCTATACGGGCCTGGCTTTCTACAGCGACGACTATGTGCCGGCGCCCGTGGTGGCGCAATACGGCGCGGAAAACGGCAAGAAGGCCTTCCTGAGCGACTGGAACGATGCGGGCAAGCCCGTGAAAACGGGCCAGGCGCTGGCGATTCCCGCGCTGGAGCCGTTCGCGCTGCGCGCCGAACAGGCCATCGGCCAGGAAATCCGCGCCGTGGTGCTGGACAATCCGAACGACGCCTCGATGCGCGTGTGCATGTACGGCTGGAATGAAGAGATGGACACGATGGAGCGCCTCAGCGCCAACACGGGCATGGCCTGCTATGCGCTGGCCACGGGCGAACAGATCGCCGTGCGCCAGCCGGGCGAATCGAACACGGGCGGCGCGGGCCTGACGCGCATCGTCATGTCGAACCTGCACATGGCCGGTTTCGGCGGCACGCCGATGCGCTGGCTGTACTTCCTCTGCGGCCTGGCCGGCACGGCCATGATGGGCACGGGCGCCATCCTGTTCATGGTCAAGCGCCGCCAGAAGTCGGGCGGCGAATTCGGCGCCTACACGCAGCGCGTGTACCGCGTCATCGAATGCCTGAACGTGGCGGCCATCGCCGGCCTGGCCATCGCCTGCATCGGCTACCTGTGGGCGAACCGCCTGATCCCCGTCGGCATCGAGCAGCGCGCGGGCTGGGAAGTGCGCGCCTTCTTCGGCGTGTGGTTTTTGATGCTCGTGCATGCCTGCCTGCGCGGGGAAAAGCGCGCCTGGGTCGAGCAATTATGCGTGCTGGCCGCCCTGTGCCTGCTGCTGCCCCCATTGAATGTGCTGAGCACGGGCGACAACCTGGCGGCGCAGATCGCGCGCGGCGACTGGGAAAGCGCCGGGGTGGAGCTGTGCAGCATGGCCTTCGGCCTGCTGGCCGCTTGGGGCGCGTGGAACGTCCACAAGCGCAAGGAAAAACCGCTGAAAAAGGCTGCCGGCAAGGATGGCCCGGCGCCATCGGCCAGCCTGCAAATCAATACGGAAGGACAGTCATGATCCATACCATCCTGTGCGCGCTGGGCCTGGCGTATGCGGGCATGGCCAGCCTGTCCCTGGCGATGGACCGCCATCACGGCCAGGTATGGGGCACGGATGCGGCGCCGAACGTGCGGCGCGCGCTGCAGCTGGCCGGCGCCCTGTTGCTGGCGCTGGCCATCTGGCCTTGCGTGGCCGGCTGGAGCGCCACCGTCGGCGTGGTCGCCTGGCTGGGCTTTTTATCGGCCGGCGCGCTGCTGGTGGCCCTGCTGCTGCCGTATGCGCCACGATTGCTGTTTCGTAGTTCCCTGCTGGCAGCCGTCGCCGCGCTGGCAGGGCTTGTGACCTTCCTGCATTGAACGCAATGCACATTTCAAGGATAGACTGATGCACTTTTCACGCCTGGCGACACCGATCGACGTTTTTACTCTTGACAGGGCGGTTTCCTGATGGCGGCCCGTCTGCCTACCCGCCGCGCGCGCATTCTCGGCGCAGTCGTCCTGCTGGCGCTGTTCGGCGCCAGCGCCTTGTGGGCCACGCGCGGCTCGAAAACCGTGTTCGACACGGCTCCCGTCAAGCGCGGCAACATCGAGGCCAGCGTCACGGCCATCGGTACCCTGCAGCCGCAAACCTATGTCGACGTGGGCGCCCAGGTGTCGGGCCAGATCACGCGTTTGCACGTGCAGCCCGGCAGCGCCGTGGAAAAGGGCCAGCTGCTGGCCGAGATCGACCCCAGCGTGCAGCAAGCCACGGTCGACGCGGGCCGCGCCGCGCTGGCGGGTTTGCGCGCCCAGCTGGCGGACCAGCAGGCGCAGCACCGCCTGGCAGGCCAGCAGCATGGCCGCCAGAAGCAGATGGCGCGATTCGACTCGACCCCGCTGGCCGACCTGGAAGCGGCCGAAGCCACCCTGGCGTCGGCCGCCGCCAGGATCGACCACCTGAAGGCGCAGATAGCCCAGACCCAGGCCAGCCTGAAGGCGGACGAGGCGCGCCTGGGCTATACGCGCATCTATGCGCCGATGGCCGGCAGCGTCGTGGGCCTGGACGCGAAGGAAGGACAGACCCTGAACGCGACGTACCAGACGCCGAACATCCTGCGCATCGCCGACCTGTCGGCCATGACGGTGTGGACGGAGGTGTCGGAGGCGGACGTGCGCCGCGTGCGTCCGGATATGCCCGTGTATTTCACCACCCTGGGCGGCGACCAGCGGCGCTGGAGCGGCAAGGTGCGGCAAGTGCTGCCGGCGCCGCCGGTGCCCGGTGGTTCCGCCGCCGGCACGGCCCTGGCGCCGTCAACCAGCAAGGTGATCTTGTATACCGTGCTGTTCGACGTCGATAACGCCGATGGCGAATTGATGCCGCAAATGACGGCGCAAGTGGTGTTTGTCACGGCAGCGGCGAACAATGTGCTGGCCGTGCCCTTGCCGGCGCTGAAACCATCGACCGAGGAGGGCGCGAAACCGGGACAGTTCACGGCCCGCGTGATGGATGCCGACGGCAAGGTCGATACGCGCGCCGTCACCGTGGGCGTGCGCAACCGCCTCAATGCCGAAGTGCTGCAAGGCTTGCGCGAAGGCGAATTGCTGGTGACGGGCGAGCAGCCGGCCGGCACTGGCGCCAGCAGGTTCCAGCTATGAGTGCGATGAGCGAGGCCGCTTCGCTGGGACAAGCGGGACAGCCGGACCAGGCGGCGCCGTTGATTGAATTGCAAGGCATCCGCAAGCGCTACGGCGGCCATGACGGCGCGCCGGCCGTGGAAGTGCTGCGCGGCGTCACCCTGTCCATCGGCGCCGGCGAATTCGTCGCCATTGTGGGCGCGTCCGGTTCCGGCAAGTCGACCTTGATGCATCTGCTGGGATGCCTGGACCGCCCCAGCGACGGTAGCTACCGCTTCGCCGGCCAGGACGTGGCCAGCCTGAACCCCGATGAATTGGCGTGGCTGCGGCGCGAAGCATTTGGCTTCGTCTTCCAGGGCTACCACCTGATCGCCACGGAATCGGCGCGCGAAAACGTGGAAGTGCCGGCCCTGTACGCGGGCATGCCGGCCGCGGCCCGCCACGCCCGCTCGGAAGCGCTGCTCAAGCGCCTGGGCTTGAAAGACCGGCTCGATCACCGTCCGAACCAGCTGTCGGGCGGGCAGCAGCAGAGGGTCTCCATCGCCCGGGCGCTGATGAACGGCGGACGCATCATCCTCGCCGATGAACCGACGGGGGCGCTCGACAGCACCAGCGGCGCCGAAGTCATGGCCCTGCTGGGCGAACTGGCCGACGCGGGCCACACCATCATCCTGATCACGCATGACCGCAAGGTGGCGGCGCAGGCGCGCCGCGTGATCGAGATCCGCGATGGCGAAATCATCGACGATTCGGGCGCCGTCGCCATTCCCGCCACGGCAGCGGCCCTGCCGCCGCTGGACATGTCGCGCGCCGCGCACGATGAGGGCGCGTCGCTGGGCACGGAATTGCTCGACGCGGCGCGCGCCGCCTGGCGCGTGATGTGGATCAACCGCTTCCGCACGGGCTTGACCCTGCTGGGCATCATCATCGGCGTCGCTTCCGTGATCGTCATGCTGGCTATCGGCCTGGGCACGCGCCAGCAGGTGATGGCGCAGCTGGGCGCCTTCGGCTCGAACCTCCTGTACATGTCGTCGATCGGCGAAAGTTCGCGCGTCCCCGGGCGCAGCATCACCCTGGCCGACCTGGAAGCGCTCGAGGGCGTGCCCGGCATTTCCCACGTGCTGCCGAATGTCACCGGCAACAAGGTCATCCGCCATGGCAACCTGGATGTGCAGACGTATGTGCGGGGCACGGGCGCGGCGCTGCCGCAGATCCAGACCTGGCCGCTGGCGCATGGCGGCTTCTTCACGCAGCAGGACGAGCGCGAGATGGCCACCGTCGCCGTGCTGGGCTGGCGCCTGGCGCACAAGCTGATGCCCGATATCGCCAACCCCGTGGGGCAGAATATCCTGATCGGCAACGTGCCGTTCCAGGTGATCGGCGTGATGAGCGAGAAGGGCGCGCTGACAGGCGACAAGGACGAGGATGACGTGCTGCTGCTGCCGTTTTCCACGGCCGGCATCCGCGTCTTCGGCCAGCGCGAGCCGACCTATATCGTGCTGGCGGCCGATGACGTGAAGCGCATCGCCGAGACGGAAAAGGCCGTCGATGCCGTCATGTTCGAGCGCCACCGCATCCGCGACTACGGCATCAGCAATGCGGCCGCCTCGATTGCGGCCGAGGCGCGCACGCAGGACAACATGACCATGATGCTCAGCCTGATCGCGGCCGTTTCCCTGGTGGTGGGCGGCATCGGCGTCATGAACGTGATGCTGATGACGGTGCGCGAGCGCACGCGCGAGATCGGCATCCGCATGGCGACGGGCGCGCGCCGGCGCGACATCCTGCGCCAGTTCCTCACCGAGGCCGTGCTGGTGTCGGTGGTGGGCGGCGTGGCCGGCATCGTGGTCGGCGTGACGTTCGCCGCGGCGCTGCTGGTGTGGGAAGTTCCCGTGATCTTTTCGCTCAGCGCCATCGGCGGCGCCTTTGCCTGCGCCGTGGTGACGGGGCTGGTGTTCGGCTTCATGCCGGCGCGCAAGGCGTCGGGACTCGACCCGGTGGTGGCGCTGGCGGGCCAGTAGGCCTGCTTTCAATCCCTATGGGGCGGCAGGCGCTGCCTGTCGCCCCGGCGGTTGCCGGCAAAAAAATGTTGCTCTAGCTCTAACACGCGGTACTATCTCCCCATAATAAAAAAGCAGTGTTTTGTTGCCATGCCCTTTGCCGGGCACACATACCAACCACCACAGGAGAATCCGATGCATAAAAAATCAACCTTGAAGACCGGTATCGCCGCCGCCCTCATGCTGGCATTCAGCGTGGGGGCCGTGCAGGCGCAGGAAGTCGTCCGCCTGGGCAACCTGAAATTTGCCCACTATGGCGCCGTGTCATATATCAAGGAAATCGCGCCCAAGTGCGGCATCAAGGTGGAGGAGCATATCTTTGCCAAGGGGCTCGATGTGATGCAGGCCATCATCGCGGGCGAGCTGGACGTGGGCGCGACGGCATCCGAGGCCGCCATTTCCGGCCGCGCCGGCGGCGCGCCGATTTACGTGGTGGCCGGCTTTGCCAAGGGGGGAGCACGCCTGGTGGGCGGCACGGGACAAAAAATCACTAGCGTCAAGGATCTGAAGGGCAAGCGCGTGGGCGTGACGCGGGGCGGCATCCAGGAAGTGTTGCTGCTGGCCGAGCTGTCGCAGGCAGGCCTGACGTATTCCGAAACCAAGGGCAAGGATGTGCAGCTGGTATTCCTTGCCTATGCCGACCTGAACCAGGCGCTGATGGGCAAGAATATCGATGCCATGATGCAGTCCGAGCCGCAATCGTCGCAAGCCATCAACAAGGGCTTCGGCACGGAAGTCATCAAGCCGTACGACACGCCGATCGGCGAACCCGTACGGACCATGGTGATGACGGAAAAATTCTACAAGGAACGCCGTCCCGTGGCGGAAAAGTTCATGCGCTGCTTTGTCGAAGCGACGAAGACATTTATTGACAGCAAGGCAACGGCGGAAAAGTACGTGCGCGAAGTGGTGTTCCGCGGCCAGATCACGAAGGACGACTTCGACGATGCGATCAGCAATTCGCCGTATTCGTATGACATCACGCCCGAGCATATCCAGGTGACCACCGACGTGATGGTGAAAACGGGCGTGGGCCGCATGGCGAAACCGCCCGTGGCCAAGGACTGGGTCAAGACGGATTTGCTGGAGCAGGCCAAGAAAAGCCTGAACGTCAAGTAAGACTCGCCTGCCGCAGTGTCCGGTGGCCCGCTTAAGCGGGCCATCATTTTTTTGCGGCACACTAATATAGTGCAGCGGCGCGAAAGATTGCTGAAATCTTGAGGGCGCGCCACCCCGTCCGGCCTCAGGCACGATATCATGGCAGGCTTGCATCGGCGAATGGGTCTGCTGCCCATGCCGACGCTTGAATCACGCTTGCCGGCTATGGTGTAAACTTAAACTATGCAGACCTATTTCTTTCTCATTGCCGCCCTCCTGTATGCGGCGTGTGCCGTGCTTCCCTCTACCCGCGCCAGGCTCATCGCGGGCCTGACGGGCGTGGCGTGGCTGGCGCATGCCGCCACCCTGTGGTTCGACCTGATGGCGCCGGGCACCTTGCGTTTCGGTTTTTCTGCCATGCTGTCGGCCGCGCTGTGGGTGTCGGTGGGGGCGTACTGGATAGAGAACCGCAATTTCAGCCTGGACGGCTTGCGCCGCATGGTCATGCCCAGCGCCGTCATCGCCATCGGCCTGGCTTGGGCCTTTCCCGGCAGCCAGGTCAGCATGGAAGGCAAGTCGGCCATCTTCGGCTGGCATATCGCCGTGGCCGTGCTGGCCTACAGCACCCTGACGATCGCCGCCTTTCATGCCGTGCTGATGGCACTGCAGGAGTCGCGTCTGCATACGCGCAGCGAAAGCCGTGGCTTCATCGGCAGCGCGCTGGACCAGCTGCCGGCCCTGTTGACGATGGAAAAGCTGCTGTTCCGTATGATCGGCCTGGGATTCATCCTGCTCAGCCTGACGGTGTTGTCGGGCATCGTCTTTTCCGAGCAATTGTTTGGCAAGGCCCTGAACTGGGATCACAAGTCGGTGTTTACCATGCTGTCGTGGCTGCTGTTTGCCTCGCTGCTGGCGGGCCGGCGCTTCCGCGGCTGGCGCGGCAAGACGGCCCTGAGCTTTACACTGGCCGGTTTTGCTACCTTGCTGCTGGCCTATGTCGGCAGCCGTTTTGTACTTGAAGTGGTCTTACACCGAGGATTCGCATGACACGTGTTTTATTCTGGCTGGCGCTGGTGTTTCTGGTGCTGTTTGCTATCCGTAGCAAGATCCGCGGCATGCAGCAGCGTGCCCGGGCGCAGCAGCAGCAGCCCCATCCCTTTACACCGCCGGGCCGGGTGCAGGAATTGCCCGATGCGGAGCTGATGCTGTGCTGCGCCCATTGCGGCGTGTACTATCCCGCCTCCGAGAACGTGCAGGCCAAGGGCTACGATTACTGCAGCCACGCGCACGCCACCTTGTAAACAGGGCGCGCACGCGCAGCATTGCTCATCCCGCATTGCTCATCCGTATCGTACATCCCCTCCTTGCCCGCCAGGCGTAGCATCTGCAGTAAGCGGCCCCGGTCGTCATCGCAGAAAGGCTAGCCTCATGCACAGCCCCAGCAGCTCACGTACCGCGGCCGCCACCGGCGAGACAGCCGCCTGCGGCATGCCGCCAGCGCCGCAACTGATCGGCAATTCAGCCGCCATGCAGGCGCTGCGGGCGCAAGTGAGCCGCATTGCCCGCTGCGGCGCGCCGGTGGCCATCCGCGGCGAGTCCGGCAGCGGCAAGGAACTGGTGGCGCGCGCCATCCATGCACAGGGCCCGCGCGCCCGCTTCCCGTTCATTGCCGTCAATTGCGGTGCCATTCCCGACGCGCTGATGGAGGCGGAGTTCTTTGGCTGCCGCCAGGGCGCCTACACGGGCGCCCTGCATGAGCGCGAAGGCTTGTTCCAGGCGGCGCACGGCGGCACCCTGCTGCTCGACGAAGTCGACGACTTGCCGCTGGCCATGCAAGTCAAGCTGCTGCGCGCGCTGCAGGAGCGCCGCGTGCGCAAGCTGGGCGGCAGCAGGGACGAGGCCGTTGACGTGCGCATCCTGTGCGCCAGCCAGCATGGCCTGGCGCGCGGCGTGGCCGCGCGCACCTTTCGCCAGGATCTGTATTACCGGCTCAACGTAATCGAGCTGGCCGTGCCGCCGCTGCGTGAACGGCTTGGCGATCTGCAGGTATTATGTGAGGCAATCCTGGCGCGCCTGGCGCCACGGCAAGGCGTGCGCCTGGCGCCGCCGGTGCTGGACGCCTTGCGCCAATACGCGTTCCCGGGCAATGTGCGCGAACTGGAAAACCTGCTGGAGCGGGCGCTGGCCTTTGCCGATGGCAGCGTGATCACGCCCGACGACCTGGGCTTGCCTTGCATGGCCAGCGTCACGCCGTTGCGCGCGACGCCGGTCGTGCCGGAGCGGCAATTGTCGCTGCCCGGGGTGCCGCCGCGCAGCATGGCGCCGGTCTTGCCGCTGGCACGCTACTTGTGCCAGGTCGAGCGGGAAATGATCATGCAGGCACTGGTGCGGGAACGCTATCACCGCGTGCGGGCGGCAAGGCAATTGGGCATCAGCGTGCGTCAGTTGCGTTACAGAATGCAGAAGTTGGCGATACAGGAGCCCCGGTTTGATGACGACATGGAAGATAGATGACGATGGCTGGTGCGATGGCGCGGTGCGCTACGACTCGCCCTACCACGACGCCCGCCCGGAAGGTGCGCACGTCGATTTGTTGGTGATCCATAACATCAGCCTCCCCGGCGGGCGCTTCGGCGGGCCGCATGTGTCGGACTTGTTTACCGGCCGGGTAGATTATAATGCCGATCCTTCTTTTGCCGACCTGCGTGGTTTGCAGGTCTCGGCGCACTTTTTTGTGCGGCGCGATGGTGCGCTGTTGCAATATGTTTCGGCTGACCAGCGTGCCTGGCATGCCGGTACGTCCACATTTGAGGGACGCCCGCAGTGCAATGGCTATTCCGTCGGTATCGAAATGGAAGGCTCGGACTTTGTCCCCTTCCAGCCGCGACAATACCACGTGCTGGCAGCGCTGACGGCGGCGCTGGTGACCCGCTACGGACTGGGCCAGGTGCGTGGACATGAGCATATCGCGCCGGGAAGGAAGACCGATCCGGGACCGTTTTTTGACTGGAATTTCTACCAAGAAATCTGGTTGGAAACCGTGCGCGAGCAGCCTGCGTTAGCGCTTACTACGCGGGCATTGGGCTTCCCGCCGCCACCCTGAAAAGTCAACCGAAATCGTAGAAGAAAGTACAAAAAATTACACTGGCCGATGCCGGAAAACTATTGCATCGCCTTTCGATGGGCACTACAATTAGTGCAGAACTTGGATTTAATGACTATATGTAGTGCCATCTCAGACGTTTCCAGAATTATTATCAAAGCTAACCTTCTTGCTGTTGTGGCAATTGGAACTGGCGGTTCATCACCCTTGATCGTGTTTTCCGCCAGCCGGCAGCCAAGGTTGGCGATATGAATTCTGACTGTGCATTATTTACTATTTGGCAATAAAAATTACCTGAAGAAACCCTGACCATCGGGCGTTCTATTCAACCACACACGCGGCAGCAAAACTGCAGGCTGACTTTAGCTGACAACGGGAGCTTCAATGCAATCACCTCAAGATATTTCCATCCATCCAACGCCAGTATCGCCAGCGCCAGGCGCGGCCAACAGCGTGGCGAGTACGGGCGCGGCCTTGGGCGACTATCGCATCATCCGCCGCAACGGTGCGGTGGTGGCATTTGAGCCTTCGAAGATCGCCATCGCCATGACCAAGGCGTTTTTGGCCGTTAACGGCGGCCAGGGCGCCGCTTCGGCCCGCATCCGCGAACTGGTGGAACAATTGACGGACGGCGTCGTCGCCGCGCTGGTGCGCCGCCATCCGGGTGGCGGCACCTTCCATATCGAAGACGTGCAAGACCAGGTGGAACTGTCGCTGATGCGTTCGGGCGAACACGACGTGGCGCGTGCCTACGTGCTGTACCGTGCCAAGCACATGGAAGAGCGCCGCCTGCAGAAGGAAGCGCAAGGCGCCTCCGCGCAAGTTTCCGCACCGCAACTGAACGTGCTGGACAACGGCGTGCGCCGCCTGCTGGACATGCAGGAAGTGCGCGACCTGATCAACGCCGCCTGCGCCGGCCTGGAAAAGCACGTCGATGCCGACGCCATCCTGGCCGAAACCGTGAAGAACCTGTACGACGGCGTGCCCGTCGAAGAGCTGCACAAGTCGGCCATCCTGGCGGCGCGCGCGCTGATGGAAAAAGACCCGGCCTACAGCCAGGTCACGGCCCGCATCCTGCTGCACACGGTGCGCAAGGAAGTGTTCGGCAAGGAAGTGCCGCAAGCGGCCGCTGCCGCCGAATACCTGACGTATTTCCCCCAATACATCGCCAAGGGCATCGCCGCCGAGCTGCTGAACCCGGTACTCGCCAGCTTCGACCTAGAGCTCCTGGCCAAAGCCATCGTCGCCGACCGCGACTTGCAGTTCGGCTACATCGGCCTGCAAACCCTGTATGACCGCTATTTCCTGCACATCCAGGACGTGCGCATCGAAATGCCGCAAGCGTTCTACATGCGCGTGGCCATGGGCCTGGCGCTGAACGAAGCGGACCGCGAAGCGCGCGCCATCGAGTTCTACAGCCTGCTGTCCTCGTTCGACTTCATGAGCTCGACCCCGACCCTGTTCAACTCGGGCACCCTGCGCTCGCAGCTGTCGTCGTGCTACCTGAGCACCGTCTCCGATGACCTGGAAGGCATCTACGACGCCATCAAGGACAACGCGCTGCTGGCCAAGTTTGCCGGCGGCCTGGGCAACGACTGGACGCCGGTGCGCGCCCTGGGCGCCCACATCAAGGGCACCAACGGCAAGTCGCAAGGCGTGGTGCCGTTCCTGAAAGTGGTGAACGACACGGCCGTGGCAGTCAACCAGGGCGGCAAGCGCAAGGGCGCCGTCTGTGCCTACCTGGAAACCTGGCACATGGACATCGAGGAATTCCTCGACCTGCGCAAGAACACGGGCGACGACCGCCGCCGCACGCACGACATGAACACGGCGAACTGGATTCCCGACATGTTCATGAAGCGCGTCATGGAAAAAGGCGAATGGACCCTGTTCTCGCCGTCGGACACGCCTGACCTGCACGACAAGGTCGGCAAGGCCTTTGAACAGGCTTATCTGGGCTACGAAGCCAAGGCCGCCGCCGGCGAAATCCGCGTCTTCAAGAAGATCGCGGCGCTGGACCTGTGGCGCAAGATGCTGTCGATGCTGTTCGAAACGGGCCACCCATGGATCACGTTCAAGGATCCGTGCAACATCCGCAGCCCGCAGTCGCACGTCGGCGTCGTCCACAGCTCGAACCTGTGCACGGAAATCACGCTGAACACGGGCCCTGACGAAATCGCCGTCTGCAACCTCGGTTCCGTCAACATGCCGGCGCACATGAAGGAAGGCAAGCTCGATCACGTCAAGCTGGCCAAGACCATCCGCACCGCCATGCGCATGCTTGACAACGTCATCGACATCAATTACTACGCCGTCGAGAAGGCGCGCAACTCGAACATGCGCCACCGTCCGGTCGGCATGGGCGTGATGGGCTTCCAGGACTGCCTGCACATGATGCGCGTGCCGTTCGCCTCGGACGCCGCCGTGTCGTTTGCCGACACCTCGATGGAAGCCGTCTGCTACTACGCCTACCTGGCGTCGACGGAACTGGCCGAAGAGCGCGGCCGCTATGAATCGTACGCCGGTTCGCTGTGGGACCGCGGCATCCTGCCGCAGGACTCGGTCAAACTGCTGGCCGAAGAGCGCGGCGGCTACCTGGAAGTCGATTCCTCGTCGGCCATGGACTGGACCCCGGTGCGCGAACGCATCGCCAAGTTCGGCATGCGCAACTCGAACTGCGTGGCGATCGCCCCGACGGCGACGATTTCGAACATCATCGGCGTATCGGCCTGTATTGAGCCGACGTTCCAGAACCTGTACGTGAAATCGAACCTGTCGGGCGAATTCACCGAGATCAACGGCTACCTGGTGCGCGACCTGAAGGCGCGCGACCTGTGGGATGAAGTCATGATCTCCGACCTGAAGTACTTCGACGGCTCGCTGGTGAAGATCGACCGCATCCCGCAAGACCTGCGCGACATCTACGCCACCGCCTTTGAAGTGTCGCCAAGCTGGCTGGTGGAAGCGGCTTCGCGTCGCCAGAAGTGGATCGACCAGGCCCAGTCGCTGAACATCTACATGGCTGGCGCTTCCGGCAAGAAGCTCGACGAGACCTACAAGCTGGCATGGCTGCGTGGCCTGAAAACCACCTACTACCTGCGTACCATCGCCGCTACCCACATGGAGAAATCGACCTCGCGTACCGGCGCCCTGAACGCCGTGGCAGTCGATGGCGGCATGTCGGCCAGCGCGCAGAGTGCCCAGGCGGCCGTCGTGGCGGCAGCAGCCGTCGCCGTGGCGCCGGTGGCAGCCGTGGCAGCGGCAGCGGACGACGCCGATGGCGAAGCCTGCTACCTGCGTCCGGGTGACGACGGTTTCGAGGAATGCGAAGCCTGCCAGTAAGATTTTAGTTGTCAGCCCAGAACTTCTGGGCTGATTCAATGTTGTCAATGTCTGTATTGTCCGATTCAACGGGCCTGTTGCAGACGCCGGTGAGCCGGCATGGAAAGGAAGAAGAATATGTCGTTGTCTTGGGATGATGAAACCACGTCGGCAGCTGTGCCGCGTCCGGCGCAGCAAGCGCCACTGGGAAATACCGATTTGAACCTGCCGGCCGGTGCCGAGCCGTCCGAAGCGAATGCCGAACAAGTGGCGCGCCGCGTGAATGCCGACGACAAGCGCATCATCAACGGCAAGACGGACGTCAACCAGCTGGTGCCGTTCAAGTACAAGTGGGCATGGGATAAATACCTGGCCGGCTGCGCCAACCACTGGATGCCGCAGGAAGTGAACATGCAGCGCGACATCGAGCTGTGGAAGAACCCGAACGGCCTGACGGACGACGAGCGCCGCCTGGTCAAGCGCAACCTGGGCTTTTTCGTGACGGCCGACTCGCTGGCCGCCAACAACATCGTGCTGGGCACCTACCGCCACATCACGGCGCCGGAATGCCGCCAGTACCTGCTGCGCCAGGCGTTCGAGGAAGCGATCCATACGCACGCCTACCAGTACATCGTCGAATCGCTGGGCCTGGACGAAGGCGAGATCTTCAACGCCTACAACGAAGTCAAGTCGATCCGCGACAAGGATGAATTCCTGATCCCGTTCATCAACACCCTGACCGACCCGGCATTCGTCACCGGCACGGTGGAAAACGACCAGAAGCTGCTGAAGTCCCTGATCGTGTTTGCCTGCCTGATGGAAGGCCTGTTCTTCTACGTGGGCTTCACGCAGATCCTGGCGCTGGGCCGCCAGAACAAGATGATGGGCGCGGCCGAGCAGTACCAGTACATCCTGCGCGACGAATCGATGCACTGCAACTTCGGCATCGACTTGATCAACACGATCAAGATGGAAAACCCGCAGCTGTGGACGGCCGCCTTCCGCGAAGAGATCAAGGACCTGTTCATGAAGGCCGTGGAACTGGAATACGCGTACGCGGAAGACACCATGCCGCGCGGCGTGCTGGGTCTGAACGCGCCGATGTTCAAGGGCTACCTGCGCTTCATCGCCAACCGCCGCGCGCAGCAGATCGGCATCGAGCCGCTGTTCGCCCAGGAAGAAAATCCATTCCCGTGGATGAGCGAGATGATCGACATGAAGAAGGAGCGCAACTTCTTCGAGACGCGCGTGACGGAATACCAGACCGGCGGCGCGCTGAACTGGGAATAAGCCAGCGCCCTCCAAAATCAAAAGCGCCGTCATGTGACGGCGCTTTTTTTTCGTCCCGTCGCCCAAAAAATCCTGTCGCCGCGGCACGCCGAAAAGCGTCGCCGGCATGGCGCAAAAATGCGCAAGCATCGGGCGCGCGACACGGCTTGCGCCAGTTTTTTCAGAGGCCGCGCACGGCCGCGTCGCGGGCTGAAAATATCGTTTCCGGAGACGCTGGCGGCGGCATTTGGGGCGCGATTGTGCGATAGCGCGCGTATCGTGCAAAAAAGCCCGTGAAAACGTGTCGTGCCGGTTGCGCATTGACAAGGTTTTCGTGTACTTTATGAGATTGCAAATGCGAGCGTTAGAATGCGGGGTTTTTTAACCAGCGCGGTAACGAAAAAACCTCGCAAAACAGGGATACAGATTTACACGGATATGCACAAAACCACACCGTTTTCGTCTGCCGCCGTGCCCGAATTTTTTCAGGCATGGCGGTTTTTTATTTGACGGATAGGTGTTGTGGCGAGCGCGATGCGAGGAGCGAAAAAACGCACGGCATCGAAAACGAATGACCGAATTCAGACTTTGCCACCAGCTGCGAGATAAAGCAGGGTGGCACCGACGATGGCTGAAGTGCTGCAAACGTGAGGAGTTGCAGCAGTTCAGCTGGTGCCGAATTCATTAGCGCAAACGACCGTTTGTGCCGATGAATAATTCGCCTGGCCTATCCTCGTGGTGGGCCGGACGGGTTTAAATCTTGTAGCTTAAATTTCTCATCTCAGATGAAGGAGAGACAAATGGCAACAGCCGCTAAGAAATCAGAAGTAAAGAAACCAGCCGCCAAGGCTGCTCCTGCCGCGAAGAAGCCGGCAGCCGCAGCGAAGCCGGTTGCCGCTAAACCAGCTGCCAAGGCCGCAGCCAAACCAGCCGCAAAACCAGTCGCTAAAACTGCAGCAAAACCGGCCGCCAAGCCGGTAGCGAAAGCCGCAGCAAAACCTGCCGCCAAGCCAGTAGCGAAAGCCGCAGCGAAACCCGCTGCCAAGGCAGCAGCCAAACCGGCCGCCAAGCCGGCAGCAAAAGTCGCAGCGAAACCTGTCGCCAAGGCAGCAGCCAAGCCAGCGGCGAAAAAAGCCGTTGCGAAGCCGGCCGCCAAGCCAGCTGCAAAAGCTGCAGCAAAACCTGCCGCCAAGGCAGCAGCCAAGCCAGCGGTGAAAAAAGCCGCAGCGAAACCAGCGGCCAAGGCAGCAGCAAAACCGGTCGCCAAGGCAGCAGCCAAGCCAGCGGCGAAAAAAGTCGTCGCCAAGGCAGCAGCCAAGCCGGCCGCCAAAGCAGCAGCCAAGCCAGCAGCAAAAGCTGCAGCCAAGCCAGCGGCCAAGGCAGCAGCGAAGCCAGCAGTGAAAAAAGCCGCGGCGAAACCTGCCGCCAAGGCAGCAGCGAAACCGGCGGCCAAAGTGGCAGCCAAGCCGGCAGCGAAGAAAGTCGTCGCCAAGGCAGCAGCCAAGCCGGCCGCCAAAGCCGCAGCCAAGCCAGCGGCAAAGCCGGCAACCAAGGCTGCAGCGAAGCCAGCAGCCAAGGTAGCAGCGAAGCCGGCAGCCAAAGCCGCAGCCAAGCCAGCAGCAAAAGCGGCAGCCAAGCCAGCGGCCAAGGCAGCAGCGAAGCCGGCCGCCAAGGTCGCAGCCAAGCCGGCAGCCAAGGTCGCAGCGAAACCGGCAGCCAAGCCAGCGGCCAAGGTTGCCGCTAAGCCAGCGGCCAAGGTCGCAGCAAAACCGGCCGCCAAGCCGGCAGCAAAAGCCGCAGCGAAACCTGCCGCCAAGCCAGCTGCAGCGCCAGCAGTGACCGCACCGGCTCCTGTCGCAGCACCGGCAGCAGCAACTGCAGCGGCACCAGCCGCCGTAGCAGCCAAGCCAGCCGTCAAGAAGGCCGCGCCTAAAAAGGCCGCGCCGAAGAAGGCAGCTCCTGTCGCCAAGCCATCGGCGCCTATCGCACCTGTAGCAAAAACCGTGTTGGCACCGGCCGCCGCCTGGCCATTCCCAACCAGCACCCGCCCATCGTAATTTCCACGATACGGATGCCTGGATGAGGCAACACGCCGCTGTGTGACTCAATCACACAGCGGTTTTTTTTTGGAGAATTAGTCGTGCTGATCGTTATCCTTACATTGATCGTTGATACCATTGCCACCTTGCTGGGCGGCGTCCTGCTGCTGCGCTTCTGGATGCAGGCGGTACGCGTGCGGCCGCCGTCGTCCGTGGCGCAATTCACCTTTCAATTGTCCGACTGGCTGGTGCGTCCCCTGCGCCGCGTGATACCCGGCGTGGGCGGGTATGACTGGGCCAGCCTGATCGGCGCTTTTTTGATCGTCTTGCTGGCGAGCACAGTCTTGCTGATTTCCGGCTATCCCTTCGAGGCGGTACTGCTCAAGTCGCTGCAACGCTTCCTGCAATGGATACTCTACGGTTTCATGGCCTTGCTGATCATTGAAGCCATCTTCAGCTGGGTCAATCCGCATGCGCCGCTGGCGCCGTTCGTACGGGCCCTGAACGAGCCGCTGCTACGTCCGCTACGCAAAGTGGTGCCGCTGGTCGGCAGCCTGGACCTGTCGCTGCTGGTGGCCCTGATCCTGCTGCAGATCGCACAGGTGCTGGTGGGGATGATTTTTGTGGTGCGGTAACGCGGGAGGGCGGCATGGGTCGGCTTAGCGTAGCGTAAGCCGACATCACCGCATGTCATGCGGGGGCAGGACCTGGCGGGGGAATCCGTCCCAATGGCACGGATTGCGCTCCTGCAGGGACTGACCCCGGCTCATTAATAGCGGTAGCCGAACGCCGCTTCAAACTGGTCGGCAATGCTTGCCGGCGTGAATACGTGGTTTTGCGCGCCCTGCGTGGCGATCTTGATGGCGCCCAGCAGGCTGGCCAGGCGGCCGCTGGTTTCCCAGCCCAGGTCGTTGGTGATGCCGAACAGCAAGCCAGCACGGTAGGCGTCGCCGCAACCCGTCGGATCCAGCACTTCCTTGGCAGCCACGACAGGAATGTCGATGCGCTTGCCGTCCGTATAGATCTCCGATCCCTTTTCGCCGCGCGTGACGATCAGCGCTTGCAGGCGGCTGGCGATGTCCGGCAGGGTCAACCCCGTGCGTTCCATCAACATTTCCATTTCATAATCGTTGGCGGAGACATACGTGGCCTTGTTGATGAAATCGATCAACTGTTCCCCATTGAAGCGCGGCAACTGTTGACCCGGGTCAAACATGAAGGGAATGCCCAGTTCGGCCAGGTCGGCAGCGTGCTTGAGCATGCCCAGGTCGCCGTCCGGCGAAATGATGGCCACCTTGGCCGGGCCGGCATTGGCGATCGGGTTTTCATGCGCGAACGACATGGCGCCCGGGTGGAAGGCGTTGATCTGGTTATTGTCCGCATCGGCCGTGACGAAGCACTGCGCGTTGTAGCTGTCAGCCTTGATCAGGATGTTGGCGGTGGAAATGCCCAGCCTTTGCAGGCGTTCCAGGTAGGCGGCACTGTCTTGTCCCATGACGCCGACGATGCGCGGGTCGCCGCCCAGCATTTTCAGGCTGTAGGCGATGTTGCCCGAGCAGCCGCCGAACTCCGTGCGCATGGTGGGCACGAGGAAGGAAACGTTTACCTTGTGCAACTGGTCGGCCAGCAGGGATTCGCCGAAGCGGCCGGGAAATTGCATGATGGTGTCGGTGGCAAGCGAGCCGCAGATCAACGAAGTTTTGGTCATGATAGTGTGCTTTAAGGGTAAAAGATGGCGATATGGTAGCCAGACGCCGTGAGCTGGTCTAATGCAAAGTACAGTTTGATGGTTTGTTCCGAGCGTGGCGCAAAACCCTGGCTGACGTCGATGGTGGCGGGCAGGTAGTCGCGCGGTGCGATGACGCGGCGCAATACGGGCTTGTCATTCGCGTCGTTGAGGATCAGTTCGATGCTGGGCCAGGCTTGCACGCTGCGGCTCTGGTTGCGCAGCAGCGACACATACGAGAAGGTCTGTTCCTTCAGGGTTTGCAATTCGCCCTGTTCGATGGACAGCGCCTCGATCTGTGCCGGCAAGTCCACCTGGCAGCCGCTCATCTTGCACAATGCCACCAGGGTTGGCTTCCACTGCGGAAATTGCGCCGCCAGGGGATTGCGGAAGGTGGTCATCACTTGCAGGAGCAATAACAGCAGCAGGGCGACGGAGCCGAGGGCCATCGCCACGCGCACGGCCTTGCCGCTCTGTTCTCGGCGCCGGCCCTGGATCACGAAGGCGGGTTCGGGGGCGGCATCGAGGGGCGGCACAGCGGCGTCGCCAGTTTCCTGGGGTTGATCTGGAACAACAGTTGCGGCCGGCAGCGGCGCAAACGGAGGATCGCCGAACGTGGGCTCCTGGCGCGCAGGGCCGTCGGCGACGGGCGCAGGTGGCACGGGCTTGTCCAGGCTGACTTTTTCGGCTGCCGGCAAGGCTGGCGCGGCACCGGCCTGCAGGCTCGGTTCGCGGCGGCTGTCGCGCAGATACGTGGCGAAGGCGGGCGCGTCATCGGCCTGGCGGCGCTTGAACGGCGCCATCGGCTGGGGCAGGGGCGCTTCCGGCCGGGCGGATGGCGTGGCGACGGGTGTCGCTGCCGGCGGCTCGGGCGGGGCAGGGGCGGCGACAGACGCGTCGCCCGGCACCTCGGCGGGCAGGCCCACGTCGAGGTCCAGTTCGATGTGTTCGTCCTCGTCTTCGTCATCCCTGAGCTGCGCCGTTTCCGGCAGGATGCCGAACGGATCGAATGAGGTGTCGAAATCGAGGGAATAGATGGGTTCGTCGTCCGTGGCGGACGGCAGGCTGGCATCCAGTGGATGAGAGGGCGACAGCGGGGCGGCGGTGGCGGGGCCGGATGTTAAAAACGGCGATGCCGCAGCTGGATCGACCAGTGCGGCATTGCCGTCAAACACTTCCCTGCACGTGCCACAGCGCACGATGCCCCCACGTAACTTCAACTGGTCAGCAGCGACCCGAAATATCGTGTTGCAGTGGGGGCATTTGGTGGCGAGGGCCATTGCTGTGCTTATGCACCTTCCGCGCGGGGCGCAGGGGCTTGCGTGGCGCCCAGGCGGCCATGCAGCGCCACCCAGCCATCCTGCTCGGCCCAGACACCCAGCTCGATGAAGGGGGCGTAGGCAGCGGCCACTTCTTCCGCCTGGCGTGCCAGCACGCCGGACAGGATCAGGGCGCCACCGTCGGCGACGCGTCCCGACAGCATCGGCGCCATCAGTTTCAATGGGCTCGACAGGATGTTGGCGACGACGATGTCAAACTTGGCCGTGGCGTGTGCCGAGGTGGCAAACGTGTCTGGCAAGAAATATTCGATCTCGCACTGGTTGCGCTGGGCATTGTCGCGCGCCGATTCGATCGCCTGCGGGTCGATATCGACGCCGGCCACCGTTGCCGCGCCGAGTTTCTTGGCCACCATGGCCAGGATGCCGGAACCGCAACCGTAGTCGAGCACGGTCTTGCCGGGGGCGGGATGCGCTTCCAGCCATTCCATGCACAGACGCGTGGTCGGGTGGCTGCCCGTGCCGAAAGCCAGGCCGGGGTCCAGTTCCAGGATCAGGCCGCTTGGGTCCGGTGCCTCGTGCCAGCTGGGCACGACCCAGATATTCTTGCCGATGTGAATCGGCGCGAATTGCGACTGGGTCAGGCGGACCCAATCCTGCTCTTCCACGGGACGCACGGCAAACGCGGGCGCTGCCGCCATGCCAACGGCCTGGGCGGCAGCGGCCACGATGGCCGCCTGGTCGGCGTCGACGTCCGTCAGCGCCACCACGCGGCTGCGTTCCCACGCCGCTTCCTTCGGTTCCATGCCGGGTTCGCCAAACAGGGGCTGCTCGGCTTCCGTGCCTTCGTCGGCGTCTTCCACCGACACCGACAGCGCGCCCGCTTCCATCAGGGCGTCGGACATGGCCTCGGCGTTGTCCCGGGCGATTTCGATGACGATTTCAGTCCAGCTCATGCGCCCGCCTTGATTTCGGATTTCTTGGCGATGCTGGGGCTGCCGCTATTCAGGTTCTTGCCCAGGTCCGGCATGTCGGCCAGTTTCTGTTCCAGATAGTGAATATTCGTGCCGCCTTCGATGAAGCGCGCGTCGATCATCAGCTCGCGGTGCAGGGCGATGTTCGTGTTGATGCCTTCGACCACCATTTCGGACAGGGCGATCTGCATGCGGCGGATCGCCTGTTCGCGCGTGGCGCCGTAAGCGATCACTTTGCCGATCATCGAGTCGTAGTGCGGCGGCACGTAGTAGCCGGCGTAGGCGTGCGAGTCGACGCGGATGCCCGGGCCGCCTGGTGCATGCCACGAGACGATCTTGCCTGGCGATGGCGTGAACTTGAATGGATCTTCCGCATTGATGCGGCATTCGACGGCGTGGCCCGACAGCATGACGTCGCGCTGGCGGTAACGCAGTTTTTCGCCGGCGGCGATGCGGATCTGTTCCTGCACGATGTCGATGCCGGTGATCATCTCGGTGACGGGATGTTCCACTTGCACGCGGGTATTCATTTCAATGAAATAGAACTCGCCGTTTTCGTACAGGAATTCAAACGTGCCGGCGCCGCGGTAGCCGATCTTGCGGCAGGCCTCGGCGCAGCGGTCGCCGATTTTCTCGATGAGCTTGCGCGGGATGCCAGGCGCCGGTGCTTCTTCGATCACCTTCTGGTGGCGGCGCTGCATGGAGCAGTCGCGCTCGCCCAGCCAGACGGCGTTCTTGTGTTCGTCGGCGAGGATCTGGATTTCCACGTGGCGCGGATTTTCCAGGTACTTCTCCATATACACTTCAGGGTTGCCGAAAGCCGTGCCGGCTTCCGTCTTGGTCATCGCCACGGCGTTGATCAGGGCCGCTTCCGTGTGCACGACGCGCATGCCGCGTCCGCCGCCGCCGCCGGCGGCCTTGATGATGACGGGGTAGCCGATCTTGCGGGCAATTTGCACGATCGCTTTCGGATCGTCCGGCAAGGCGCCTTCCGAGCCGGGCACGCAGGGCACGCCAGCCTTGATCATGGTCTGCTTGGCCGATACCTTATCGCCCATCAAACGGATCGATTCGGAGCGGGGGCCGATGAAGACGAAGCCCGATTTTTCGACGCGTTCGGCAAAGTCGGCATTTTCCGACAGGAAACCGTAGCCTGGGTGAATCGCTTGCGCGTCCGTCACTTCAGCGGCACTGATGATGGCGGGCATGTTCAGATAGCTCAGGGCGGACTGTGCCGGCCCGATACAAACGGATTCGTCGGCCAGCTTGACGTATTTCGCGTCCTTGTCGGCTTCGGAGTGGACTACAACCGTTTTAATGCCCATTTCGCGGCAGGCGCGCTGAATACGGAGGGCAATTTCACCACGGTTGGCAATCAGGATTTTTTCAAACATGGTAGGTTCGCGTATGTCTGTGAGAGCCGGCGAGCCGGCGAAACAACAAGTGTGAGGGGCTAAAACTGCAAACGGCCGTTGCCGGCCGTGTGGACTGGGTTTTAGCCGATCACAAACAAGGGTTGACCGAATTCGACCGGCTGGCCGTTTTCGACCAGGATCTGGGTCACGACGCCGGCTTTGTCCGAGTCGATTTCATTCAGGAGCTTCATCGCTTCGATGATGCACAGGGTATCACCTTCCTTGACGGTGGAGCCCACTTCGACGTACGCGGCGCTGCCAGGAGCGGAGGAGCGGTAGAAGGTGCCGACCATCGGCGACTTGACGACATAGCCCGTCGGCTCGGCGGCCACCACGACGGCGGCAGCAGCGGGTGCTGGCGCGGCGGCTGGCGCGGCTGGCTGGTACTGGGCTTGCATGCCTTGTGGCTGCATCATGACCATCTGGTTTTGCGGCATGGCCGACGATTTGACGATGCGAACCTTGCTTTCGCCTTCGGTAACTTCCAGCTCTGCGATATCCGATTCGGCGACCAGGTCGATCAAGGTCTTGAGTTTTCGTAGATCCATGTAAAACCCCTAGGAATGTAGTTTGTTTTATGAGTGATGCGGTGATGTCCAAGAACCTATCGCCGCGCTAAATGCGTGCAGATCGCGTAGATTAACGTTTTTTAAGCGCAAAGTCGATGGCAAACCGATATCCATCGATACCTAGCCCGCAGATCGTCCCCTGCGCGATCGCGCTGAGAAATGAGTGATGTCGAAACGTTTCGCGTTGATAAATATTCGAGATATGGACTTCCACAAACGGGATGGCGACCCCGGCCAGCGCATCGCGCAAGGCGACGCTGGTATGGGTCAGGCCGCCCGGATTGATGACAATGGCATCGATCCCTTCCGCTCGCGCGGCATGGATACGGTCGATCAGCGCGCCTTCATGGTTGCTTTGAAAGCAGACCAGGTCGGCACCGGCCGCCATGGCTTGCGCCATCGCTGCCTGCTCGATATCGGCCAAGGTGCTGGCGCCGTAGACCTCAGGCTCGCGCGTCCCCAGCAAATTCAGGTTGGGGCCGTTGAGCAGAAGGAGGTTTTTTGCCATGTATGGAAGACCGTTTTAGCGAAAGTTCCGCATTTTGCCGCCAAAGATACGCATTGGCAAGAGAAAAAAGCACGCTCCGAATTTACAAATTATCCAGATCGGCGCGCAACTGATCAAATTTCAAGCGTCCCAGATAGGTCTTTTTCACTTCGCCATTGGCGCCGATCAGTACCGTGAAGGGCAAGCCGCCCGTGGCATTGCCAAAATGGCGCGACAGGTCGGTGCCGCTCATGCCGGAAACGTAGACGGGATAGGCAATCTTGACCTTGCTGGCAAAGGTGGCAATATTGCTGGCCGAATCGATGCCGATGCCAATGACTTGCAGGTTTTTTGCCGCATAGTGGCCTTGCACTTCGGATAACTCCGGCATTTCTTCCACGCAGGGCGGGCACCAGGGGGCCCAGAAATTCACCAGCAAATTCTTGCCTTTCCATTGAGACAAGGCTTGCGTGGCGCCAGCCGCGTCCGGCAGCGACAGCGCGTACAGCTCATTCACGGGGCCCGTCGCGCCGGGCGCGATGGCGGTCGTCACCGGCCCCGCTTTTTCTTTCTCTTTATGCAAGCCTACATAGGCACCCATGCCGCCGAACATCAGGGCGACGATGGCGCAGGCGATCCAATTCTTTTTTGTCATATCTTTTATCTATATCAATGTTAGTCGACCGCCGACGCGCCATCGGCGAGGCTGGCGGCCAGCAGGCTGCGCAAGCCCGCGATATCGGTGCGCAACACCTTGCCGTCCGCCTTGGCCTTCAGCGCGCCGCGCATATCGTCGAGTTCATACAGGGCGGCATGCACGCCTTCGTTTTTCCACAAGAAGCTGGCCGTCTCGACCGCATCATAACGCGCTCCCTTGAAATGCGGGCTTTCCGACATGTCGAGCAGCACATTTTTATTCAGCAGGAAGATGTGGATTTCCTTGGCGCTCTCGGCAAACAGCTGCAGATAGATTTCGTCGTGGGGGCCGGCCGTGCCATTGAGGACGGGGCCGCTGAGCAGGGGATGAAATTGTTGCAACGCTTCCATGACCTGCAGCGCAATCGTGCGCAGCTGGAACAGGCGCGCCGGCTGGCTGTCGGCCAGGAACAGGGCGTTGTACTGGCGTACCTGTTCCTCGATCATGTCGTTATCGGGCAGCACATTGGGCCGGCTGGGCGTATCGCCCAGCACCTGCCGCGCCGCCTTGCGCTTGGCGCTGCCATAGTCGGCGCCGTCCTGCGCCACAAGGCGCGCGGCAGCGGCGGCAATTTCCAGGCGCACGAGCGCGCTGTCGTCAAATGCATCAGTCGTCATGACCGAGATGATACTCCGAAGCGGGAAAAACCATGGCGTCGGGTAAAATCCCACACTTGGCTTTTTTTTAGCCTACCCAATTACTTAACCGCGCACCTTTTCGCACTGATCACATGCATATTCATATCCTCGGCATTTGCGGTACCTTCATGGGCGGCCTGGCTGTCCTGGCCAAGGAGGCCGGCCATAAAGTCACCGGCTGCGATGCCAACGTCTATCCGCCGATGAGCACCCAGCTGGAATCGCAGGGCATCGAACTGATCCAGGGTTTTGACCCGGAACAAACCAGGCTGAACCCGGATTTGTATGTGATTGGCAATGTCGTGTCGCGCGGCAACCCGCTGGTGGAGGAAATCCTCAACCGCAGCCTGCCTTACGTTTCCGGTCCGCAATGGATCGGTGAACATATATTACGCAACCGGTGGGTCTTGGCCGTGGCTGGCACGCATGGCAAGACGACCACGTCCGCCATGTTGGCATGGATACTCGAAGACGCCGGCTACGCTCCGGGCTTCCTGATCGGCGGCGTGCCGATGAACTTTGGCATTTCCGCCCGCCTCAGCGGCAAGATCGACGGTAAAAGCGTCGATTCGGACTTCTTCGTCATCGAAGCGGACGAATACGACACGGCCTTCTTCGACAAGCGCAGCAAATTCGTGCATTACCACGCGAAGACGGCCGTCATGAATAACCTGGAATATGATCACGCCGACATCTTCCCCGATCTGCACGCGATCGAGACGCAATTCCACCACCTGGTGCGCACCGTGCCCGGGATCGGCCGCCTCGTGTACAACGGCGATGAAGCGTCCCTGCAGCGCGTGCTGGCGCGCGGCTGCTGGAGCGAGCAGGAAAGTTTCGGCCAGGATGCCAACTGGCAACTGCAAGAGCAGGCCGACGGCAGCTTCGATGTATTGTTCAATGGCAAGCACGAAGGCCATGTGGCGTGGGCGCTCACAGGCAAGCACAACCGCAGCAATGCGCTGGCGGCCATCGCCGCCGCGCGCCACGTGGGCGTACCCATCGCCCAGGCGTGTGCTTCGCTGGCTACCTTCGAGAGCGTCAAGCGGCGCATGGAAGTGCGCGGCGTGGTCAACAACATTACCGTGTATGACGATTTTGCCCACCATCCGACGGCCATTGCCACCACCGTGGGCGGCTTGCGCCAGAAGATCGGCAGCAGCGGCCGCATCCTGGCCGTGCTGGAACCGCGTTCGAATACCATGAAGCTGGGTGCCATGAAAGATGCGTTGCCGGGCAGCCTGAAGGACGCGGACCTGGTCTTCGGCTTCGGCAGCCAGGCCGCGCTGGGTTGGAGCCTGGGCGCCGCGCTGGCGCCGCTGGGCCAGCTTGCCAGCGCCTACGAAGACATCGATACGCTGGTGGCGGCCGTGGCAGCGAGCGCCCGTCCCGGCGACCAGATCATCGTCATGAGCAATGGCGGCTTTGGCGGCGTGCACCAGAAATTGCTGGAGGCCCTGGGCCGATGATTTTGTACCTGCATGGATTCCGCTCCTCGCCGCTTTCGATGAAGTCGCGCCTGCTGGCCGCGCAGATGCAGGCGCTGGGCCACACGGATGAATGGCTGTGCCCGCAATTGCCGGCCTCGCCGAAACTGGCTATCGAGCTGGCCTTGTCATTGGTCAATAACGTGGCGCCCGCCGGCCTGACGATCATCGGTTCCTCGCTGGGCGGCTATTACGCCACCTGGCTTGCCGAGCGGCTCGGCTGCCGCGCCGTGTTGCTCAATCCCGCCATCGTCCCCTTGATCGACCTGGAACAGCATGTGGGCGTGACGACCGAGTTCCATTCGGACAAGCCTTTCGAGTTCAAGCGCGAATATATCGACGAATTAGGTACATTTGCCGTAGAGAAAATTACTGAGCCACAACGCTATTTCCTGATTGCCGCCACGGGCGACGAAGTGCTCGACTACCGCGACATGCTGGCGCATTATCAGGGGACGCGCCAGATCGTCATCGAGGGCAGCGACCATGGCATCAGCGAATTTGCCGATTACGTGGCGCCCGTGCTGGCCTTTGCTGGCATCGACATGGAAGCCGGCCGGTGAGGCCGGGTTCGCTGCGCCAGGCGCAATGGCATGCGCACGTGAATTCCGTCAATGCGCCGCCCGCCTTGCGCCACTGGCTGACGGGCGGCGGTTCGCTGACGGCCAAGCTGAAAGCGCACAGCCAGGCATTTCGCGTGCAATGTTTGCATCAGGAAACAGCGCGCTGTCTCAGCGACGAGGCGGCCAGCATCGGCCTGCACCGTCCTGGCCGCGTCTGGGAACGCGAAGTGCTGTTGCGGTGTGATAATAGACCGGCCGTGTTTGGCCATACCGTCGTGCCCATGCAGGCGACGGCCACGGACTGGCCTCTGTTTTCCGCGCTGGGCGAGCGTTCGCTGGGCACGACTCTGTTCGGCGACCGCATGGTGCGCCGCGGCGCACTGGAATTTGCCCGTTTGCGCGCGGGACACCCGCTGGTGCAGCGCGTGCAGGCGGCGCTGGCCCTGGAAGGGGCGCGCGTCGATGAGCAAGCGCCGTTTTTTGCCCGGCGCTGCCTGTATCAGCGCCATCAAGGATTGCTGCTGGTAACGGAAGTATTTCTGCCGGCGGTGTTTGAGCTGAGTGTCACGCCTCGCACCGTTGCAACCGACACATTAATAAACAAAGCATAACAATGAATCTATTTTTTGAAGAATCCGGCGATTTCAAGGTCGGCACGGTCCTGTCGCAAGCGGGTGAAGCCTACCAGGTCGAAATGGCCAGCGGCAAGCGTACCAAGGTCAAGACCAAGGATGTGCTGCTGCAGTATGAAAAACCGGCGCCGGCCGAACTGCTGGAGCAAGCCAAGGCCGTGGCGGCCGACATCGACCTCGATTTCCTGTGGGAAGTGGCGGGCGAAGACGAGTTCGGCTTTGCCGAACTGGGCGCCGAGTATTTCGGCCATGCGCCCTTGCCGCCGGAAGCTGCCGGCCTGATCCTGGCCCTGCATTCGGCGCCCGTGTATTTCTACAAGAAAGGCCGTGGCCGCTACAAGGCGGCGCCGGAAGCGTCGCTGAAGGCGGCATTGGCCGGCATCGAAAAGAAAAAGCAGCAGGCGCTCGTGCAAGCCGCCTATGTGGAAGAGCTGAAGCAGAACCGCTTGCCCGAAGCGATGCAGCCCATGGTGCTGCAACTGCTGTTCAAGCCGGACAAGAACACCATCGAATACAAGGCACTGGAGGCGGCATGCACGGAATTGCACACGACCCCGGCCCGTTTGATGCTGGCCGTCGGCGGTATTGCTTCGCCGAAAGATTTGCACCTGTCCAAATTCCTCTTCGAGAATTTCCCCAAAGGCGCGGGTTTCCCGAACGTGCCCGTGCCCGCCGTGACGGCCAAGCTGCCGCTGGCCGACGTGGCCGCCTTCTCCATCGACGACGTGACCACCACCGAGATCGACGATGCCTTCTCCGTGCAACCATTGCCGGACGGCACGATCAAGGTCGGCATCCACATCGCCGCGCCGGGCCTGGGCATCCGCCCGGAAGACGTGATCGACAAGATGGCGCGCCAGCGCATGTCCACCGTTTACATGCCGGGCGACAAGATCACCATGCTGCCGGACGAAATCGTCAATGCGTTTACCCTGGCGGAAGGCACGACCTGCCCGGCCCTGTCGCTGTACGCCACCCTGGACCCGAAAGCGGACTGGGCCGTCGTCAGCACGCAGACGCGCGCCGAACTGGTGCCCATCGCCAGCAACTTGCGCCACAACCAGCTCGATGACCTGGTCAACGAGGAAACCCTGGCCAGCGGCGAGGGAGAATACCCGCACAAGGCCGATTTCGCCATCCTGTGGCAATGGGCACAGCAGCTGGAACAGGGCCGCATGAAGAAGCGCGAAGCGTTCGGCTTGAAGCCGGAACAGAACAACCGCGTCGATTTCAACTTCTATGTGGAAAACGACATCGTCACCGTGGCGCGCCGCAAGCGTGGCGCGCCGCTGGACAAGATCGTCGCCGAACTGATGATTTTTGCCAACAGCACCTGGGGCAAGATGCTGCACGACCATGGCGTGCCGGGCATCTACCGCAGCCAGGGCGGCGGCACGGGCAATAGCTGGGCGGCAAAGATGCAGGTGCGCATGGTCACCCATGCGGCGCCGCACCAGGGCCTGGGCGTGGATCAATATGCATGGAGCACCTCGCCCTTGCGCCGCTACACGGACCTGGTGAACCAGTGGCAAATCATCGCCTGCGCCGAGCACGGCGTGACGGCGCCCCTGGTGGCGCCCTTCAAGCCGCGCGACGCGAACCTGTTCGCCATCGTCTCGGCGTTTGACGCCGCGTATGCGGCGTATGGCGATTTCCAGTCGAACATGGAACGCTACTGGTGCTTGCGCTGGCTGCACCAGGAAAACGCGCGCCAGGTCGACGCCGTCGTGCTGAAGGATGAAATCCTGCGCCTCGTCGATATTCCGCTCGTCATCAAGCTGCCGGGCATGCCATCCGTGGCGCGCGGCGCCCAGGTCAAGCTGGACTTGCTGCGCTGGGATGAAGTCGACCTGAGCATCGAAGCGCGCCTGCTGGAAATCGCCGCCTTGCCCGATGCGGCGGCCGCTGCCGAACTCGACTACGAAGAAGACGCGGGCGACGACGGCGCCGACGAGGGCGACGCTGCGCCGGAAGCGTCGCCGGAAGCGGCGAACCAGGTCAGCGACGCCGACGCGGAAGTGGCGGAACTGGCCAGCGAAGACGTGGTCAGCGAGCCAGAAGTCAAATAAGGCGCGGCAGAGACTGTGGGGCGGTGCTGAAATCTGTTGCCGGCGCCGCCCTTTGACGTAGAATTCAGCAGTCTTGTATCTTGTGCTTGTTGCGAACTGGGTTGCGCGTGAAGTCTTTCCGAGAGAATCGTTTTCTGATGATTGCCGTGGCGGTCTCGCTGCTGGCGCACGGCGCCTTGCTGGCGATGCATTTTGTCGCCCCGGCGCCACAGCGGGCCGTCGCCACCGATCCCGGCCTGGAAGTGATCCTCGTCAATGCCAAGCATGCAAATAAACCGCTGAAGGCGGATGCTCTGGCGCAAGCTAACCTCGATGGCGGTGGCCAGGCCGACAAGGGGCGCGCCAAGTCGCCCTTGCCCGATATGCGCAAGGTGGAAGAGGGCGAGAGCGTCAAGGCCAGCGCCCGGCGCATTGCCGAACTGGAACAGAAACAGCAGGAGCTGCTGACGCAGGCGGCCAGGCCCACGCCTTACAGCGCCGCGCCCGTCACGGAAAAGGACAAGCCCAATCCCCTGGCGTCCGGCTCGGACTTGATGGAAAGCAGCAAGGCCATCGCCCGCATGGCGGCCGAGATCAGCCAGACCGTGGAAGACCAGAACAAGCGTCCCCGCAAGACCTTCATTACGCCCAGCACGCAGGAAGTCGGCTATGCCATGTATTACAAGGCCTTGCAAAAGCGCATCGAGGAAATCGGTACGCTGAATTTCCCGCAAAAGAATGGCCGCAAGATGTACGGCGAGCTGGTCGTGTACATCCCGATCTTTCAGGATGGCACGATTTACCAGAAGGAGGGCGGTGCCCGCGTCGAGCGCAGCTCGGGCAACCCGGCGCTGGACGCGGCCGCCCTGGCCATCGTGCGCCGCGCCGCGCCGTTCGGGCGTTTCCCACCGAATATGTTATCGAGCGACAAAGATGACCTGTGGGTGGTGATCACCCGCTTCAAATTTACCCGCGAAGAAAAAATGGAAGCTAACCTGACTGGCGGCAGCAATTGAACACACAAGAAATAACCCTTGATCAATATTGCGTTTTTGGTAATCCCATCGCTCACAGCAAGTCGCCCTTGATCCATGCTGCGTTTGCCTTGCAGACGGGCGAGCCCATCGTCTACGAGCGTCGCCTGGCGCCGCTGGACGGCTTTGCGCTGGCGGCCCGCAGCTTTGCGGCCGAGGGCGGCAAGGGCGCCAACGTGACGGTGCCCTTCAAGCTGGACGCGTGCGCGCTGGCCACGCAGCTGACGCCGCGCGCCAGGGCCGCCGGCGCCGTGAATACCCTGCGTTTCGATGGCGATGTCATTCTTGGCGACAATACCGATGGCGCGGGCCTGGTGGCGGACATCCTGCGCAACGCGGGCGTGGCCATTGCCGGCAAGCGCGTCCTGCTGCTGGGCGCGGGCGGCGCCGCGCGCGGCGTGATCCTGCCCCTGCTGGAGCAGGGGCCGCAGGAACTGTTCATTGCCAACCGTACCGTGGCCACGGCCGAGGCCCTGGTGGCGCAGTTTGCCGAGGCGCTGGCGCACCCCGGCCAGCTGCGTGCCGGCGGCTTCACGCAGCCCGAAGGCGTCTTCGATATCGTCATCAATGCCACCTCGGCCAGCCTGGCGGGCGACTTGCCGCCCGTGCCGCCCGCTATCTTCGGCAGTCGTACCCTGGCGCTGGACATGATGTATGGCGCCCAGCCCACCGTCTTCATGGACTTTGCCGCCCAGTATGGCGCGCAGGTGCGCGACGGCCTGGGCATGCTGGTGGAGCAGGCGGCCGAAGCGTTCTACGTGTGGCGCGGCGTGCGGCCGCAGACGCAGGACTTGCTGGCGCAGCTGCGCGGTGCCCTGTGAGCGGGGCCAAGAAAGCCAAGGGCCGCAGCGGCAGCCGCTACGGCTGGATCAAGTGGCTGTTCATCGTGCCCGTGCTGGCATTTGTCGTCGTGCAACTATATTTCCTCCTGCAAATCTGGTGGTGGGTCGATCACAATCCGGCCAGCACGGCCTTCATGCGCGAGCAATTGTCTGTCTTGCAGGAAAAGAATCCGAACGCCACCATCCAGCAGACGTGGGTGCCGTATAACCGCATCTCGAACAACCTGAAGCGCGCCATCATCGCCTCGGAAGACGCGAACTTTTCCGAGCATGAAGGCGTGGACTGGGAAGCCTTGCAAAAGGCATATGAAAAAAACAGCAAGAAGCAAAAGGTCGTGGCGGGCGGTTCCACCATCACGCAGCAGCTGGCGAAGAATCTGTTCCTGTCCGGCTCGCGCAGCTACGTGCGCAAGGGCCAGGAACTGATCATTACCTACATGCTGGAAAGCCTGATGGACAAGCAGCGCATTTTCGAGATCTACCTGAACGTGGTCGAGTTTGGCACGGGCATCTTCGGCGCCGAAGCGGCATCGCGTCATTATTACCATGTGAGCGCGGCCAGTCTGAGTGCGGCGCAGGCAGCGAAGCTGGCCGTGATGCTGCCGAATCCCCGTTTTTACGACCGCCACCGCGATACGGGCTACCTGAACCGGCGCACCAGTGTCATCCTGCGCCGCATGGGGGCGGCCGAACTGCCGTGAGGACGAGCGGCCAGGCTTTGCATAAGATCAAGCATGCTTAATTTGCATTATTGCAGTGTAGCATCTTAATCCGGCCCCGTGGTGCAGCGACACACATTTTCCGTGAAAAAGCGGTGGCGAGGGGTGGTCGTGAAAAGGGCTTTGCGGGTACACTTGCGCTGTTTTCATTTTTGGCGCCAGCGCCAGCACATCACGATAACCTAACATCCGGCTGAGAGCGCGCATGATCAATGTTTTTGTATTACAGAATGGCCGGCTCAACCAGGTGCCGATCGACAGCCGCGCAGACCTCGAAAACGCCGAACCAGTCTGGGTCGACCTGACCGATCCCACCGATGATGAACGGGCCTGGGTCAAGGCCATCTACAACGTCACCCTGCCGGGCGAAGACGAAGTCAAGGACATTGAAGCGTCGGCCCGCTACTACGAAGCGGAAAACGGCGACTTGCACCTGCGCACGGACTTCCTGCGCGAAGAAGACGACGGCCCGTCGCGCGTCATCACCGTGGCGTTCATTCTTGCCCGCAAGATTCTGTTCTCCATGCATACGGACGACTTGCCCGTGTTCCGCCTCGTGCGCATGCGCGCCCGCTCGCGGCCAGGCTCCATCGCCGACTACATGGACGTGCTGCTGGACCTGTACGCCACGGATGCGGAATATTCGGCCGACGTGCTCGAAGGCATTTACCAGAACCTGGAAGAAGTCAGCACGCGCGTGCTGCAAAAGGAATTTACGGATGCACACGCGGCCGAAGCGCTGAACGCGATTGCCCACGAGGAAGATTTGAATGGCCGCATCCGCCGCAACATGATGGATACGCGCCGCGCCGTGAGTTTCCTGATGCGCGGCCGCTTGCTCAATTCCGAGCAGTTCGAGGAAGCGCGCCAGATTTTGCGCGACATCGAATCGCTCGATGGCCACACCTCTTTCCTGTTCGACAAGATCAACTTCCTGATGGATGCCACCGTCGGCTTCATCAACATCAACCAGAACAAGATCATCAAGATCTTCTCGGTGGCCAGCGTGGCTTTCCTGCCGCCGACCCTGATCGCCAGCGTGTACGGCATGAACTTCAAGCTGATGCCGGAACTGGAATGGTCGTTTGGTTATCCCTGGGCCTGGGGCCTGATGATTACCAGCGCCATCGCGCCCTTCCTGTATTTCCGCCACCGCGGCTGGCTGAAATAGGAAAAACGGGCCCGCAGACCCGTTTTTTCAAGGCGCCGGTCTTTTGGGCGCGATGCCCGTGTATTGCGCCGACAGCAGTTTCCATGTCGGCCCCTCCTTTTTCGCCACATAGCTGGCGCGCAAGGCCATCGCGCGCGACTGTCCACCCGCCTGTACCGTCACCGCCAGCCTGGCGATGAGCACGGCCGCATCGCCAGCGACCCGCACGAACGGCTCTTCCACCGTGATGAGGGGGGCGGTGGTTTTTTTCTCGGGAGCATAGAACGCGAGCATTTTTTCGCGCGTATCGACGTCGCCCATCGGCGAGACTTCCGCATAGTTGTCGGCCGTCAAGGCTGCCAGGGTCTGCACGTCAAAACTGGCTTGCGCCGCCACGTGCTGGCGCACGAGGCTGAGGACGGCGGCATCGTCGTCCGCGGCCCGCGCGGGCTGCGCGGCCGCCGCGAAGGCAAACGCGGCAATTGTGGAAATCAGGGATAATCGGCCTTGCAGAAAGTTTTTGCGTGTCATGGTATCTATCCTGTTGGGCCTGATTCAAGCGATCAGGGCAACTGGAGTATGCCATTGAGGTTATCTAAAAGAAATTACTTCATGCCGCCGATGCGTGGCACGCGCCGCAAAGTATCGGGACGTGGCCGGCCAGGCGTGGCGCGCCGCGTCCCGCTGTTTTATGCTGGCGGTGCGCACCGCGCGTCGCCCCTACTGGAGAATACATGCCTGACACCGTTCCTTCCCTCCCGCGTTACACCCACCTGATCAGCGACTGCGATGGCGTACTGATCGACAGCGAAGCCGTGGCCCTGCAGGCGCTGCTGGAGCTGCTGGTGCCGCGCCTGCCCAATTTGCCCGAGGGTGTCACCCTGCAAGGCTTGATCGAGCCGCGCCTGGGCCAGCGCCTGGTGCCGCTGATGCAGGATATCTACAAGGAACTGGGGCTGCCGCAACTGCCGGCCGATGAGATCATGGCCATCGGCAATGCCGTCGATGCGGCCTGCGATGCGCAATTGCGCGCCGTGCCCGGCGTGGCGCAGGCGCTGGCGGCCATTCCCCTGCCCAAGGCCGTGGCCTCGAACAGCGTCAGCGCCCGCGTGCTGTCGGCGCTGGAGCGGACTAGCATGGCGCCCCTGTTCGAGCGCCGCGTCTTCACGCCGGACCTGGTGGGCCACGCCAAGCCGCATCCGGGCGTCTACCTGGCGGCAGCCGCCGCCTTTGGCGTGCCGCCGGCCCAGTGCCTGGTGCTGGAAGACAGCGTCACGGGCGTGACGGCTGCCGTGGCGGCGGGCATGACGGTATTGGGATTCATCGGCGGCGGCCATATCGCGCCGGGCCAGGAAGCGCGTCTGAAGGCGGCCGGTGCCCATGTCGTGTTCAACGACATGGACAAGCTTCCGGCGCTGGTGGCAGCGGTGCTGGACACCGCGACCGTCTGACAGTGCTTATGCCAATGTGGCAAACACCTTGCGTGCAGCGGCGATGGTGGCGTCGATGACGGCATCGTCGTGCTGCGCCGAGACGAAGCCCGCCTCGAAGGCGGCCGGCGCGAAGTACACGCCTTCGTCCAGCATGGCGTGGAAGAAGGCATTGAACTTGCTGCGGTCGCCGGCCATCATTTCCGCATAGCTGGTCGGCGGCGTTTCGCTGAAATAAATGCCGAACATGCCGCCGATGGCATCGGCGCAGAAGACCACGCCCGCTTCCTTGGCGGCGGCCGTCAGGCCGTCGGCCAGGCGCTTGGCCGTGGCGCCCAGCTGCTCGTAGAAGCCCGGCTGCTGGATCAGTTTCAGGGTCGTCATGCCGGCGGCCACGGCCACCGGGTTGCCCGACAGGGTGCCGGCCTGGTAGACGGCGCCCAGCGGCGCCATGTTGTGCATCAGCGCCGCGCTGCCGCCGAAGGCCGCCACCGGCATGCCGCCGCCGATCACCTTGCCCAGCGCGGTGAGATCCGGCTTGATGCCGTACAGCGCCTGCGCGCCGCCCAGGGCCACGCGGAAGCCGCACATGACTTCATCGAAAATGAGCAGGGCACCGTGCTGCGTGCACAGCTCGCGCATCGCCTGCAGGAATTCCGGCGTGGCCTTGACCAGGTTCATGTTGCCGGCCACGGGTTCGACGATCACGCAGGCGATTTCCGCGCCGAAGCTGTCGAAGGCGTCCTTTAGCTGCTCCACGTTGTTATAGTCGAGCACCAGGGTGTGCTTCACGAAGTCTTCCGGCACGCCGGCCGACGTCGGGTTGCCGAAGGTGAGCAGGCCGCTGCCCGCTTTCACCAGCAGCGAATCGGCGTGACCGTGGTAGCAGCCTTCGAACTTGACGATCTTGTCGCGTCCCGTGGCGCCGCGCGCCAGGCGCAGGGCGCTCATGGTCGCCTCCGTGCCGGACGACACCAGGCGTACCTGCTCGATCGACGGCACCAGGCGCGTGATTTCCTCGGCCATCAGCACTTCGCCTTCGGTCGGCGCGCCGAAGGACAGGCCCAGCGCGGCCGCATCCTGCACCGCCTTGACCACCTCGGGGTGGGCATGGCCGACGATGGCCGGGCCCCACGAGCCGATGTAGTCGATATAGCGCTTGCCGTCCGCGTCCCAGAAGTACGGGCCTTCGGCGCGCGTGATGAAGCGCGGCGTGCCGCCCACGGAGCGGAAGGCGCGCACGGGCGAATTGACGCCGCCTGGCGTGGTTTTTTGCGCGCGGGTAAACAGGATGTCGTTCTGGGAAGTCGTCGTCATGATAATCGTGCCTTGAAAGTGGATCGTTGTCTGTGTCGTCTGTATTTGTCTGGACGGGATTACTGGGCGCCGTGCTGGCGCTGCAGCTGGAACAGCCGGTTCGGCACCAGCTTGCCCATGCCGTGGCGCTGGGCGTGCGCCAGCGCGCCGGCCGTGAATTCCTGCGCCGCCACGACGACCTGCGGCACATCGTCTTCATTGTCCGCCAGGGCCAGCAGGGCGGTGGCGGCCGCCGACAGGGTGCTGCCGGCGCCGTTGAAGATGCCGGGCAGGTGGCGCCATTGATCGTGGCGCACCACGCCGTCTTCGCCGAACAGGGTGTTGGCGCGCAGCTTGCCTTCCGCCGTGCCTGATTTGCTGGCGTCGGCCGGCATGCCGGTGACGAGCACGTATTCGCAGCCCAGTGCCACCAGGTAGTCGACGTCGTTCTGCAGGGTGTCGTCCGGGTCGGCGTCGCGCCAGGTCTCGGCCAGGCGTTCCAGTTCGTCCGGCGAGAGCACCAGCAGGGTCGTTTGCGGGATCAGCAGCTGGCGCACGGCGGTGAGGATGTCCTCGTCGTCCATGCCCTGTTCCGGCAGCGCCGAAATGAAGGGATCGAGGATCAGCGGCACGTTCGGATAGTCGGAGACGATTTCGGCGATGGCCGTGACGTTTTCCACGCTGCCCAGCGCGCCGATCTTGATGGCGGCCACGGACATGTCTTCCAGCAGCACGCGGGCCTGGTCGGAAACCCAGTCAGGGTCGACCGCCTGCACGTCTTCCACGCGCGCCGTATCGCTGATCAAGAGGCCCGTGGTGACCGACAGGCCATGGCAGCCGAAGGCTGAAAACGTGGCCAGGTCGGCCTGGATGCCGATCGCGCCGACGGGATCGGACACGCCGAAGCTTAATATGAGGGGAGAAGTTTGGTTTTGCACGGCGGGTAGATTAAGATACCTAATTCAGCATTTTACTTGATTGAAGGGTGGCAGAACGTGAGTAGCAACGAAACAACGCAGCAATTCCAAACGTGGATGTGTCTTATTTGCGGCTGGGTTTATGATGAAGCGGCCGGCCTGCCCGACGAAGACATCGCTCCCGGCACGCGTTGGGCCGATGTGCCGATGAACTGGACCTGCCCCGAATGCGGCGCGCGCAAGGATGATTTCGAAATGGTGGCCATTTAGTTAATCCTGATCAATTGGCATGTGCTGGCCGCACAATGGTGTAGCGGCAGCATATGCTATGGTATGAAAGATTGCCGAATAATCAAATGACGAGTTCGCTACTGCCCGAGGCATCGTCCGATGGCGCGTGCGCCGGCGCCCTCATCCTGCTCATCGACGACAGTGCCACCGTCCGCAGCGCGGCTGAAAAGATCCTGCGCGCGGCCGGTTATCGCGTGGTGGTGGCGGAAAACGGTTTTGAAGCGCTGGCCACGATCGGCGACTGCCGTCCGGCGCTGATCGTGTGCGATATTGTCATGCCGCGCCTCGATGGTTACCGCACGTGTGCGCTGATCAAGGCCAGCGCGGCATTTCATGCCACGCCGGTACTGATGCTGTCGTCGAAGGAAGGTTTGTTCGACCGCGCGCGCGGCGCCATGGCGGGCGCCAGTGCCTGCCTGGCCAAGCCGCTCGCGCCCGAGGCCCTGCTGGCGGCCGTGCGGCAGCACCTGGCCAGCCGTTTTTAGTATGATGTATACAACGCAGCAAGGAAGTAAACAAACACATGGCCATACACACAATTCTGATCGTCGATGACTCGCCGACAGAACGTTACTACCTGAGCGAGATGCTGGTGCGTGCCGGTTACGCCGTCCTGACGGCGCAAGACGGCGCCGACGCGCTGGCGCAGCTGAAGCAGGCCAGGCCCGACCTGATCCTGATGGACGTGGTGATGCCCGGTGCGAATGGCTTCCAGATCACGCGCGCGATCGCCCGCGATCCTGAACTGCAGGACGTGCCCGTGATTATCTGCTCCAGCAAGAGCCAGGAAACGGACCGCATCTGGGGCTTGCGCCAGGGCGCGCGCGATTACCTGGTCAAGCCCGTGGTCGAAGCCGACCTGCTGGCGAAGATCGCGGCGCTGTCCTGACGCATGCGCACGATGCCTGGCAATGGCGTGCCTGCTCCGGCCTTGCTGGCCATGCCGCCGTTCGAGGCTGGCGCGCGGCAGGGCCGTTTGCGTCAGTATCAGCTGCAGTTGATCGAGCGCGTGCAGGCGGCGCGCAGCGGTGTGCTGGCGGCCCGCAAGGAGCTGGGCGTGCTGCTCGGCGGCCGCTGCTGCCTGCTCGACCTGACGCAGCTTGGTGAAATTGTCATTGCCTCCGGCGTGCAAATCCAGGCCGTGCCCCTGGCGCAGGACTGGTACCTGGGCCTGGCCACCATGCGCGGACGCCTGACGGCCGTCATCGACCTGGCCCGCTACATGGGGGAGGCCGCTTGCGTGCCAGGCGGCGACAGCCGCATCATCACCTTTTCACCCCGCCTGGGCATGAATTGCGCGCTGCTCGTCGAGCGCGTGCTGGGCCTGCGCCAGCAACGCGGCATGCAGTGCGTGCCATCGCCCGACGGGCCGCCATGGGCCAGGCAGGCACTGCGCGACGGCGAAGGACAGCTTTGGCTGCGCCTGGACCTGGCGCAGCTGGCGCAGGCGGAGCGCTTCCTCGATGCCGGCTATGCCGGCACGGCCACCGGCAAGGATGAATACTGATGGGCGCCAATTCCCCTATCCTGGCATCCGGCATGGCCGAGGTGGAGCACGCCCCGGGCGAACCGGCGCTGCCGGCCGACCTGCCGCTGCGCCTGCGCGACGCGCTGGGACGGCGCAAGTCGCTGGCCAGCGCACCGGCCAGCGACTTGAAGCTGCCGCTGATCGGCCACCTGCCGCTGCAAAAGCAATTGAGCATCCTGTCGACGGTGATGGCCCTGAGCCTGGCCGCCAGCCTGCTGTTCGTCGGCCTGAACACGCGCAGCGGCAATATCGCCTCGGCGCAGACGCAGCTGGCCAGCGATGCGCTGATGCACTCGCAGCGCGTCGGCAAGGCCGCGCCGAACGCCGTGCAAGGCAATCCGGAAGCCTTCCGCCAGCTCGAGGAAAGCCGCAATGAACTGAACCAGGATTTCCGCCTCATGCTGCGCGGCGGGACGTATCATGGGCGCGACATCGGCGAATCGCGCTCTGGCCTGCTGGCGGCGGTGGCCGACGCGCGCAAGAAATGGGCCAGCAGCGACCGTGCCGCCAGCACCATCCTGCGCCTGAAGACGGAACTGGGCGAATTCGACAAGACCTTGCAGCAATTGAACGCACTGTCGCCCGCGCTGCTGGCGCAGGCCGAGGAAATTGCGGCCCTGAAGGTGCAGCGCGGCGGCAATGCGCGCGACCTGGCCGTCATCGGCCGGCTGATGATGCTGAGCCAGCGCATGAGCCGCAGCGCCAGCGAATTCCTCTCGTCGGGCAGCATCAGCTCGGAAACGGCGTTTTCGCTGGGGCGCGACACGACGTACTTCCGCGCCGCCGTGGAAGGCCTGCTCAACGGCAGCGTGTCGCTGCAGCTGGCGCCCACGCGCGACGCCGAACTGCGCGAGCGCCTGGTGGCGCTGAAGGCCAGCTTCGACAATTACCAGAAGCTGGTCTCGTCCATCCTCGACCGCCTGGATAAATTCAGCTCGGCGAAAAGCGCCGAGCAGCTGATCTTCAACGAGAATGAAGACCTGCGCCAGCGCCTGACGCTGCTGCAGCAGATGTACCACGCGAACCAGGAAACCCTGGGTGTCGCCTTCTGGCTTATGGTGGCCGGCGTGCTGCTGACCTTGATCGCGGCGGCCGGCATTGGCAGGGTGCTGCTGCAGGATTCCGTCAATCGCACGCGCGAGGCCGAGCGCCGGCGCCATGAGGCGGAGATCCAGCGCCTGCTGTCGCAGGAGAAGGAAGAGCAGGCCAAGGCCACGAATGACCAGAACCAGGCGGCCATCCTGCGCCTGATGAACGAATTGCAGAAGGTGGCCGACGGCGACCTGACGGTGCAGGCCACCGTCTCGGAAGACATCACGGGCGCCATCGCCGATTCCGTCAACTACACGGTGGAGGAATTGCGCGGCCTGGTGGGGCGCGTGACGGCCACGGCGGAGCAGGTGAACCGCGCCTCGACGCAGGCGCAAAGCATCTCCAGTAAACTCTTGATCGCCTCGCAGCAGCAGTCGCGCGAAATCCTCGACGCCAGCGCCACCGTGGTGAAGATGGCCAACGCGATTACCGACGTGTCGAAATCGGCCAGCGTCTCGGCCGACGTGGCGCGCCAGTCGGTGGCGGCCGCGCTGCAGGGCTCGACGGCGGTGGAAAACGCCATCAAGGGCATGCATGAAATCCGCGAGCAGATCCAGGATACGTCCAAGCGCATCAAGCGCCTGGGCGAGTCGTCGCAGGAAATCGGCGAGATCACCGAACTCATTTCCGACATCACGGAGCAGACCAACGTGCTGGCGCTGAATGCCGCCATCCAGGCCGCATCGGCCGGCGAGGCGGGACGCGGCTTTTCCGTTGTCGCCGAGGAGGTGCAGCGCCTGGCCGAACGCTCGGCCGCCGCCGCCAAGCAGATCGGCGCACTGGTGCGCGCCATCCAGGCCGATACCCAGGATGCGACCAGGGCGATGGAAAAATCCACGCAGGGCGTGGTCGAGGGCGCGCGCCTGTCGGATGCGGCCGGCGCTGCCCTGAACGACATCAGCCAGGTGTCGAAGCACCTGGCGGAACTGATCCAGGGCATCTCGTTTGCCACCGGCACGCAGGCCGGTTCGGCCAGCGGCGTGGCCTTGAATATCCAGCATATCCTGAGCGTGACGGAGCAGACCCAGGATGGCACGCAACAGACGGCGCAATCGATCCATAAGCTATCGATGCTGGCGCAGGAACTGAAAAACTCGGTGTCGCGCTTCCGCGTCGCCGCCTGAACGCCGCGCCAGCCGATGGCGCGGCGCGTTGTGCGTACCGATTTTTGCGCTACGATTTCTTTACCGAGGCATGCATGAGCACACCAGATAGTCCGCAGCAGTCCAAGCCGTTCGACAGCGAACCTCTGTCGTGGGTGATGGTGGAAATCCGCGAAGCGCTGGGCCGCTCGAAGACGGCGCTGTTCGAAGCGGGTGGCCGCGAGCGCGAGGAGCGCGCCACGGCCCTGCAGCATGCACGTTCGCATCTGCACCAGGCGCATGGCGCACTGGTGATGGTCGACGTGGCCGGCGCCAGCCTGCTGACGGCCGGCGCGGAACAGGCGCTGGCGCGCTTTCGCGACGGCAGCCTGGAATACACGGTGGATCATGCGCAGGTCGTCGCCGAGCTGTATCAGGCCCTCACCGAATACCTGGAAGACCTGGTGGCCGGCACGCCGCCGCAGCCGACCCGTCTGTTCCCCTATTATCGGGCGCTGCAAACCATGCTGGGCGCCGAGCGCATCCATCCGGCCGACCTGTTTTTTCCGCCATCGTCCGTGCTGGAAGGCCATGCCATCGCGCTGGCCGGAACGCCGCCAGGCGCCGATTATCCGGCATGGCGCGGCCGCTTTGAAAAGTCCTTGCTGCCCTTCCTGAAAGCGCAGGACGACGCAACAAGGCGCCAGCATGCCGCCGCCCTGCATGAAACCTTGACCCTCGTGGCCGACGCGCAGCAGGAAGCGCCGGCGCGCACCTTCTGGTACGCCATGCAGGCGTTCGCCGAGCTGGCGGCCAGCGGCGAGGGCATGGGCACGCTCTATGTGAAGCAGTTGTTTGGCCTGATCAACCTGCAGTTGCGCCGCCTGGCCCAGGGCACGGCCAGCCTGCCCGAAACGATGCTGCGCGATGCCCTGTTCTTCATCGCCGCCGCCGCCGAACCGACGCCGGCGGCGCAGCAGCTGCGCACGGCGTTCGACCTCGATGGCATGGTGCCCGCCGACGTGGAAACGCGGCGCTACGGCCAGGTCGACCAGGACGTCTTGCAAGACGCGCGCACGGCGCTGGCGCAGGCGCGCGCCAGCTGGAGCCGCCTGGCGCAGGCCGATCTCGATCCTGCCCGCAGCGCGGACTTTGACCGCTCCTTGCAGGACGTGGCGGCGCACGCGGATGCCCTGAAACTGCCGGCGCTGGCCAGTCTGCTGCGCCAGTGCGCGGACGTGGCGCAGCAAGCCGTGGTCAGCGGACGCAGTGCGGCCCTGGAGCAGGAAATCGGCACGGCGCTGCTGTTCGCCGAGACGGGCCTGGAGCAGGTGCGCCGCCTGCCCGACGATTTCGCCGGCAACGCGGAAACCATCGCCGCGCGCCTGCAGGCGCTGCTGGCAGGAGAGGCGCCACCGCCCGCAAGCGCCGGCGAGCTGTCGCGCCAGATCGAACAGGGCCAGACCGTCGCCGCGCTGGCCGACGACATGAAGGCGGGCCTGCGCCAGGTGGAAAGACTGCTCAACGACTACTACGCCGATGGTGCTGGCCGCATTTCGCTCGATGGCGTGGCGCCACTGTTGCGGCAATTGCAGCAGCAACTGGCCGTACTGGGGCAGGGCGATGCCAGCGCCGCCGTGGCGCAGGTCGATGCGGCCGTGCGGCAACTGCCGGACAGCGAGGCACAGGTTGAGCAGGCCGAGGCGCTCGACGAGATCGCGCAGAATGTCAGCGCCCTGGGCTTCTTTGTCGATATGCTGGGCCGCAATGCGCAGGCGGCCAAGGGGCGGTTTCGTTTTGACGCAGCTGCCGGCACCTTCCGCGCGCTGCCGTTCGAGAAAGTGGCCGCCGCCGGCGCGGTGCCCGTGCCCCTGCTGGACCAGGCGCTGGCGCCGGTCGTGCCGTCTGCCATCGACGCTGCCCCCGCCGCGGCGGACATGGATGCGGAGATGCTCGACATCTTCATCGCCGAGGCGCGCGACGTGCTGGCCTTTATCGACACGACCCTGGCCCTGCCGCGCGAGCAGGCCGCCGGCAGCGAGCACTTGGCCATGCTGCGCCGTTCCTTCCATACCTTGAAGGGCAGCAGCCGCATGATCGGCCTGGCGCAGTTTGCCGAGGCGGCCGGCGCCATCGAGCGCGTCATGAATACTTGGCTGGCCGAGGCGCGCCCCGTCAGTGACGATCTGTTTACCCTGCTGAATTACGGCTGGTACCAGCTCAGCGAATGGGTCGCCGAACTGGAAGGCGGCGCGGGCCGCGAGCGCGAGGCGGGCATGCTGCTGGCGGCAGCCGAACGCGTGCGCGAAGGCGGACCGTTCGAGCTGCGCAAGCCGCGTCCTGCCGCGGCCGAGCCGCCGGCGGCGAAGGCGTCCGCGCCCGTGTCCATGCCCGGCAGCGGCAACGTGATCGGCTTTCCTTCCGCCACGGCGCCCGCTGCGCACGAGGCACCCGACGATCACCTGAAGCACGTGGGCGAGCTGCGCATCAGCCTCCCTTTGTACAATATCTACCTGGCCGAGACGGATGAGTTGCTGCGCGTGCTGACGCGCGACTTCGGCGAGTGGCGCCATGAGCAGCGCGCCGTCAGCGGGGAAGCGCTGCAGGCCGTGCATACCCTTGCGGGAACGTCCGGGACGGTGGGCTTCCAGGCCCTGCGCGACCTGGCGCATGCGCTGGAAACGACGATCGAAACGGTGGTGCCGCCGCTGGCCGGCTTGCGCGATGCGCAGCACGACATGCTGGAGCAGGCCACGCAGCGCATCGGGCAGATGCTGCAGACGTTTGCCCTGGGCGACCTGGCACCGGCGCAGCCGGACATGATCGAGGCGCTCAATACCCTGTGGCGGTCGTTGACGGCGCCGCCCGGCGAGAGCCGGGAGGAGCAGCTCGACGCCCTGTTTGCGGCCACCTACGCCAGCATCGTCGGCACGCCGGCGCAGCCGGCATCCCCGGCCGAAACGCCAGCCGAGGCGGCAACCAGGCCCGCCGATCCGCAGCTCGAGACCCTGTTCGCGGCGACGTATGCGAACATCGTCGCCGACGCGCTGCAGGCGGATGTCCCCGCGACAGCCGAAACATCCGCAGCGGACCTCGGTACCAGCGACGACCTGTTCGACGCAGGCTTCGAGCACGCGCCGCCTTTGGTGCACGCGCTGCCGGAAGCGCTGGTGCCGGCCATCATGCCAGCCGACGCGGCCGCGCTGCTGGCCGCCAGCGCCGGCATCAGCGATGAACTCGACCTCGACCTGCTGTCCGTCTTCCTGGAAGAGGGCGCCGACCTGCTGCCGCAGATCGGCGAAGCGCTGCGCAGCTGGCAGCAGCAGCCGCACGACAGCGGCCAGGCGCAGATGCTGCTGCGTACCCTGCATACGGTCAAGGGCAGCGCGCGCATGGCCGGCGCCATGCGCCTGGGCCAGCACGCGCATGAAATCGAGACGCATATCGAAAACATGCTGCACGCCGGCACCGCCACGCCGCAGGCCTTCGAGGAATTGCTGGCCCATTACGACCATGCGCTGCATCTGTTCGAACAGCTGCAGCAGCCCTTGCTGCCCTTGCCGGGCATGGAGGACATGCCCGCCGTCGAGCCGAAGGCGGCCCTGGTGCGCGTGCGGGCCGATATCCTCGACCGCCTGGTGAACCAGGCTGGCGAAGTGTCGATCACGCGCTCGAAGATGGAAAACGAGGTCGGCGTGCTGGGCGCTTCGCTGGCGGAATTTTCCGATAATCTGCTGCGTTTGCGGCGCCAGTTGCGCGAAGTGGAAATACAGGCCGAATCGCAGATCGCCTCGCGCATGGCTGTCGGCAGCGAACGCGAATTCGACCCGCTTGAATTCGACCGTTTTACGCGCCTGCAGGAATTGACGCGGATGATGGCCGAAAGCGTCAACGACGTGGCGTCTTTCCATGAAAATCTCAGCCACAGCGTCAATGCCGTGACGGACGACCTGGTGCTGCAGGCGCGGCTGACGCGCGATTTGCAGCGCGACCTGATGCAGATCCGCATGGTGCCGTTTGCCAGCATCGCCGAGCGCCTGTTCCGCGTGGCGCGGCAAAGCGCCAAGGAAGTCGACAAGCGCGTCAATCTCGATATCCGCGGCGGTGGCGTGGAAATCGACCGTAGCGTGCTCGAACGCATGGCGGCGCCATTCGAACACCTGCTGCGCAACGCCATCGTGCACGGCATCGAGCCGCGCGAGGCCCGCCTGGCCGCAGGCAAGAGCGAAACGGGGGAGCTGCTGGTGCAGGTCAGCCAGCAAGGCAACGAGGTGGCGATCGCCTTTTCCGACGATGGCGCGGGACTGGACCTGGAACGCATCCGCGCCAAGGCGCTCAGCGCCGGCCTGGTGGCGCCGGATGCCCAGCTGGGCGATGCGCAAGCGGCCGAGCTGATTTTCGCCCCCGGTTTTTCCACCGCCGACAGCCTGACGGAGCTGGCGGGAAGGGGCGTGGGCATGGACATCGTGCGCTCCGAAGCGCTGGCCCTGGGCGGCCGCATCGAGACAGCCACGCAGGCGGGGCAAGGGCTGCGTTTCACGATACACCTGCCGCTGACCCTGGCAGTGACGCAAGTGGTGCTGCTGGCGGCGCACGGCAAGACCTATGCCTTGCCCTCGGTGCTGGTGGAGCAGGTGCTGCACTTGAAGGGCGAGCAGCTGGAGCAGGTGCAGGCGGCCGGCTGCATCGAGTCGCACGGCCATGCACTGGCGCTGCACCACCTGTCGTCCATGCTGGGCGAGACGCCGGCAGCGCAGGCCGTGCAGCGTTACGTGCCCGTGCTGCTGCTCAGGAATGGCAACGACAGGCTGGCGCTGCAGGTCGACGACGTGCTGGGCAACCGCGAGGTGGTGGTCAAGCATGTGGGACCCCAGCTGGCGCGCATGCCGGGAATCGCCGGCGCCACGGTGCTGGGCACGGGCGATATCGTGCTGATCCTGAACCCGGTGGCGCTGGCGCAGCACCTCGAACATCATCCGGAATTGCTGCCGCAATACGTGGTGGCGTCCGGAGACCAGCGCGCCGCTTCCAGCGCGCTTGCCGCGCCGCGCGCCTGCGTGATGGTCGTCGATGACTCCCTGACCGTGCGCCGCGTGATGCAGCGGCTGTTCGAGCGCGAAGGCTATTTGGTCATGCTGGCAAAGGACGGCGTCGATGCGCTGGAGCAGCTGCACGCGCTGGAGCTGCCCGCCATGCCTGCCCTGCTGCTGGTCGACGTGGAAATGCCGCGCATGGATGGCTTTGACCTGACGCGCAATGTGCGCAGCGACGACAAGACGCGCGCCATTCCCGTCATCATGATCACTTCGCGCAGCGCCGACAAGCACCGCACGCATGCGTTTGAACTGGGGGTGAATGCCTACTTCGGCAAGCCGTTCCAGGAGGACGAACTGCTGGCGGAAGTGGAGCGCTTGCTGGGCGGCGGCGTGGCGTGAGCCGGCATTACCGCCATGCCGGCAATATCGTCGGCTGATGCGGGGCTTGCCCTGCTGATGCGGCCTACGCCACGGTCTTCACCACGGCATAGCGCTCCAGGGTTTCCTTGCGCGCCTCGTCGTGCTGCACCAGCGGCTCCGGATAGTCGCGCCCGAGCACGATGTTTTTTTGTTCGAGCAGCATGCGCGGCACCAGCCATGGGGCGTGGATTTCCTTGTCTCCCAGCGCCTTCAGCTGCGGCAGGTAGCGGCGGATGAAGCGGCCGCCCGCATCGAATTTTTCCGATTGCGTAATCGGGTTGAAGATGCGGAAATAGGGCTGCGCATCGCAGCCCGAGGACGACGCCCACTGCCAGCCGCCATTGTTCGAGGCCAGGTCGAAGTCGTTCAGGTGCAGCGCGAAATACGCCTCGCCACGGCGCCAGTCGATGCCCAGATCCTTGATCAGGAAACAGGCCGTGACCATGCGCAGGCGATTGTGCATGTAGCCTGTCTGGTTCAGCTGCGCCATCGCCGCGTCCACCAGCGGATAGCCGGTGCGGCCCTCGCACCAGGCGGCGAAGGCGGCGTCGGCCTCGGGTCCCGTTTCCCAGGCGATGGCGTCGTAGGCGGGCTTGAAGGCGCCGCCTTCCACGTGCGGATTCTGGTACAGGATCATGGCGTAGAAGTCGCGCCAGATCAGTTCCGCCAGCCACACGGGCGCGCCGTCGCCGCCGCCGCCCCGGTCCATCAGGTCGACGATGGTGCGCACCAGATAGCGCAGCGAGACGGTGCCGAAGCGCAGATGCATGGACAGGTAGGACGGCCCTTTCAGCGCGGGGAAGTCGCGCGCTACGTCATAGCGGGCCGCGCGGGGCAAGAAATCCTCGAACAGCTTGCTGGCACCCGACATGCCAGTCGGAATTGCCAGTTCGGCCAGGTTGCTCGGTTCGAAACCCAGTTCTCCCAGCGAGGGCAAGGGGGACGGCGCGCCGTGGCGCGGTGGCGCCAGGCGGGCGGCGTGCGGTTCGATGTCGAAAGGGGCCAGGCAGCCAGGTTCGGCGCGCATTTTCTTCAGCCACGCATTCTTGTACGGCGTGTAGACGGTGTAGGGCTTGGCCGAGAGGGTCAGCACCTCGTCCTTTTCAAAGATGACCTGGTCCTTGAAGCTGAACCACAGGCGCGCGGCGCGCGTCAGTGCGGTCGCCACCGTGGCGTCGCGGGCGATGGCCTGCGGTTCGTAGTCGTGGTTGGCGAAGACGGCATCGGCCTGCAATTCGGCCGCCAGGCGGGGAATCGCCTCGGCCGCATCGGCGTGCAGCACGATCAGGTCGCCGCCCAGTGCGCGCAATTCGACCGCCAGTTCGGCCACGCTGGCATGGATGAAGTCGACGCGCCGGTCGCGGCGCGGCAGTGCCGCCAGGATGGCCGTGTCATACACAAACACGCAATGCACGGCCTGGCTCTGGCGCAGGGCGTGGTGCAATGCAGCATGGTCAAAGGCGCGCAGGTCGCGGCGGAACCATACGAGGGAAGTCTTGAGTGTCATTATTTTCGCGTGTTCCGGGTCAAAGAGTAGCGGTTTTTTGCCGTCGAGTGGGCCTGATGGCCGCTCGCGTCATGCCATTGGCGTCGCTGTGGCGGCAATTCAGTGTAAACTAGCGGGTATGTGCGCAGTGTTTTATGTGCGACAGCGATTTTGCAATCGATTTTACAATTGTTTCCGAAATGTGGCTGTCATTGCGATTGTAATTGCGGTTGTGTGATATCCCGCAATACGCGCGATGCACTTTTGGTAGCGAATGTACAAATAAATTTATAACATAACAAGAATAGCGTCTGGCAACATGACTGCACGCCGCCCCACATTCGCGGCGGGCTGTGCCAGGCGTACGACAGCGGGGTAAGCGAGACTTGCCAGCAAGCCCACAGAGAGAGCATCGCGTATGAAAAAGAGTAAAATCGACCAGACTCTACCAGGACATCGTTTGATGCAGGGCGTCGGCGAGCCGGCTGCCACTGGTTCCTCCACCCTGAATCTGGCCAACCATTTCCTGATTGCGATGCCGGCCATGCAAGACCCGATCTTCGGCGGCACGGTCGTCTACGTATGCGAACACAATGAAAACGGCGTGCTGGGCGTCGTCATCAACAAACCCACCGACATGACGATGGAAGTGCTGTTCGAGCGCATCGACCTGAAACTGGCCGCCGGCAGCGACGCGCCCATCGTCCATGAACCGATCATGTTCGGCGGCCCGGTGCAGGACGACCGCGGCTTCGTGCTGCATACGCCGGGCGCGCGCTATTCCTCGTCGCTGACGGTGACCGATGAAATCGCGTTTACCACCTCGATCGACGTGCTCGAAGCCGTCGCCAAGGGCGATGGCCCCGAGCGCATGCTGGTCTCCATCGGCTACTCGGGCTGGAGCCCGGGACAGCTGGAGGACGAGATCGGCCGCAATGGCTGGCTGACGGTGGGCGCCTCGGCCGATATCCTGTTCGATTTCCCCATCGAGCAGCGCTACGTGGCGGCCATCAAGTTGCTGGGCATCGACCCCTTGATGCTGGCAAGCGAGGCTGGCCACGCATGAGCGGTGACGCCATCGATACCGTCCTCGCCTTCGATTTCGGCTTGAAACGCATCGGCGTGGCCATCGGCAATACCATGATTTGCCAGGCCAAGCCGCTCAGCGTGATCACGGCCACGGCGAACGAGCCGAAGTTCGCCGCCATCGCCAGCCTGATCAAGGAGTGGGGCGCCAGCCGCATCGTGGTGGGCTTGCCCAGCCACCCGGATGGCACGGAGCACGAGATGAGCGCGCGCTGCCGGCGTTTTGCCAACCAGGTGCACGGCCGCTTCAACCTGCCCGTGGAACTGGTCGACGAGCGCTATTCCTCGGCCGTCATCGCCGCCAAGCGCGGTGAAGTCATCGACGACCGCGCCGCCGCCATCATCCTGCAGCAGTATTTCGACGCGAATTATTAATCTGACCTTAGACTGCACTCCTGAATGATTAAGAACTCTATGCCGCACCCTACGAACCCTTCCCAACTCGACGCCGAGGCCCTGTACGCCGACTTGCTGCAGCAAGTGCGGAGCGGCCTGGCGGGCATCTCCAACGTGGCCATCGTCGGCATCCATTCGGGCGGCGCCTGGCTGGCCGAGCGCCTGGCGCGCGACCTGAACCTGCTCGACCGCCTGGGCGTGCTCGACGTCTCGTTCTACCGCGACGACTTTGCGCAAAAAGGCCTGCACGCGGACGTCAAGCCGACGCAAATCAGCTTCGACGTGGCCGGCGCCACCATCCTGCTGGTCGACGACGTGCTGTACACGGGCCGTACCACGCGCGCGGCCATCAACGAATTGTTCGACTATGGCCGCCCGGCGAAGATCATGCTGGCCGCCCTGGTCGACCGCGGCGAGCGCCAGCTGCCGGTGGCCGCCGATTTCGTGGCCGCCTTCACTGCCGTGCCGCCTGGCCAGGCCCTGGTCCTGAAGCAAGCCGACGACGGAAAATTCACGCTTACCATAGATACCCACCATGCTTAATCCGCAACTGAATAAACACGGCGAACTGCAACATCTGCTGACGATCGAAGGCCTGCCGAAGTCTATCGTCAACCACATCCTCGACACCGCTTCTTCGTTCGTCGGCATCTCCGACCGCGACGTCAAGAAGGTGCCACTGATGCGCGGCAAAAGCGTTTTCAACCTGTTCTTTGAAAACTCCACGCGCACCCGCACCACCTTCGAGATCGCGTCAAAAAGGCTGTCGGCCGACGTCATCAACCTGAACATCCAGGCGTCATCGGCCAGCAAGGGCGAGTCGCTGCTCGACACCATCGACAACCTGTCGGCCATGCATGCCGACATGTTCGTGGTGCGCCATGCGCAGTCGGGCGCACCCTACCTGATCGCCAAGCACCTGATCGACACGAAGCAGCCGCATGTCCACGTGGTCAATGCCGGCGACGGCCGCCACGCGCACCCGACCCAGGGCTTGCTCGACATGTACACGATCCGCCACTACAAGAAGGATTTCACCAACCTGACGGTGGCCATCGTGGGCGACATCCTGCACAGCCGCGTGGCCCGTTCCGACATTCACGCGTTGACGACGCTGGGCGTGCCGGAAGTGCGCGCCATCGGCCCGCACACCCTGCTGCCGGGCGGCCTGGAACAGATGGGCGTGCGCACCTTCACCAACATGGATGAAGGCCTCAAGGGCGTGGACGTGATCATCATGCTGCGCCTGCAGAATGAACGCATGAGCGGCGCGCTGCTGCCGTCGGCGCAGGAATACTTCAAGAGCTATGGCCTCACGCCCGAGCGTCTGGCGCTGGCGAAGCCGGATGCCATCGTCATGCATCCTGGACCGATGAACCGCGGCGTGGAGATCGATTCGGCCGTGGCCGACGGTCCGCAGGCGGTGATCCTGCCGCAGGTGACGTTCGGTATCGCCGTGCGCATGGCGGTGATGAGTATTTTGGCTGGTAATCAGGGCTGATGGCCCAAGGACGAGAAGCAAGCATGACGACATTACATATCAAGAACGGCCACCTGATCGACCCTGCCAACGGCATCGATGGCTTGCAAGACCTGTTCATCGCCGACGGCAAGGTGCTGGCCGTGGGCAGCGCCCCCGCCGGTTTCACCGCCGACAGCACGTTTGACGCGGCCGGCCTGGTGGTTTCCCCCGGCCTGGTCGACCTGTCCGCGCGCCTGCGCGAGCCGGGCTACGAATACAAGGCGACCCTGGAATCGGAATTGCAGGCGGCCCTGCAGGGCGGCGTCACGAGCCTGGTCTGCCCGCCGGACACCGACCCCGTGCTCGATGAGCCGGGCCTGGTGGAGATGCTGAAATACCGCGCCAAGACGCAGAACAAGGCGCATGTGCATCCGCTGGGCGCACTGACCATGGGCTTGAAGGGCCAGTCGCTGACGGAGATGGCGGAACTGACGGAAGCGGGCTGCATCGGCTTTGCGCAGGCCGAAGAGCCGATCGAGGACACCACCGTGCTGCTGCGCGCCATGCAGTACGCGAACACCTTCGGCTACACGGTCTGGCTGCGCCCGCAGGACCCGCACATCGGCCGTGGCGGCATCGCCCACAGCGGCCCGCTGGCGTCACGCCTGGGTTTGTCCGGCGTGCCCGTGATGTCCGAAACCATCGCGCTGCACACGATTTTCGAGCTGATGCGCGCCAGCCGCGCGCGCGTGCACCTGTGCCGCATTTCGTCGGCCGCCGGCCTGGAACTGATCCGCGCCGCCAAGGCCGAAGGCTTGCCCGTCACCTGCGACGTGGGCGCGCACCATGCGCACCTGACGGATGCCGACATCGGCTTCTTCGACCCGAACGCACGCGTCACGCCGCCGTTCCGCAGCCAGCGCGACCGCGATGCGATCCGCGCCGGCCTGCTCGACGGCACCGTGGACGCCATGTGCTCGGACCATACGCCCGTCGACGACGATGAAAAACTGCTGCCGTTCGGCGAAGCCTCGCCCGGCGCGACGGGCCTGGAACTGCTGCTGTCGCTGGCCCTGAAATGGGCCGACGACTACGCCCTGAACCAACCGCAAACGGGCGCGCGTCCGCTGGCGCGCGCTGTGGCGAAGATCACGTCGGACGCGGCGCGGGTCGCCGGCATCCCGGCCGGCAGCCTGGCCGTGGGCGAAGCGGCAGACATCTGCGTCTTCGATCCTGCCGCGCGCTGGACCGTGTCGTCGGCCTCGCTGGCCAGCCAGGGCAAGCACACGCCTTTCCTCGGCTATGAGCTGAGCGGCATCGTCAAGGCGACCATCGTTGCCGGACAGGTGGCGTTCCAGCGTTAAAAAAATCAGATCCGCGGACCGGGGCACGCTGCCCCGGCATCCCTTGTCTGCTCCCGGATTTCGGTTCTGGTTTATTTGTTGGTGTGATTTGAAACTTCTGCTTACCTACCGCCTCGCGCGCATCGCCATTCACCTGAGCTGCGGCATGGCCAAGAGCGCCGTGCTGTTCCCGTGGCTGGACCTGGAGGGGCGTAACCGGCGCATCCGCCGCTGGTCCACGCAACTGCTCGATATCTGCGGCGTGCGCGTGGTGCAGCCGGCCGATAGCCTGCCGGCGCTCGACCATGCAATGGTAGTGGCCAATCACGTTTCGTGGCTCGACATCTTCGTCATCAACGCCGTCCATCCCTGCCGTTTCGTCGCCAAGGCGGAAATCCGCGCCTGGCCGATCCTGGGCTGGCTGGCGGGACGCGCCGGCACCATCTTCATTTCGCGCGGCAGCAAGCGCGACCTGCGCCTGATTTTCCAGGGCCTGGTGGATAAATTGCAGGCGGGTGAGCGCATCGCGTTCTTCCCCGAAGGCACCACCGCCGCGCAGGGACAGATTTTGCCGTTCCACGCCAACCTGTTCGAGGCGGCCATCGATGCGCAAGTGCCGGTGCAGCCGTTCGCGCTCGTGTACGTGGATGACAAGGGGGCGCTGCATCACGCCGTCGATTTCATCGGCGAGATGAGTTTTGCGCAAAGCATGGTGGCGATCTTGAGCGGACCGCCGATCACGGCGCGTTTGACTTGCCTGGCGCCAGTGGCGACTCTGGACGCGCATCGGCGCGACCTGGCGGCGGCAACGCAGGCGGCGGTGGCCGCTGCGCTGCCGTTGGAGAAGACGGCTTAGAACGCCTAACATAACCTACTGCGCGTCGCGATTTGCGGCCTCCGATGCTCACTGTGCATGTGCACAGCTCCGCCTCTCAGCCGCAACTCACTGCCGCTCGCTACGGTTCTGTTAGGCGCTCTTAATTCTTCATATGCAGCCAGCGCGCATGCGCGGCGCGGGCCAGATAGTCGAGGATAAACCCTAAAATCCCGATCAGCACGATGGCGGCCATCAGTTCCGAATACGCCAGGCGGTCGCGCGTATCGAGGATGAAGTAGCCCAGGCCGGCCGAGACGCCCAGCATTTCCGCCGGCACTAGCACGATCCAGATGATGCCGATGGCCAGGCGCACGCCCGTCAATATATCGGCCGTGATGCCCGGCAAAATCACCTTGAAGACGATCTCGCTGCGCGTGGCCGACAGGCTGCGCGCCAGCAGCAGCCAGTTCGGGTCGAGCCGCGCCACGCCGGCCGCCGTATTGAGCAGGATCGGCCAGACGGCCGCAAACGCCAGCAGGAAGTATACGGGTGCGTCGCCGACACCGAGTACCATCACGGCGATCGGCATCCACGACAGCGGCGAAATCATGCGCAGCAGCTGGAACAGCGGCATGGCGGCGCCGGAAAAGCTCTTCGACATGGCCACCAGCACGCCCAGCGGCACGCCGATGACGATGGCCAGCCCCAGGCCCACGGCCACCCTTTGCAGGCTCAAGGCCACGTGCAGCCAGATATCCGCACCACCGAGCATTTCCTTGAACGCCAGCGCCGTGGGCAGCGGCGCGAAGGCGGTGGCGATGGGCGTGGATTTCTCCAGCGCCGTCACGCCCACGGACCACAACAGCAAGGCACAGGCCAACCCCACCAGGGGCAGGCCGAACTTCGTGAACAACTTGCTCGCCATCGTCAGACCGCCACGGTTTCGCTGCGCAGCAGGTTGGCCGGCAGGCCGAAGGCGGCCGGGCCGCCGACTGCCGTGATGGCCTTGCGCACGAAGCGGTCATCGACCAGGTCGCGCGCGGCAAACTTCGGATCGAGGTTCGCCAGGAAGCGCGTATCGCCTTCGACCTTGGTGCGGCCGATGGCGCGCACCAGTTCTTCCGTGTATGAGGCGAACGGATAGGGCTGGAAGTCGATGCGGCGCTGCTGCCAGTTCTTGTGCACGATCAGGCCCTGCTTTTCATAGCTGGCGTAATCGGTGGTGGCCAGCACCTTGGTCAGCACCTGCAGCGGATGCGGCGTGTAGCGGTGCTCGCCCACGTTCGACAGCAGCTTGGCCGTGTCGACCTGGTTCGAGCGCGTCCACAGCTGCGCCTTGACGATGGCGTTGGTGACCTTCTGCGCCCATTCCGGCCGCGTGTTGATGTCGCGCTCGGACAGGAAGGTGACGCAGCAGGCATGGTTTTTCCACACGTCGCCAGAGAAGCGCAGGATCTTGCCGATGCCGGCGTTTTCCGCCGCCGCATTGAACGGCTCGGCCACGATGTAGCCGGCGATGGACTTGCTGGCCAGGGCCGAGACCATTTCGGCCGGCGCCAGCACCACCAGGTTGACTTCATTCGATTTGATGGCCGCGTTGCGCGCGCGCGTGACCGGCGTGAGGCCATTGGCGGACAGGATCTGCTGCAGCAGGATGTTGTGGATCGAGTACCAGAACGGAATGGCGACCGTGCGCCCGCCCAGGTCGGACACCTTGTTGATTTCGTTGGCCACCGTCAGCGCGGAACCGTTGACGTGGTTCCAGGCGACGACTTTCGCCGGGAACTTGGCGCCGTAGCGCACCCAAAGGGTGGCCGGCGAGAGCAGGTGGATGACGTTGACCTGGCCGGCGACGAAGGCTTCGATGATCTGCGCCCAGCTGCGGAACAGGCGCGGCGTTTCCGCCTGCAAGCCTTCCGCCTCGAACAGCTTGCGGGCGTGGGCGACCAGCAGCGGGGTGGCGTCGGTGATGGGCAGGTAGCCGATCTTGACGGGCTGATCGTCGCCTTTCGGGCCTTGCTGGGCCATGGCGTCTCCGGCGAACAGCAGGGGCGAGGCGACGCTGGCCGTGGCCAGGGCCGACATGCGCAGGAAGTCGCGCCGCGTCAGGCCGCAGTCGCAATCGGACGAGGCGCAGATGTGCAGGGGTTTGTTGTGGTCTTCGAATGTCATGGGGAAGTTCCGGTCGATTAATTGGGAGCAAAGACGGGCTGCTGATCCTGCTTTTGCATGCTTTGCAAGGCGTCGAGGATGTCCATCTTCAGGGCGATGACGTCGGCGCTGTGGCCGATGCGGGGCTGGGCGATGGCGACGGGCCACTCGCGCACGATGTTGCCCGGCTTGCCGCCCATGAGCAAGATGCGGTCGGCCACGAGGATGGCTTCATCGATATCGTGCGTGACGAGCAGCACGGCCGTGTGCCAGCGGTGCACCACGTCCACCAGCAGCGACTGCATCTCGGCGCGGGTGATGGCGTCGAGGGCGGAAAACGGCTCGTCGGCGAACAGCAGTTCCGGCTCGCGCGCGAGCGCGCGGGCCAGCGCCACGCGCTGGGCCATGCCGCCCGACAGCGCGGATGGGTACAGCTTTTCGCGGCCCTTCAATCCCACCGCGTCGATGGCTTGCGCCACGCGCGCCTGGTGCGCTTCGCGCGTCAGCTTGGGCTGGTGCTGGAAGTCCAGGCCGAAGCCGGCATTGCCCGTGACGTTCAGCCAGGGCAAAAGGCTCGCCTGCTGGAACACGAGGGCGCTGCGCGGGTCCGGCTCGCGCATGGGCGCATCGAGGAATTGAATGGCGCCCGTGGATGGCGGCTGCAGGCCGGCCAGGACGCGCAGCAGGCTCGACTTGCCGCAGCCGCTGCCGCCCAGCAGGCAGACGATTTCGCGCTTGCGCACGCCCAGCGCGACGCGCTGGAAGACGGGCGCGGCGCCCGGATAGGAAAAGCTCAGGTCCTCCGCCTGCAAGGCCCATTGTTGCGGTTCTGCGGCTACCGTCATGCCGGCGCTCCCGCCGCCTTGGCCGCCTGCTGGCTGTCGAACAGCTGCAAGGCCGATTGCAACTGCGTCAGGCTGGGGGTGACGATGGGAATGAACGACGATTCGCGCCAGCGGCGGGCAAAGCCCTGCTGCTCCGCGTTCAGGTAGGCGCGTCCGCCCATGGCTTGCAGCTCCAGCATCAGCGCTTGCTGCAGCACGTCGGCCAGTTGTATGCGCAGGCGGAACATGGCCGGCGCCTGCGTCTTGAAGCGGCCATTGTGCACGCCGTCCAGCAGGGTCGCGACAGCCGCTTCCAGGGTCGCTTGCAGCGCCTCGATGCGCGGCGTGAGGGCGTTGCGCGAACCGGCGGAAATCTGCGCCGCCTGCGCCAGGCTGGCGCGCGCCAGGCCGATCGACAGGCCGCACTGCATGCCGAGGAACGATGGGCGCACCTGCGGCAGCCAGGCCGGCGCGTTGTCGCTGATGATGTCCGCGGCGGGGATGTGCACCTGCGCCAGCTTGACGGACGCCGTATTGCTGCCGCGCAGGGCGATCAGGTCCAGGTCATCGCTGCGCTGTACGCCAGCGGCGCTGCTGTCGAAGGCCACGATGACGGGCGGCGTACCGTCGTCCGGCGCCACTGCGGCCGCCGCGACAAAGCCCGCCTTGCGCAAGTTCGTCACCCAGGCCAGGCCGCCGTCGACGAGCAAGCCGTCGGCATGGCGCGTGCCCGTGATTTGCAGCTGCTCGATGCCGGACAAGAATTTCATGGCGTTCGACAGGCCGCTGGCGCCCGCCTGCGTGCCGGCCAGCAGGCCGGGCAAGCGGCGCTCGGCCAGGGCGCGGTTCCCGCTTTGCAGCATGAATTCGATGAAGCAGCGCTGGCCCCAGAAGACAAAGGCGGCCGTCACGGATTCTTCGGCGACCTTGGCGATGGCATGGATGGCGTCGCGCACGTCGCCGCCCGCGCCGCCGTGTTCCTGCGGCACGCCGATGCGCAGCAGGTGGTCGCCAGCGAGGGCCGGCAGGACGGTTTCAGCCAGCTGCGACGATTGGTCCAGCTGGTCGGCATGCATGTGCAGCCAGTGATTGAGGTGGCCCATGTCAGACGGCGCCGGGCAGGTAGGGCGTCAATTGCGGGTTGACGGGCGTGCCGGCCAGGCTGTTGGAGAAATTGCACAGGGTGGCCAGGCTGATGCCCAGCACGACTTCCAGCGCCTGCTGTTCGTTGTAGCCGGCGGCCAGGAAAGCTTGATAGTCGGCGTCCGTGACGGCGCCGCGCGTGGCGATGACGGCCGTGGCGAAGGCGGCGACGGCATCCAGTTTGGCGTCGCCCGTGTGCTGGCCATGCTGCAGGGCGCGCACCGTCTCCGGCGCCTGGCCCGCTTTTTTCAGCGAGATGGCGCTGTGTCCGGCGATGCAGAAATCGCAGCCGTGGATGCGCGCGGCCGTGATCTGCACCACTTCGCGTTCCATCAGGCTCAGGCTGGCGCGTGCATTGATGCCGGATACGGTCAGGTAGGTTTCCAGGGCCAGCGGCGCGTTGGCCAGCACGCCGATCAGGTTGGGCAGGTAGCCATTGTTGGCGATGGCCTTTTCCACGAAGGGGCGGCTGTCGGCCGGCGCGGTATCGAGAGTATGCAGAGTCAGACGGGACATGGGGTACCTTGCTAAGTTAGTAAGTCACTCATGCATTATATCGGCCATATCGTGCATACAACAGACGTGAGCGTCGCCCTTTTGTGCTCGTTCGTCTGCGATTGTGTGATTCTTGACTTCAGCTGGCCAGCTGGCGCAGGCGCTGGTCGCGCCGGTACGCGCCCGGTTGCTCGCCCGTGACGCGCTTGAAGGCGCGCGTAAAGGCCGCGTGCGAGCGGTAACCCACCAGTTCGGCCGCGCGTTCGACGGAGACGCCATCGTGCAGGCGCCGCGCGGCGATCTTCATGCGCAGCAGGAGCAGGAACTGGGCCGGCGAGTGGCCGCTGGCGCTGGCGAAATGCTTGCAGAAGCTGGCGCGCGACATGCACGCGGCCTTGGCCATGTTCTCGATCGACCAGTCGTCTGCGGGCGCGTCGAGCATGCGTTCGAGCAGCGGCGAAAACGCGGGCTGGTGCAGCAGCGACAGCAGGCCGGCCGCCACCTGCTCGCCCTGCGCCACATGGCGGATCAGGTAAAAGAACAGCAGTTCGACGAGGCGCGCGATCAGGGGCGAGGGCTGTTCCGGGTCGCCGCCCGCCTCCAGCAAGATCAGGTCGAACAGTGCCGTGGCCGCGCCGAAGGCGGGCGCGTCGCCGCGTATCAGCAAATAGGGTGGAAACGAATCGACGATCAGCGCGGAAAGGGCGCCGCGAAACTGAAAAAAGCCGCAGGCCAGCGCCGTCGCCGGGCTGTCCGTGGCCACCTGCAGCGGCAGCATGGCTTGCGCATTCACCGCCTGCAGGGGATCGCTGTGGGGGCTGAGGAAATGCGGCAGGTCGCGCAGCAGGAAGACGCCATCGCGCGGGCCGAGGGCGATCGGTGCCGCGCCATCGAGGTGCAAATAGCAGTGGCCATCGAGCACGAGGTGAAAGCTGCCCAGTTCCCGGCCCGCCGTGGAGGCGCGCCAACGGCCGCAGTACTGACCCACGTGCAGCACGGCGGTGTCGAGCTGCAGGCTGCCGAGCAGCCAGCGCGCCAGTCTGTCGGTGTCAGGATGCATGGGATTGAAGAGGCAAAAGCTGCATCATACGGGCCGCGCGCGCCGGGGCCAACGACGGATTTCGACTAAGCATATGCAGCTGATGCAGCTTACTGCTTGCCGCTGTGCTGCTGGAATGTGGGACAGCTCACTTGCAGCAGCGAGCGGTCTTCCAGGCACACGGCCGATAGCTGGCCGCCCCAGACGCAGCCGCTGTCGAGGCCGATCAGGTGCGGCCGCAACGTGAGTCCCAGCGCCGACCAGTGGCCGAAGACGACGGTGTCGCCGGCGCTTTGCCGGCCTGGCACGTCGAACCATGGCAGCAGGCCGGATCCTGGCGGCGGGCTGCCGCTTTCCTTCATCTTGAAGTCCATCACGCCCTCCGGTGTGCAGAAGCGCAGCCGCGTCATGGCGTTGATGATGCAGCGCAGCCGGTCGGCGCCCTGCAGGTCGTCGCGCCAGGCAGCCGGCTCATTGCCATACATCGTGCGCAGGAATGCCACCCAGTCGTCGCTGCGCAGCATGGCCGCCACCTCGTCGCTCAAGGCCAGCGCCTGTTGCGCGCTCCACTGGGGCAGCAAGCCCGCATGCACGAGCACGTGGCCCTGCTGCGCCATGGCGAGCGGACGGTGGCGCAGCCAGGCGATCAACTCCTCACGGTCGGGCGCATCGAGAATCTCGGCCAGGGTATCGGAGGCATGCTCGGGGCGGATGCCGTTGGCCACGGCCAGCAAGTGCAAGTCGTGGTTGCCCAGGACGCTGTCGGCCAAGCCTTGCTGCGCCAGCGCGTAGACGTGGCGCAAGGTGGCCAGCGAGGCCGGGCCACGGTTGATCAGGTCGCCTGCGAACAGCAGCCGGTACGGCCCGTTTGCCGCCGCCTGGATTTGCTCGATCAATTCGACGGTTTGTGCATGGCAGCCTTGCAGATCGCCGATAAAGTAGGTTTTCATAGAGCAGAATTGTTTTTCAATAACACAGGTATACCACGGGTGCGGTGCATGGCGCCAGCGATGCCGGCATCGGTAATCATGTCGCAAGGCTGCGGGGGCAAGTCCTGCGCAATGGGCAGCGCAGGCTTGTCATGTGATCCATTTTGCTAAGGACGATGTGTCAAATGGTAAAAGCCGTGAGCAATCGTGGCAGGACTTGCTACTATCCTTACGGTCGCTGCGACAAAGTGAGATTTGTCCAAGATCACGGTTATTGTATGGTTTTTTCTCGGCAGAACGGCGTGCGCTGACCATGCTGCCTGCCTGTTTGACTGGCGGCATTGAAGGCTCGTATCTATTGGTATTTTAAAACACGGGGATTTATTGGTATTTTGGTACAATGCTTTCACTGCCGCGGTATGAATTTCCACCCGTGTTTTACCTTGACGATGGTTTTTTGTGGTGAGTCCGACTTATTATTGATAATAAAAAATGTTTTCCTTTATCGTGAGCTTTGTCGTATCCGCGTTATTGACGCTGTTGATTATAAAACAGGTCAGATTGCATAGTTCGGCGCTCGATTCGGATTTCCATGGCGTGCAAAAAGTCCATTCGCACTCGGTGGCGCGCATCGGCGGTCTGTCGATTTTCCTCGCGGTAGTATTGAGCGCATGGGTCTCGATTTGGCGTTTGCCGCTCATGACGTACTGGATGTTGTCCTTGCTGCTGTGTTCCGGCATCGCCTTTATTGGCGGCATTGCGGAAGATTTTACCGGCAAGGTCAGTCCCCTGGGGCGTCTGCTGATGACCATGGCGGGGGCGCTGCTCGCCTATTTCCTGATCGATGCGCGTATCGACCGTATTGACTGGATCTTTTCCAGTTGGGCGATTCCCTTCATTTGGCTCAGCCTGCCGATCACCGTGCTGGCCGTGGCGGGCATCGCCAATGCCATCAATATTATCGATGGGTTCAATGGCCTGGCCAGCGTGGTGTCCATTTGTATGCTGTTGTCGCTCGCCTATGTTGCCCTGCAAGTCAATGATGCCTTCATTCTGGTGGCGACGTTGCTGGTAGCCGGGGCGATTACAGGTTTCCTGATCTGGAATTATCCAGTCGGCCTGATTTTTCTCGGCGACGGCGGCGCCTATTTTATCGGCTTCATGCTGGGCGAACTGGCCCTGCTGCTGGTAATGCGCAATCCCCAGGTATCGACCTGGTATGCGATATTGCTGCTCATCTATCCTGCATTTGAAACGATTTTTTCCGCCTATCGGCGTACTTTTATTCAAGGGAAGTCGCCTGTGATGCCCGATGGTATTCATTTGCATAGCCTGATTTTTCGTCGCATCGTGCAGTGGACCGTGGGGCGCAAGGAGGCTCGCGCATTGATACGCCGCAATTCCATGACTTCTCCCTATTTATGGTTGTTTTCGCTGACGGCGGTGATTCCGGCAACCCTGTTCTGGCGCCATAGTTGGCTATTGATCTTATGTTCGTTGTTATTCATGGCAACCTATATTTGGTTATATTTCAGAATTATCCGATTTAAATCTCCGCGCTGGCTCATTATGAAAAAAAAGAAATGAGTTTGATGGTGTATAGTCACGGGTTACAGTAAAACATACTTATTTTCTCGAAGGCGAAGCATGAATTTATCGACAATGACAATGGTTGAGCTACGCAATCTGCAAGACAAGATTGAGCAAGAAATAGGCAGTCGCGAGCGCCAGGATCTGAGCAAGGCGCGCGAACAAATCATGGCCATTGCGCAGCAAGCCGGCATTCCCCTGAAGCAGTTGATACTCGATGGCTTGCATCCGCGCACGGGAAAAGTTGCCGTACGTTATCGTAATCCCGATAACGCTGCCGAGCAGTGGACGGGCCGTGGCCGCCAGCCGCTGTGGGTCAGGAACTGGGTGGAATCGGGCAAGTCGATCGATCTGCTGCGCGTATAATTCGGTATACTTTTGGCGCAGTGACAAGCTTTTCGCCTGTAATGCTCCTGTTCTGTCCTTATTCCATACCGTCCAAACCATGCTTCCATTGTCAAAAACGATCTTCAAGGCCTACGATATCCGCGGCATCGTCGCTACCACCCTCGATGTCAGCGTGGCCCGCAAGATCGGATCGGCATTTGGCCGGGCCGCCCTGGCCAAGGGGGAACAGAGGGTCGTGATCGGCCGCGATGGCCGCCTGTCAGGGCCTGAACTGGCGTCGGCGCTGGCGCAGGGCTTGCAGGCCGCAGGCGTCGACGTGATCGACCTGGGCGTCGTGGCGACGCCGATGGTCTACTTCGGCACCAACGTGCTCGATACACGCTCCGGCATCATGGTCACGGGCAGCCATAATCCGCCCGACTACAATGGTTTCAAGATGGTGCTGGCCGGCGAGGCGATCCACGGCGAAGCGATCCAGGCCCTGTACCACAGCATCGTCGCGCACGACGACAGCGACAGCGCCAAGGACGTTGCCAGCCCGGGCAGCTACAGCACCCACGACATCCGCGCCGCCTACCTGGAGCGCATCCTGGGCGACGTGAAGCTGGCGCGCCCGATCAAGATCGCCGTCGACTGCGGCAATGGCGTCGCGGGCGCGTTTGCGGGCGACCTGTTCCGCGGCATGGGCTGCGAAGTGATTGAATTGTTCTGCGACGTCGATGGCAACTTCCCCAACCACCACCCCGATCCCGCGCATCCGGAAAACCTGCAGGACCTGATCCGCTGCCTGGCCGAGACGGATGCCGAAATCGGCATCGCCTTCGACGGCGACGGCGACCGCCTGGGCGTGGTCACCAAGGATGGCCAGATCATCTACCCTGACCGCCAGATGATGCTGTTTGCCGCCGACGTGCTGACCCGCCATCCGGGCGCGCAGATCCTGTATGACGTGAAATGCACGCGCCACCTGGCGCCGTGGATCAGCAAGCATGGCGGCGTGCCGCTGATGTACAAGACGGGCCACTCGCTGGTGAAGGCCAAGCTGCGCGAGACAGGAGCGCCGTTGGGCGGCGAAATGAGCGGCCATATCTTCTTCAAGGACCGCTGGTACGGTTTCGACGACGGCCTGTATGCGGCCGCGCGCCTGCTGGAAATCCTTACGCGTGCAGCCGATCCTTCTGCCCTGTTGAATTCACTGCCGCAGTCCGACAGCACGCCGGAACTGCAGCTGGAGCTGAAGGAAGGAGAGAACGTCGCGCTGATGGACATGCTGCGCCGCGATGCCGTTTTCCCGGGCAATGAACAGATCATCACTATCGACGGCCTGCGCGTGGAGTATGCGGACGGCTTTGGCCTGGCACGCTCGTCGAATACCACGCCGGTGATCGTCATGCGCTTCGAGGCTGAAACGCCGGAAGCCCTGGCGCGCATCCAGGGGCAGTTCAAGAGCGTGATCCTGGCTGCCAAGCCAGACGCTATTTTGCCGTTCTGACAGCATGGCCGTTCAACCAGGCGCACAGGCGCCCTTGAAAATCCTGCTGGTGCGGGTATCGTCGCTGGGCGACGTGCTGCATAACCTGCCCATGGTGGCGGACATCGCGCGCCATTACCCGGATGCGACCATCGACTGGGTGGTCGAGGAAGGCTATACCAGCCTGGTGCGTCTGAACCCGCGCGTGAATATCATCTTCCCGTTTGCGCTGCGGCGCTGGCGCAAGAGCCTGGGCAAGAAGGAGACGCGCGCGGAAATCGCCGCCTTCTTCCACAGCCTGCGCCAGACGCGCTACGATTACGTGTTCGACACCCAGGGCCTGCTCAAGACGGGCATCATCATGGGCGCCGCGCGCCTGGCGCCGGGAGGGCAGAAGGTCGGCCTGGCCAATGGCAGCGAAGGCTCCGGCTACGAAGGCATTTCGCGCCTGTTCCACACCAAAAGCATTCCCCTCGACCCGCGCACGCATGCGGTAGCGCGCGGCCGCCTGGTGGCCGCCGCGGCACTGGGCTACGCGGTCGACACGCCGGCCGATTTCGGCTTGCCGGAAGTGTCGCGCAGCGAACCGCGTCCTGACTGGATGGGCGACGTGCCCTATTGCGTGTATTTCCACGGCACCGCGCGCGATGCCAAGAAATGGGCGCCGCAGCACTGGATCGCGCTGGGCCAGGCACTGGCGCCCATGCCCATCCTGCTGCCCTGGGGCTCACCCAAGGAAAAGGCGGAAGCCGAACAATTGGCGGCCGGCTTGCCGAACGCGCGCCTGCTGCCGAAGCTGTCGATGAGCGACGCTACCCTGCTGGCGCGCCATGCGGCACTGGTGGTCGGCGTCGATACGGGCCTGACGCATATCGCCGCCGCTTTCCTGCGGCCGACGGTGGAAATCTATGCCGATTCGCCGCTGTGGAAAACGGAAGGCAACTGGTCGCCGAAAATCATCAACCTGGGCGACAAAGGGGCGCCGCCGGGCGTGCCGGAAGTGCTGGCTGCGGCACGTCGCCTGCTGGCAGAGTATCCTCCAGCCTGACTTCAATATAAATAATCATGCGACTTTTTTATACCCTCGCCTGGTGGCTGGCCTTGCCCCTGGTGCTGGCGCGGCTGTGGCTGCGCGGACGCCAGGAACCCGGCTACCGCCAGCATTGGGGCGAACGCCTGGGCTATTACGGGCGCCAGGCCCATCCTGCTCCCCCCACGATCTGGCTGCACGCCGTTTCCGTCGGCGAGACGCGCGCGGCCGAGCCGCTGATCGATGCGCTGCTGGCGCAATGGCCTGACTGCCGCATCGTCCTCACGCACATGACGCCCACGGGACGCGCCACGGGCAAGTCCCTGTTCGCCAGGCACGGCGCGCGCCTGGTGCAAAGCTATCTGCCCTACGACACGGGCGCCATGCCGGCCAGTTTCATCCGCCATTTCGCCCCGCGCATCTGCATCCTGATGGAGACGGAGGTATGGCCGAATTTGATCCACCAATGCAATCGCTACAAAGTGCCCGTGGTGCTGGCCAATGCGCGCCTGTCGCAGCGTTCGCTGGGCAAGGCGCAGCGCCTGGGCAAGCTCATTGCCGATGCGGCGCGCGGCATCACCCTGGTGGCGGCGCAGACGCAGGACGACGCCGAGCGCGTGCGCCAGCTGGGCGTGCGGGACGTGGTCGTCACGGGCAGCATCAAGTTCGACGTCGTCGTGCCCGAGGCGGCCCTGGCGACGGGGGCGGCGCTGCGCGCGGCCATCGGCCAGCGTCCCGTGCTGCTATGCGCGAGCACGCGCGAAGGGGAAGAGCAGCTGATCCTCGATGCCTATACCCGCGCCAGCTTGCCCGCTGATGCGCTGCTGCTGATCGTGCCGCGCCATCCGCAGCGCTTCGACGAGGTGGAAAAACTGATCTTGTCGCGCGGCCTGGCCGTGCAGCGCAGGTCCGGCCTGGCGCAGGACGATGCCGTGGCGGCGGGCACCGAGGTGCTGCTGGGCGACTCGATGGGCGAGATGTTTGCATATTACGCGGCCTGCGATTGCGCCTTCGTCGGCGGCAGCCTGCTGCCACTGGGTGGACAGAACCTGATCGAGCCGGCCGCACTGGGCAAGCCCGTGCTGATCGGTCCCCACACCTTCAACTTTGCGCTGGTGACCGAGCAGGCGATTGCCGCCGGCGGCGCCGCGCTGGTGGCGGACGCCGACACGCTGATGGCGCAGGCGTCAGCCTTGCTGCAGGACCCGGCGCGCTTGTCTTTCATGGGAGCGCAGGCGCTTGCGTTCGCCAACCAGCACCGGGGTGCGACGCCGCGCACGATTACGGCCATTCACCCTTTGCTGTCAGCTTAATTGAACAAGACAGGCAATTCCTGCGAGCGTTTTCGCAGCGCCTGCTTGGCGCCATCGTAATCGGGATAGATCGATTCCACGGTGGCCCAGAAACGGGGGCTGTGGTTCATTTCCAGCAGGTGCGACAGTTCGTGCGCCACCACGTAGTCGATCAGCGGCAGCGAAAAGTGGATCAGGCGCCAGTTCAGGCGGATCTTGCGCTCGATGGTGCAGCTGCCCCAGCGCGTACCGGCCGACGACAGCGACAGGGAGTCGTAGCGCACGCCCAGCCTGTCCGCGTACAGATCCAGCCGCGCCTCGAACAGCTGGCGCGCCTCGTGCTGGAACCAGGCTTTCACTTTTTCCTTCAACTGCTGTTCCGTACCCGCCGGCGTGACCCACACGTGCAATTCATTCGTCTCGCGCTGGAAGCTGGCGCGGTGGCGCGGTGCCTGGTGCAGCCGCAGGGTAATCTCGCCGCCAAGATACGGCAGCACGGCGCCTTCGACCCACGCCACGGGTGGGCGCTGCTGGCGCTGCACCTTGCGCTCGCCGCGTTCCAGCAGCTTCGAGACGATCCAGCCTTGCTTGGCGCGGATGGCGTTGTCGATTTCGGCCAGGGTAACGCGCTTGGGCGCCGTGACGCGCAAGCCGTTATCGTCGATCATGAAGCCGATGGAACGGCGCGTGGAGCGGCGCAGGGCGAATTCGACGAGATGGCTGCCCAGCTGCAGCTGGCGCAGGGGCGGGCCATCGGCCGTGCGTGGCGGGGAGGGAAGAACGGGACGTGCGGGAGGAATGACGGGCGCCGGCGGTGGCGCCAAAGGTATTACAGGCTTCGCCTCCACGGGCGGCGCTGGCGGTGCCGTGGGGCGCACCGCCGGGGGAGTGCTGGTCGAGACGTCATGCGCGAACAAATCCAGTTGCTGGTCGCCGACCTTGATGGTCTTCATCTGCTGGCGCAGGGTCGGCTCCTGGATGACCGCGCTGATGCCGTCTAGCCAGCGTTGTAGGCGTGAGGCGAAATGACGCGCATTTCTGATTCTATCCAATTTTCCACCTGTTGCATCATGCTGTCCGGGGTTTGCCCTTCCGGCGAAATCGGTTTGCCGATCGAGACGGTGATCAGTCCCGGGCGTTTGAGGAATGACTGCTTGGGCCAGCATTCGCCTGAATTATGCGCAATCGGCACCACCACGGCGCCCGTGGCGATGGCCAGGCGCGTGCCGCCGCTCTTGTACTTGCCCGCCTGGCCGACCGGAATGCGCGTGCCTTCAGGGAACATGATAATCCATTGGCCGTCGGCCAGGCGGCGCTTGCCATGCGCCACCACGCTCTTGAACGCATGCTTGCCCTGCTTGCGGTCGATGGGGATCATGCGCAGCAGCGCCATGGCCCAGCCGAAGAACGGAATGTACAGGATCTCCTTCTTGAACACGTACACCAGCGGACGGGGCAGGCTGGGCAGCAGGAAGATGGTTTCCCATGCCGACTGGTGCTTCGACAGCACGATGGCCGGCGCATCGGGGAAGTTCTCGGCGCCCTTGACTTCATAGCGGATGCCGCAAATGACCTTGGCACACCACAGGATAAACACGTTCCAGCGCGAAGTGACCCAATAGCGCTTGTTGTAGCTCAATGGCGCGGCAAAAAAGCACACGCAGGCCCAGACGATGGTGGCCACGACCATGATGATCATGAACAGCAGGGATCGCAGGAACAGGGAAATATTACGCAATGCGGTTCTCCGAAAATTAGATACTGAATGCCACGGTGGGCGCCGCTGCCGCGGGCGCCTTGAGCAGGTGGCTGACCACGGCGGCCAGGTCGGGGAAGACCTGGGTGCCGGGCGGCAGGCCACCCGTCTCATTGGTCTTTTCGCCCTTGCCCGTCAGGACCAGGTAGGGCACGCAGCCGCTGATGAAGCCTGCCTGCAGGTCGCGCAGCGAATCGCCGACCGTGGGCACGCCCTTCAGGCTGGTGTTGTAGCGCTGCGAAATTTCGTGGAACATGCCCGGTTTCGGCTTGCGGCAGTCGCAATTGTCCGCGCCCGCGTGCGGGCAAAAGAAGATGGCATCGATGTCGGCGCCTACCTGCTGCGCCAGGGTGTGCATCTTCTGGTGGATCGCGTTCAAGACCGTCATGTCGAAATACTCGCGCGCGATGCCCGACTGGTTCGAGGCGATGACGACGCGATAGCCGGCCTGGTTCAGGCGGGCGATCGCTTCGAGCGAGCCGGGGATCGGCAGCCATTCGGCCGGCGACTTGATGAAGTCCGGCGAGTCATGATTAATGACGCCGTCGCGGTCGAGAATAATCAGTTTCAGCGCCGGAATGCCCATTATGCCGCCAGCTTGGAAATGTCGGCCACGCGGTTCATCATGCCGTGCAGGGACGACAGCAGTGCCAGGCGGTTGTTGCGCAGGGCGACATCCTCGGCCATCACCATCACGTCGTTGAAGAAGCCGTCGACGTCGTCGCGCAGCTGCGCCAGGGTTTGCAGGGTGCTGGTGAAATCGCCCTTGGCAAAGGCCGCGTCGACTTCCGGCTGCACGCGTGAGACGGCGGCGGCCAGTTTTTTCTCCGCCTCGTCCTGCAGCAGCGCCACGTTGACGCCGCCGGCAGCGACCTGGCTCACGGCTTCCTCGTTCTTTTTCAGGATGTTCGTGATGCGCTTGTTGGCCGCTGCCAGCGAGGCGCTTTCCGGCAGGGCGGCAAACGCCTGCACGGCTTCCAGGCGCTGCACGATGTCGTCCAGGCGGTCGGGATTTTGCGCCACGACGGCTTCGATTTCATTCGGCGAGAAACCGCGCTCGCGCAGGATGCCGCGCAGGCGGTCGAGCATGAAGGTGGTCACATCCGCGACCGGGTCCTTGAAGCCGGACACCGACGCGAACTGCGCGGCGGCGTCCGCCAGCAAGCCCTGGATCGACAGGGGCAGGCGTTTTTCCAGCAGCATGCGCAGCACGCCCAGGGCGTGGCGGCGCAGCGCGAACGGGTCCTTGTCGCCCGTCGGCGCCAGGCCGATTGCCCAGATGCCGACCAGGGTTTCGAGCTTGTCGGCCAGGGCCACGGCGGTGCCGGTGGCGGTGGACGGCAGGCTGTCGCCGGCAAAGCGCGGCTGGTAGTGCTCGGAGGCGGCCAGCGCCACTTCTTCCGGCTCGCCGTCATGGCGCGCGTAATACGTGCCCATGATGCCTTGCAGTTCGGGGAATTCGCCCACCATGTCGGTCAGCAGATCGGCCTTGGCCAGCAGGGCGCCCCGTTCGGCCAGGGCGACGTCATATTGCAGCTTGGCGGCGATGGCGCCGGCCAGCGACTTGACGCGCTCTGTGCGTGCAGCTTGCGTGCCCAGCTTGTTGTGGTAGACCACGTTGGCCAGCAGCGGCAGGCGCGATGCCAGGGTCTTCTTCTTGTCTTGTTCGAAGAAGAACTTGGCGTCGGACAGGCGCGGGCGCACGACGCGCTCGTTGCCGCCGATGATGTGCTCGGGCGTGTCCGTCTCGATGTTCGAGACGATCAGGAAGCGCGAGCGCAGCTTGCCTTCGCTGTCCGTCAAGGCGAAGTATTTCTGGTTCGTCTGCATGGTGAGGATCAGGCATTCCTGCGGCACGGCCAGGAATTCTTCCTCGAAGTGGCACTCATACACGACCGGCCATTCGACCAGGGCGGTGACTTCATCGAGCAGCGCTTCGGGCATCAGCACCTGGTCGGCGCCGGCCTTGTCCAGCAGCTGGGCGCGGATGCGCTCCTTGCGTTCCTCGTTGCTGGCGATGACGCTGGCGTTGAGGATCAGCGAGGGCGCATAGTTTTCCGCGTGCGCGATGGTGATCGGCGTGCCGTCGGTGAGGAAGCGGTGGCCCAGGGTGGTGCGGCCGGCCGTCAAGCCCAGCAGGGTCAATGGCAGGATGTTGATGCCGTGCAGGGCGATCAGGCTGTGCGCCGGGCGCACGAATTGCACGGTGGTGCCGTCCGGGCGCTGATAGCTCATCAGCTTTGGAATTGGCAGCTTGGCGGCCGATTCGGCCAGGGCCGCTTGCGCGCCCGTGGCAAGCTGGCTGCCCGGCGCCGTGTAGGTGTAGAAGAAGCTTTCCGCCTTGCCGTCGGCGGCGCGTTCCAGGTCGGCCACCGTCAGCTCGGGGAAGCCCAGCGCGGCCAGTTTCTTGGCCAGCGGCGGCGTGCCGTTGCCGTTGGCGTCCAGCGCCACGGAGACGGGCAGGACTTTTTCGCGGATCGATTTGTCGGGCGAGACTTCCCGCACATTGGTGATGGAGACGGCCAGGCGGCGCGGCGAGGCGTAGCTGGTGGCGACGCTGTCGGCTTCCAGGAAGTCGCGCGATTTCAGGCCGTTGACGATGCCGGCGGTGAAGGCGGCGCCCAGTTTGGCCAGCGCTTTCGGCGGCAGTTCTTCGGTCAGCAGTTCGATGAGCAGTGTTTGGTTCATGGTGTTCTTGTCTGGTACGGCGGTATGGAGGCTCGAATTAGGCGGCGGATTGGTCGGCGGCGGGCAGCATCGGGAAACCGAGGCGCTCGCGCGAGTCGTAATACGCTTGCGCCACCAGGCGCGACAGGGTGCGCACGCGGCCGATGTAGGCGGCGCGTTCCGTCACCGAGATGGCGCCGCGCGCATCGAGCATGTTGAAGCTGTGCGAGGCCTTCATGATCTTTTCGTAGGCAGGCAGGGTCAGTTGCAGCTCGATCAGGCGCTTCGCTTCCGCTTCGTAGTTGCCGAACTGTTCGAACAGCAGGTCCGTGTTCGCGTGCTCGAAGTTGTAGGTCGATTGCTCCACTTCGTTCTGGTGGAAGACGTCGCCGTAGGTCAGTTTTTTTGTGACTCCATTCTCTTCCCACTCGGTCCACACCAGGTCGTACACGTTTTCCACGCCCTGCAGGTACATGGCCAGGCGTTCGATGCCGTAGGTGATCTCGCCCAGCACGGGCTTGCAATCGAGGCCGCCCACTTGCTGGAAGTAGGTAAACTGGGTCACTTCCATGCCGTTCAGCCAGACTTCCCAGCCCAGGCCCCAGGCGCCCAGGGTCGGGCTTTCCCAGTCGTCTTCGACGAAGCGCACGTCATTCTGCTTCAAGTCCAGGCCCAGCGCGGCCAGCGAACCCAGATACAGGTCGAGGATGTTTTCCGGCGCGGGCTTGAGCACCACCTGGTACTGGTAGTAGTGCTGCATGCGGTTCGGGTTTTCGCCATAGCGGCCGTCTTTCGGGCGACGCGACGGCTGCACATACGCGGCGCGCCAAGGCTCCGGGCCGATCGCGCGCAGGAAGGTGCCGGTATGGAAGGTGCCGGCGCCGACTTCCATGTCGTAAGGCTGGAGCAGGGCGCAACCTTGCTTGTCCCAATAGGTTTGCAAGGTCAGGATAATTTGTTGAAATGTGAGCATCGTATGAGTTCGCCGCGCGGACAGGCTGCGCTTTGTTAAGGTTTGCTTGAAGCCCGCACGCTGCCAACAAGCGCGTCCGGGCCGGGGTTTTGCTAATTTTAGCGGTTTTTACGGGCCCACTGTGACTCTTCGGGCAATATCGGCCGCTTATTGCTGCGCGGCGGCGCCACGGCGGGCGGCGCGCGACAGCAGGAAGGCCGTCAGCAGGGCCAGCGCGGCCAGGGCCAGCACCAGTTTGTTGCCGTAAATAATGTATGGCGTCATGCCGCCCATGCCTTGCACCTTGGCCGCCAGGGTGGCTTGCTGTTCCGGCGGCAGCAGGCTTTGCACCACGCCCTTGCCGTCGATGACGGCGGTGGCGCCCGTATTCGTCGAGCGCAGCATGGGGCGGCCCGTTTCCAGGCTGCGCATCTGCGAAATCTGCAGATGCTGCGGGATGGCGATCGAGTCGCCAAACCAGGCCAGGTTCGAGATATTCAGCAGCACCGAGGCCGACTGCTTGCCATTGCGGTGGGCGCTGGCCAGCTGGCCGGCGATTTCCTCGCCAAACAGGTCTTCGTAGCAGATATTCGGCAGCACCAGCTGGTCGCGCACCTGGAGCGGCGCCTGCACCTCGGCGCCACGGCCCATGTCGCCCAGCGGGATGGCCATCATGGCGACGAACCAGTGCAGGCCGGGCGGCACGAATTCGCCGAACGGTACCAGGTGGTGCTTGCGGTACTGGTAGTACGGGCCTGCCGCGCTGTTGGGCGTGATGCCCAGCGCCGCATTGTAGAAGCGCTGCTGCTCGTCGAGCACGGGCATGCCGACGAGGATGGTGCTGCCCGTCTGCTGCGCATACGTCGCCAGGCTGTCCAGATAGCCTGGCGGCAGCTGGTGCGGAAGCACGGTGACGGCCGTTTCCGGCGTGGCGATCAGGTCGGCCGGGGCGCTGGTGATGGCGCTCTGGTACATCTGCAGGGCGCCCAGGACGAAGCCGGGGTCGAATTTCTGCTGCTGCGGCACATTGCCCTGCAGCAGGCGCACAGTGATCGGGCGCCCAACCGGATGGGTCCAGGCCACGTACTGCAAGCCGATGCCGGCCGCATACAGGGCGATGACGCCGCCCAGCGCCGTCCAGCGCGTGCGGTGCGCCAGCAAGAGCAGGGCGCCGGCCGACAGCGCCGCCAGCCAGCCCAGGCCATACGATCCGACGATGGGGGCGAAGCCGGCCAGCGGGCTGGCATTGTGCGCGTAGCCGGTGGCCAGCCACGGAAAGCCCGTAAACAGCCAGCCGCGCGTCCATTCGAACAGGGTCCACGTCGCAGGCAGCACCAGCAGGGTCATGGCGGGCAGGGACAGTACCCAGCGCTGGCGCAGCCAGGCGGCCGCACCCATGGCCAGGGCCACGTAGATGGCCATCAAGAGGGCCAGCAGGGCCACGGCGATGGCGGCGATCGGCGCGGCCATGTCGCCGTAGCGGTGCATGGAGATGTACAGCCAGTGCGTGCCGGCCGCGCACCAGCCGAAGCCATAGGCCCAGCCGATCAGGGCGCCGCCCTTGACGCTGGACGAACGCAGCACTTGGTAGAACAGCACGCCCAGGCTGAGGATTTGCAGGGGCCAGTAGCCGAAAGGGGCGAACGCCAGCACCGCGACGGCGCCGGCGATGGCGGCAGTCAGCATGCGCGCCCACGTGCTGCGGGGCGGTTTGGCGGGGGCGTTGGGGTCAGCGCGTCTGAAACGCATCTACAGCACGCGCATGTCAGAGTTCCAGTTCCGGCACGTTGGGCAGGCGCTCGACGAGCAGCACGTGCACCTGGCGCGCATCGGCGCGCAGCACCTCGAAGCGCAGATTGCCCAGGTCGAAGATGTCGCCCTTGTGCGCCATGCGGCCCAGGTACTTCGACACGAGGCCGCCGATGGTGTCGACGTCGTCGTCCACCAGGTGGCTGCCCACTTCTTCGTTGAACTGTTCGATCTCGGTCAGCGCCTTGACCCTCCAGCGGGGGCCGAACTGGCCTTCCTTGAGCGAGAGGATATTGTCCTCGGCTTCGTCGAAGTCGTATTCGTCCTCGATGTCGCCGACGATCTGTTCCAGCACGTCTTCGATGGTGATCAGGCCGGCGACGCCGCTGTATTCATCGACGACGATGGCCATGTGATTGTGGTTGGCGCGGAAATCGCGCAGCAGCACATTCAGGCGTTTCGATTCGGGGATGAAGATGGCGGGGCGCAGCATGTCGCGGACGTCGAAAGTTTCTTCAGCGTAATAGCGCAGCAAGTCTTTCGCCAGCAGGATGCCGATGACCTTGTCGCGTTCACCTTCGATCGCGGGGAAGCGCGAGTGGGCGGTGGACAGGACTTCCGGCATCCATTCCTCGATCGGCTTGCTGATGTCGATGACATCCATCTGCGAACGGGGAATCATGATGTCGCGCGCACAGAGGTCCGACACCTGGAACACGCCTTCGATCATCGACAGGGCGTCGGCGTCGATCAGCTTGCGTTCATGCGCATCGTGTAGAACTTCGAGCAATTCTGCTCGGTTCTCTGGCTCGGGGGAAATGAGTGCGGTCAGGCGTTCAAACAGTGACCGGTGGGGCTTGACGTCAGTTCTGACGCCACTAGGGTGCTCGGGCATAGGAGGCGTGAGCCGTTGTTGCGAAGGGATATAGGATACACCAAAAGTGGGGCGATACCGGATTTCCCCGCTTTTGATGCAAATTTAATACGCTGAAGTGCCCCGTTGCCCGACGTTTCAGGCTTCCGGGCCCAGCACGCGGGCGCGCAGGTCCGCCACATCCGCCTGCCAGTCGGCGTAATGCTCGCTGTCCTGCCACAGCTGGCGCAGTTCCGAGGATTCCGCCGTGATGCGCTCGAAGGCCAGGCGCGCCTTCTCCAGCAGCGGCGGCGTGACTTTCTTCCTGCATGCGGCCACCCATTCGTCCACGTCCAACGTGGCCGGGTCATCCTCGCCCGGCTTGCCCAAGAGGCGGGCGATGACTTCCAGCGCGGCCAGCGCCTCGGCGGCGAACGGCGCTTCCAGCTCCGCTTCCTGGCTGTCGATGACGTTGTCGAGCGTGGTCTCGACCAGTTCCAGGGTTTTATATTCGTGCAAGTCCTGCGCCCAATCCATGGCGTAGTCGTTGCCGAAGGCATTTAGCGCCCAGGTGCCCATGTGCTTACTCCTTGTACGGGTCGGTAATGCCGAGTTTCGCGAGGATCTCCGTTTCCAGGCCCTCCATCTCGGCCGCTTCCTCGTCATCCATGTGGTCGTAGCCCTGCGCATGCAGCACGCCGTGGACGATCAGATGGGCCGTGTGCTCTTCCACGCTTTTCTTCTGCTCGGCCGCTTCCTTTTCCAGCACGTCCGTGCACAGGATGATGTCGGCGCGCGTCGGCTCGTCGTCGCCGAGTTCTTCGCCTTCGTTGTAGGCAAACGTCAGCACGTTGGTGGCGTAGTCCTTTTCGCGGTAGTCGCGGTTCAGGCTGCGGCCTTCCTCGGCATCGACGAAGCGGATGGTGAATTCGGCGGGGGCGAACAGGGCCGCCTTGACCCAGCGGCGCACTTTCGGGCGCGTGATCAGGGTTGCCAGACGGGCATCCGGGTATTGCACGGACAGGGAGAGTTTATTTTTTTCGGACATTTTTGGCGGCTGCTGGTTTGATCAGGGGGAGTAACTGGGCGGCGTCGGCATGGGCCGCCTGCGCCGTTTCATAGGCGTCGACGATGCGGGCGACAAGCGGATGGCGCACCACGTCGGTGCTGTTAAATTGCGTAAAGCCGATGCCGCGCACGTCTTTCAGGACTTGCACGGCGTCGATCAGACCGCTCGTCTGGCTCTTGTGCAGGTCCACCTGCGTGACGTCGCCCGTCACCACGGCCTTGCTGCCGAAGCCGATGCGCGTCAGGAACATCTTCATCTGTTCGACGGTGGTGTTCTGCGCTTCGTCGAGGATGACGAAGGCGTGGTTCAGGGTGCGCCCGCGCATATAGGCCAGCGGGGCGATCTCGATCACCTGTTTTTCAAACAGTTTTTGCGTGCGGTCAAAACCCAGCAAATCATACAGCGCATCGTAGAGGGGACGCAGATACGGATCGACCTTTTGCGCCAGGTCGCCCGGCAAGAAGCCCAGGCGCTCGCCCGCTTCGACGGCGGGGCGCGTCAAAATGATGCGCTTGACGGCGTCGCGTTCGAGCGCGTCGACGGCGCAGGCGACGGCCAAATAAGTTTTGCCCGTGCCGGCCGGGCCCACGCCGAAGCTGATGTCGTGTTCGAGGATGTCGCGCAGGTAGGCGATCTGGTGCGGCGTGCGTCCGCGCAGGTCGGAGCGCCGGGTCTTCAGCACGGGGCTGGCGATGTCCGGCTCGACGAAGGTGCTGGCGGGCGCGTTGGCGTGGTGTTCCGAGGCGGCGGACAGGCCCGCGCGCTGCTCCACCAGGGCCAGCTGCACTTCTTCCAGCGGCACGACCTTGTTGGCGATGGCGTAGAACTGCTCGAGGATTTCCACGGCGCGTGCGGCATTGCTGCCGCCGACGATGAATTTCTCGCCGCGGCGGAAGATCGTCACGTCGAGGGCGGCGGAAATCTGGCGCAGGTTTTCATCGAGCGGCCCGCACAGGTGCGCCAGGCGCGTGTTGTCGAGCGGTTCGGGGATGAAGTAATGCGGCTGTATCGGGGCTTTGGTTTTCAACTGGCTCTTTTCAATGCGGGGGCGCTGGCGACGAGTTCGCCGCGCAGGGTGTAGGAATGGCTTTCGGTGATGCGCACGTCGACCAGTTGGCCGATCAATTGCAAACCGTCGGGGCCGGCGTCGAAATTGACCACGCGGTTGTTTTCCGTGCGGCCTTGCAGCTCGCTATCGTCGGTGTCCTTCTTCGAGCGGCCTTCGACGAGGATGGTTTGCACCGTGCCCACCATGGCCAGGCTGTACTTGCGCGTATTGGCGTCGATGGCCGCCTGCAGCTGCTGCAGCCGGGCCAGCTTGACTTCATGCGGCGTGTCGTCTTCCAGGCTGGCCGCCGGCGTGCCGGGGCGCTTGCTGAAGATGAAGCTGTAGCTGTTGTCGAAGCCAACATCAAGAATCAGCTTCATCATGGCGTCGAAGTCGGCCTGCGTCTCGCCGGGGAAGCCGACGATGAAGTCCGAGGATATCGCCATGTTCGGGCGCACGGCGCGGATGCGGCGGATGATGGATTTGTATTCCAGGCCCGTGTAGCCGCGCTTCATGGCGCCCAGCACCTTGTCCGAGCCGTGCTGGGCCGGCAGGTACAGGTGGTCGACCAGTTGCGGGATCTTCGCGTAGGCGTCGATCAGGCGCTGCGTGAATTCCTTCGGGTGGCTGGTGACGAAGCGCATGCGTTCGATGCCGGGGATATCGGCCACGTATTCGAGCAGCAGGGCGAAGTCGGCAATGTCGCCGCCTTCCATCGCGCCCCGGTAGGCGTTCACGTTTTGCCCCAGCAGGGTGATTTCCTTGACGCCCTGGGCGGCCAGGCCCGCCACTTCCGTCAGCACGTCCTCGAAGCGGCGCGACACTTCCTCGCCGCGCGTGTAGGGTACGACGCAGTAGCTGCAGTATTTGCTGCAGCCTTCCATGATGGAGACGAAGGCCGAGGCGCCGTCCACCTTGGCCGGCGGCAGGTGGTCGAATTTCTCGATTTCCGGGAAGCTGATGTCCACCTGCGCATTGCCGCTGGCACGGCGCAGCTCGATCATCTGCGGCAGGCGGTGCAGGGTTTGCGGGCCGAACACCATGTCGACATACGGCGCGCGCTTGACGATGGCGTCGCCTTCCTGCGAGGCCACGCAGCCGCCCACGCCGATCAAGAGGTGCGGCTTGGCCTGTTTCAGCTCGCGCAGGCGGCCCAGGTCGGAAAACACTTTTTCCTGCGCCTTTTCACGCACGGAGCAGGTATTGAGCAGGATCACGTCGGCGTCTTCCGGCGTGTCGGTGCGCACCAGGCCGTCGGACGCGCCCAGCACGTCGGCCATCTTGTCCGAGTCGTACTCGTTCATCTGGCAGCCGAAGGTTTTAATGAATACTTTTTTCTGCATGGAGTCGGGCGCTTTATTGGTAGTGAGCGGTAAATCGGGCCGCGCATCGGGCGGCCGGTCAGGCCGCAGGGCAGGGGCCAACGGCGCAGGCATTGCCCGGGCGGCCCCATGCTGCCGAAACGCCCCGATGGCCGGTGCGCGCATCCGCTTGCCCGGTGGCCGGCGCGCTGCAAGTTCAGGCCATAGTTTAACGTAAATCGCCTGGGCGGGCCATGTTGCGGCAGCCCTTGCGCTGCCCCGTCCCGCCGGCGGCGATGTTTCCTAAAGGTATTTATTGCCGTGCAACACCATTGATTTGTAACAAGTTGCTGCAAAGCCTTGTGTGCGGCCCCAGGCATCCTAATGTGTTGAAAAGGCATCGTTGTTAAGCCAACCAGCACCTTGATTGATATTTAACAATCAGGAAGGTTGCGCGAGGCGCGGATGCCGCTTGTTTGGACTAGTATATTGCCTTATATGCAATTCAGTTCAGCGGATTGCAGTGCTGTTGATCCGAGCGGCAAGCTGGGCGCATTGCTTCAACGTGGCTGTACGGGTCCTGTGCGGGCGGCGCGATAGGAGGGGAGGGGGCTGACGGTTTTTGAAATACTTTAAACACTCTAAGCCAGCCTTAAGTTCGTATCGGCATTCTTTCAACATTCACTAGACGAGGAAAAATCATGGCACATCATGCATTAGCATCGCAAGAGAGTTACAACCCTAACCACCTGCTGGATATTCTGCTGAGCAAGATGCAGCTGAAGAACGATGCAGCCCTGTCGCGCCTGCTCGAAGTGGCGCCGCCCGTCATCAGCAAGATCCGCCACCACCGCTTGCCGGTCGGCGCCTCCCTGCTGATCCGCATGCACGAAGTGACGGGCATGAGCATCCGCGACCTGCGCGACTTGATGGGCGACCGCCGCACCAAGTATCGTTTGTCCGACGCCCAGGGCCGTCCAAAAGCGGAAGACCGCGGCGATGCGCAAGAATCGAATTACGCGCACTGATGTGGTGGTCCCGCGCTGACTGTGCCGCTTGCGTAGCTGCTGGCGGCAACAGGCTGGCGTCGATCGGGCAGGAAGGAAATATGGCAGTACCCATAACGGCTTTCGCTTCGCAGCGAGAGCCGTTTGCGTTGGTGGCCCCGGCTGCCGGGTCAGCTTAGCAGGGCCGTGGTGATTTCCTCGTAGCGCAATTCTGTTTCCCGGAACAGCTGCAGGTAGGTTTCCTCGCCCAGGCCCATCGCGTCCCACGCCACGGGCGAGACGCGCGGCACCATGTCGTCGCCCGCCTGCGCCAGGTCGAGCGCGCAGACGATGGCATTGGCCACATGGATCAATGAAGCGAGGAAACCGGCTCCCGGCGCTTCCGGCTGCAGATAGTTGCCCAGCGCCAGGCGCATGGTGTCGGAAAAATTCCAGTGCTCGGCCAGCGCCACGCCTGCCTGCACGTGGTCCACGCCCAGCACGGCCTGCTCGGCCTCGAGCAGGGTGCAATCCTGCGCCGCCTGGTGCGCGATGACTTGCGCGTAGTGCGCGGGGAAACTGCTGACCAGCACCAGGCGGCCGATGTTGTGCAGCAAGCCAGCCGTGAAGGCGTAATCCTGGTTGAAGCGGATCTGCCGCGCCAGCACCTTGGCGCAGCCCGCCGTCGCCACGGAATGGCGCCAGAAGGCCTTGTCGTCGAAGCCGGGGCAGCGTCCTTCCGGAAAGGCGCCCGTGATGGCGGCCGACGTGATCAGGCTGCGCGTGGTCTGGAAGCCCAGGTAGGTGATCGCCTGCTGGATGGTGGTGGCCTTCACCTGCAGGCCGTATTGCGAGGAGTTCGCCAGGCGCAAGGTTTTCGCCGTCAGGGCCTGGTCATAGGAAACCTTTTTCGCCAGCACGGAAATATCCACGTCTTCCTGGTCGATGCTGTCGAGCAGTTCCATCACGACGGCCGGCAGCGAGGGCAAGTCGTCGAGGTGGGTGACGATGTCGTCGAGGGTCAGCAGGGCGCTCATGCCGCCTCTCCCGTGCCCAGGCGGTAGGCCGTGACATAGCTGCGCAGCAAGGTCGTGGCCGCCTCTTCGGGGTCGTCCGGATCATGCTTGCGGAACAGGTAGGCGAGCCGTTCGCGGTAGGCGGCTTGCTGCGCGGCCACCTCTTCCGGCGACGGCGGCGGCGCCTCGATCGGCAGCATGTCGATGCCGTGACGGGGCATCAGGGACAGCATGTTTTCCGTCAGCACCGCGCCTTGCGGCAGCAGCACTTGACCATGCGCATCGAGCAGGACATCCGACAAGACCATGCCGGGACGAACCTGTTCCAGGGGGAGATGTTGATGCCTGACCGCCATGACGACTCCTTTGATGATTGCGGGATATTACCATTGCCATGACGCAATGTCTCAACCTGTATCAATGTCCCTGCCGGCAGCAGGGCTGCTGTAAATCTTGCCAATAAGCATGTCATACCGTACATTTGATTCCGGCGGTGGTCTTGCTGACGTCTGTGCGCCCGCGCCGCGGGCCGGCGGCAGGCCTGGCATGGGGGAGCGTTGATTGATGGTGAGTATCCAAGTCCGGCTGACCTTGCTTTTCGTCGTCATCGTCACCCTGGTGCTGGGCATTTCCGGCAGCTATACCCAATATACATTGAGCCAGGAACTGGAATCGGGCAGCGCGCGCCTGCGCAGCGGCGTGCTGACGCGCTTGCAGACCAGCTTGCCTTCGGCCCTGTGGGACCTGGACAAATCCAAGGTCGACAGCATTGTCGCGGCGGAAATGCTGCCGCCGGAACTGGTCGGCATCCGCGTCTATGATGCGTCCGTGGGCCTGTTCGCGGGCGAGGTGCGCGACGCGTCCGGCACCCTGGTGCCCTTGGCGTCGGACGTGGCCATCGGCGGCACGCCCGTCGAGGCGCCGCTCGTTTTCCGCGATGCCGTGGCGGCCGCGACCGGCAGCAAGCCTGTGATCGTGGGCAAGGTCATCGTCAATTTCAGCCGCGAGCAGATCGATGCGGCCCTGCGCAGCGAAGTGCGGCGCAAGGTGGTGGAAGTGTTGCTTTTGGATATCATTCTCGTGGGTGCGCTGGCGCTGAGCCTGCGCATCGTGTTTGATCCCCTGAAACAGTTGCGCGATGGCTTGTTCGACCTGGCCACGCGCGGCAGCGACCAGGTGGAGGAATTGCCGGAAAACCGGCGCGATGAACTGGGCGACGTGATCCGCGGCTTCAACGCCGTGCAGCGCAAGCTCAAGTCCATCATCGAAGGCATCCGCGAGGCGGAAGACGTGGCGCGCCGCTCGCAGCAGGAAACGGCGCAGGCGATGGATGACTTGCGCCGCGCGCAAGAGTCCTTGCTGCAGTCGGAACGGCTCGCCTCGCTGGGCAGCCTGGTGGCGGGCGTGGCGCATGAAATCAACACCCCGGTTGGCATCGCGCTGACCAGCGCCTCCGTGCTGAAGGAAGCCACGGACAGCATCAGCGCCGCGGTGGCGGGCGGCGGCGTGAAGAAGACCGATATCGTGCGCTACCTGGAAACGGCCGGCGAGAGCGCGCGCCTGATCATGAACAATGCCTACCGCGCCGCGCACCTGATCCACAGCTTCAAGCAGATTGCCGTCGACCAGGTCAGCGAGGCGCGCCGGCTGTTCGAATTGCGCGACTATATCGGCGAAGTGATCTCGAGCCTGCAGCCGACCTTGAAGAAGACGCGCATCGCCATCGATATCGATTGTCCGCCCGACATCATGCTCGACAGCTATCCCGGCGCGCTGGCCCAGGTGCTGACCAACCTGGTGCTCAATTGCGTCGAGCACGCCTTCGATGCGGACACGGCCGGCAACATCCATATCGGCGTGCGCCGCGAGGGCGACTGGATCGCCATGCAGGTGCGCGACAATGGCCGCGGCATCGCGCCGGACATGCTCGACCGCGTCTTCGACCCCTTCGTCACCACGCGCCGGGGCCAGGGCGGCACGGGACTGGGCCTCAATATCGTGTTCAACTTGATTGCCAAGCAGTTTGGCGGCACCATCACGGTCAGCAGCACGCTGGGGCAGGGCGCCGTGTTCCTGCTGCGCCTGCCCAAGGTGACGCCGTTGCCGGAGGGCGCCGCCAGCGTGCCGGCCGGCCAGGCATAGGCAAGGAGGAAAACATGGCAACTTTACAAAACAGCCAGCAAGTGGCATTCTTGCGCGGCATCAATGTGGGCCGCGCCAAGCGGGTGGCCATGGCCGACCTGCGCAAGCTGCTGGGCGACCTGGGCTTTGCGAATGTCCGCACCGTACTCAACAGTGGCAACGTGGTGTATGACGCGGACAGGGTGGCCCCGGCCGAGGCGGCCGCCCGCATCGAGGAAGCGCTGGTGCTCAAGCTGGGCGTGGCGGCCAGGGTGACGGTGCTGTCGGCCAGGCAGTTTTCCGAACTGATAGCGCAAAATACCCTCGTCCCCGTGGCCGACGCGGCCCGTCTGCTGGCGCTGGTGCTGAACAACCCTGCCGACGTCCAGCGCCTGGCACCCTTGCTGCAGCAGCCGTGGCAGCCGGAAGCGCTGGCCCTGGGCCAGTGGGCCGCGTATGCCTGGTGTCCCGATGGGGTGCTGGCGAGCAAGGTGCTGGCGGCGCTGGGTGCCATGCTGGGCGATGGCGTGACGTCGCGCAACTGGGCCACCATGCATAAATTAAAACTGTTGCTCGATGGGGCGGACGTTGCCGCCCCCGCATCCATCCAGGAGACATGATGCCGCACATTACGGGAGAATTCGACGTCACGCTGGCCGCGGAAGCCTTGTCGGCCACGGCGGCGCAGTCGGGACTGGGGCGTTTGTCGCTCGACAAGCGCTATCACGGCCCGCTCGAGGCCAGCGGGCAGGGCGAGATGCTCAGCGTGCGCGCCGGCGTGGCCGGCTCGGCCGGCTATGTGGCGCTGGAACGGGTCGAAGGCAGCCTGGACGGCCTGCAGGGCAGCTTTTACCTGCAGCACAGCGGCAGCATGGCGCGCGGCGCGCCCACGCTGTCGGTCACGGTGGTGCCCGACACGGGCACGGGCCAGTTGCAAGGGCTGTCTGGCAGACTGGCCATCCGCATCGAAGCGGGCAAGCATTACTATGATTTCACGTACGATATTGCAGAGACGCAATGAACTGGGATATTGTCAAAGGCGTCCTGATCGTGCTCGTCGCCATCAGCGCGGTACTGACCGCGTTCTTCCTCATCTCGGCCTCCGGGCCCGACAAGGCGGGCTGCATCGCGCGGGCGCTGAAATCGGGTATGCCAGTGGGCAATATTGAACGGGTCTGCCGCCTGCTGGACAAGTAGGCGCGGGGCCTGAAAAAAACATTCCGCGCGAGGCGGAATGTTCCTTCAGCAGCGGCTTGCCGACGCTGGAATCGGTTCAGTTATCGAATTTTTCCTGTTTTTCACCATGGACGCTCAAGGCCAGCAAACCCATGCCCACCAGGAGCATCGACACCATGCTCGCTTCGGGCACGGGTGCCGGTGCGCTGGCTTGTTGCGCGGGCGCTGCCGCGAGGGGCTTGGCCGGAGCCAGCGCGCCATGGCGCGGGCCGCTGCTCCAGTGCGGCGCCGCAGACGTGGTCGCGCTGCTGGCCAGCAGGCGCGCATACGGCAAGTCTGGCGTTTCCCAGCCGGGATTATTATTCAAGCTGATGCTTTCATCGATCGTGATGCGTTCGCCGGCGTCTTGCAGCTTGCCGGCCGTGGCGTCGCTGACTGCCGCTGCGCTCCATGCACTGGCCGACAGCGCCAGTACGGCGACGCAGAGCGGCTGCAGTATTTCCATCTTGATCTCCCTGTGTTCACCGTGCAGCGCAGCCGAAACCGGCTTGCGCGTGGACGGACAATGCGCCTGTACGGGGGCGTATCACGGTTTTTCGGACAACGTCTTATTACAGCACAGTTCATGACAATTTTGATACGTATATTTTCACTTTATTACGAATATTTGTCATTTTGATAGTGTGAACATAATCGCTGCCGCGCACTTTGCATGAGCACGCTATCGGTCAAAAAACACTGTTGTTTTTTTGTTCGAATCGCCAGCAGGAAAACAATATATTGATTAGTATATTGTTTATCGCCGATGTTTAATGCTACCGCCTGTGGGAGGGCACGATGGAAACGCAACAGACCGATTACAACCTCGACGCCATGCGCGGCGCGGCTTATAAAGCCAGTTCGCTGCTCAAGGCCATGGGCAATGCCGACCGTTTGATGCTGCTGTGCCAGCTATCGCAGGGCGAACATTGCGTCAGTGACCTGGAGCAAAAAGTGGGCATCGGCCAGCCGACCCTGTCGCAACAGCTGGGCGTGCTGCGCGAAGAAATGCTGGTGGCCACGCGCCGCGATGGCAAGCAGATTTATTACCGTGTCGCCAGCCCGCCCGTGCTGGCCGTGCTGCAAGTGCTGTACGCGCAATTCTGCACGCCGCGCGCCCCGTTCAACGACGAAGCGGACTGAACACTGCCATGCGCATAGACTGGCAGCACTTTACACCGTGGACGGCGCTGGCGGGCGGCATGCTGATCGGCCTGGCCGCTGCGCTGTTGATCCTGTTCAATGGCCGCATCGCCGGCATCAGCGGCATTCTCGGCGGCCTGCTGCGTCCGCGCCGTGGCGATCTGGGCTGGCGCATCGCCTTTCTTGCCGGCCTCGTCGCCACACCCCTGCTGTACCAGCTGTGGCAATCCCTGCCGGCCGTGCGGATCGACGCGGGCACGCCGGCCCTGATCGTGGCGGGCCTGCTGGTGGGCGTGGGCGTGCGCTATGGCGCCGGCTGCACGAGCGGCCACGGCGTGTGTGGCCTGTCGCGCCTGTCTCCCCGTTCGCTGGCGGCCACGTGCGCCTTCATGGCGGCCGGCTTCCTTACCGTCTACCTGCTGCGCCACCTATGAGCAAACTGATCCTTTCCCTGTTGAGCGGCTTCGTCTTTGGACTGGGCCTGCTCGTCTCCGGCATGGCCAACCCGGCCAAGGTGCTCGGTTTCCTCGACCTGGCCGGCGCCTGGGACCCGTCGCTGGCGCTGGTGATGGGCGGCGCCATCGGCGTGGCCATGCCCGCCTTCTGGCTGGCGCGCCGGCGCACGACCGCGCTGCTGGGCGAACCGATGCAATTGCCCGCGTCGCGCCGGATCGACCGGCGCTTGCTGCTGGGCAGCCTGGCCTTTGGCGCAGGCTGGGGCATCGCCGGTTTCTGTCCCGGCCCCGCCCTCGTGTCCCTGCTGGCCGGCCAGCCGAAGGCGTGGATTTTTGTGCTTGCCATGCTGGCTGGCATGGCCGTCTTTGAAGTGCTGGAGCGCCGCCAGGCGCCGGCGGCGGCCTGAGACGGTACAATCTGGCGCATTGCCACTCTGGATACCCGTTGACATGAAGACCGTGATTTTCCGCGCCGGCGCGCGTGCCGCCCTGCTGTGCAGCGTGCTGGCGCTGGCCGCCTGCGGCAGCTTGCTGAAGAAGGATGCGCCGCCGGCGCCCGTGCCCGTGGCCGACACCTTGCCCAATCCGCAAGTGCTGCTGCTGGGCGAAGTGCATGACAATGCGCAAGGCCACCGCCTGCGCGTGGCGGAGCTGCAGCGCCGCCTGGCCGCCGGCTGGCGTCCCGTGATCGTCATGGACCAGTTCGACCGCGAGAACCAGGCCTTGCTGACGCGCGCCGCGCGCGATTGCGCCGACCCCGACTGCATCATCCGCGTGATGGAACAGCCGCGCTGGGACTGGAGCGTGTACCGCCCCGTGCTGGACCTGGCCATCAGCTACCAGCTGCCCCTGGTGGCCGCCGGCCTGTCGCCGGCCGACGCGTCGCGCATCGTGCGTGACGGCATCCGCTGGTCCATGCCGCCCGCCATGGTCGCCACTTACCTGGCCGCGCCCGTGCCGGCCGACATCGTGGAAGGGCAAAAGAAGGAAGTCCAGGCGGCCCGCTGCAACATGCTGCCCGACATGATGGTTGGCGGTGTCGTCAACGCCCAGGTGGCGCGCGATATCTGGATGGCCAAGCTGATCCGCGACCAGGCGCCGCGCGACGTCGTGCTGATCGCCGGCAATGAGCACGTGCGCAAGGATCTCGGCGTGCCCCGCTGGCTGAAGCTGGCCGATCCGCAACTCACGGTGCGCAGCATCGGCTATCTGGAGCAGGGCGCTGCCGCCTATCCGGGCGAGTTTGATCTGACGCAAACCATGCCGGCCCAGGCGCGCCCGGACCCGTGCGCGAAGTTTAAGAAATAAGCTTCAAGAAATCATTCCTACTGCTGCACCCGCACGAGGGCGCTGACCCGGCTGGCCGTATCGAGCAGTTTCGGCAGGCTGTGTTCCAGCAGGTGGGCCACGGACGGCCCCGCCGTCTGGCCGCTGACATTGATCGCCGCCACCACCTTGCCGGCCCGGTCGAACACGGGCGCGGCCAGGGCGATCAAGCCCTGTTCCAGCTCTTCCTGCACCAGGCACCAGCCCTGGCGCCGCACTTGCGCAATCTCTTCCATCAGGACGTCGATATCGACCTTGGTTGCCGGCGTGATCTTCAGCAGCGCCATCTTCGACAGCCGTTCGCGCAGCGCCTCGGGCGCCAGGCCCGACAGCAATACCCGTCCCATCGAAGTGCAATAGGCGGGCAGGCGGCTGCCGATGCCCAGGTTGATCGACATGGTGCGGTGCGCGGACAGGCGCACGACGTAGACGATGTCGTCGCCGTCGAGCACGGTGGCCGAGCACGACTGGCGCAAGGTCTGCATCAATTCTTCCAGCAGCGGCTGTGCCTGCGTCCACACGGGCAAGGATGACAGATAGGCGTAACCGAGGTCGAGCACCTTGGGCGTCAAACGGAACAGCCGTCCATCCGCTTCCACATAACCGAGATGCAGCAAGGTGTGCAGGATGCGCCGCGCGCCCGCGCGCGTCAGCTGCGCCCGTTCCGCCACTTCGCTCAGGGTCTGCTGCGGCGCCTCCGCGCCAAAGCTGCGCAAGACGGCCAGGCCCCGGGCGAACGATTGCACATAGCTGTCGCCGGGACGCGGCGCGGCGTCGGCATCCAGGGTGTCTTCGGTGGAAAGGTCGGTGCTGCGGCGTGCGCTCATGGGAATTCCAATTGATCAAGGTGGCAATTATAGCCATGGCGCTGGTGAAAACGGCAAATTGACAAGCGCCCCGAACAGGCATATTCTCACGAATAAGTTCTAAATACGAATATTTGTTCGTTAAGCGAACAAATAACCGATGGTGTGATTGGAAGGAGACAGCAATGATCGACAAACTGCGTACCAGCGTCCTAGAGGCGCTGGCCGATATCCACGATGGCGCCACCGTTATGATTGGCGGCTTCGGCGGCGCGGGCCAGCCGGCCGAGCTGATCGACGGCCTGATCGCCCAGGGCGCGCGCGACCTCGTCATCGTCAACAACAATGCGGGCAATGGCGACACGGGCCTGGCCGCCCTGCTGAAAAACGGGCAGGTGCGCAAGATCATCTGCTCCTTCCCCCGCCAGGCCGATTCCCACGTCTTCGACGCCCTGTACCGCGCGGGCAAGCTGGAGCTGGAACTGGTGCCGCAAGGCAACCTGGCCGAGCGCATCCGCGCCGCCGGCGCCGGCATCGGCGGCTTTTTCACGCCCACGGGCTATGGTACGGACTTGGCCAAGGGCAAGGAAACGCGCGAGATCGACGGCCGCATGTATGTGTTCGAGTCGCCCATCCACGCCGATTTCGCGCTGATCAAGGCGGAGCAGGGCGACCGCTGGGGCAACCTGACTTACCGCAAGACGGCGCGCAACTTCGGCCCCATCATGGCCATGGCCGCCAAGGTCAGCATTGCTTCCGTGCATGAAGTTGCCGAGTTGGGCAGCATCGATCCGGAACACGTCATCACGCCGGGCCTGTTCGTGCAGCGCATCGTGCAAGTGCCGCGCACGGCCACCGGCCCCGCCGGCTTCAAAGCCGCTTGAGGAGTAGCAAATGAATAAATGGAATCGAGACCAGATGGCGGCCCGCGTGGCGGCAGACATCCACGAAGGCAGTGTCGTTAATTTGGGCATCGGCTTGCCAACCCTGGTGGCGAACCACTTGCCGGCCGGCGCGGAGATCATTCTGCACAGCGAAAACGGCGTGATCGGCATGGGCCCCGCGCCCGCGCCGGGCGAGGAAGACTACGACTTGATCAACGCGGGCAAGCAGCCCGTCACCCTGCTGGCGGGCGGCAGTTATTTCCACCATGCCGACAGCTTTGCCATGATGCGCGGCGGCCATCTGGACATCTGCGTGCTGGGCGCGTTTCAAGTGTCCGCCACTGGCGACCTGGCCAACTGGCATACGGGCGCGCCCGACGCCATCCCCGCCGTGGGCGGCGCCATGGACCTGGCCATCGGCGCGAAAAAAACCTGGGTCATGATGGAATTGCTGACCAAGGGCGGCGAGAGCAAGCTGGTGCAGGCCTGCACGTATCCACTGACGGGCATCGGGTGCGTCAGCCGCATCTACAGCGACCTGGCCGTCATCGACCTGGGACCCGCTGGCGCCGCCGTCGTCGAGCTGGTCGATGGCCTGAGTTTTGAACAGTTGCAGGCCTTGACGGCCGTGCCGCTGACGGACGCGCGCTAACTCACAATCAATACACTTTCTTGGAGGGAAGAACATGACCCACGCTTACATTTGCGACGCGCAGCGCACCCCGTTTGGCCGTTACGGCGGCAGCCTGTCCGGCGTGCGCGCCGACGACCTGGGCGCCGTGCCCATCCGCGCCTTGATGGCGCGCAACCCGAACGTGGACTGGGCTGCCGTCACGGACGTGCTGTACGGCTGCGCCAACCAGGCGGGCGAGGACAACCGCAACGTGGCGCGCATGGCCGCCCTGCTGGCGGGATTGCCCGACAGCGTGCCGGGCGCCACCCTGAATCGCCTGTGCGGCTCGGGCCTGGATGCTGTCGGCAGCGCCGCGCGCTTCATTCGCAGCGGCGAAGCGGGCCTGATGATCGCCGGCGGCGTGGAAAGCATGAGCCGCGCCCCGTTCGTCATGGGCAAGGCGGACAGCGCCTTTTCGCGCGGCATGAAAATGGAAGACACGACCATCGGCTGGCGCTTCATCAATCCGTTGATGAAGGCGCAGTACGGCGTCGATTCGATGCCGGAAACGGCGGAAAACGTGGCGTCCGACTTTGGCATCAGCCGCGCTGACCAGGATGCGTTTGCCCTGGCCAGCCAGGTAAAAGCCCTGGCGGCGCAGCAGGCGGGTGTGTTCGACAGTGAAATCTGTCCCGTCACCATCGCGCAAAAGAAGGGCGAGTCCTTCGTCGTTGCCCGTGACGAGCACCCGCGTGCCACCACCCTGGAAACATTGACGAAACTTAAACCCGTCGTGCGCGCGGACGGCACGATTACGGCCGGCAACGCGTCCGGCGTCAACGATGGCGCGGCCGCCCTGCTGCTGGCCGACGAGGCCAACGCGGCCCGTTTTGGCCTGACGCCGCGCGCCCGCGTCGTCGCCATGGCCACGGCCGGCGTGGCGCCCCGCATCATGGGCATCGGCCCCGCGCCCGCCACCCTGAAAGTGCTGGCCATGACGGGCTTGACGATGGCCGACTTCGACGTCATCGAGCTGAACGAAGCATTTGCCGCACAGGGACTGGCCGTGCTGCGCCAGCTGGGCCTGCGCGACGACGATGCGCGTGTCAACCCGAACGGCGGCGCCATCGCCCTGGGCCATCCGCTGGGCGCTTCCGGCGCGCGCCTGGCCATGACGGCCGTCAACCAGCTGCATCGCACGGGCGGGCGCTATGCCTTGTGTACCATGTGCATCGGCGTGGGGCAGGGCATTGCACTGGTGCTCGAGCGCGTCTGATCCTGCATGCCCGCAGGCGAAGAAATTTGCCGGCCATACGTATTAACCCGTATGCCGGCCGGCTTTTTGACCTTGATCAAGGGCGTATGATGCAAACCTGGCCCGGGCAACCTGGCTGGCGTTGGCTTTTTCACCCGAACAAGAAGACTGATATGACATCCCACGATACTCCGCATGACGTTGCGCAGCTGACTTCCCAGCAGCGCATCAAGGCCATCATTGGCGCTTCCTCCGGTAACCTGGTCGAATGGTTCGACTTCTACATTTACTCGTTCTGCGCGCTGTATTTCTCGCACGCCTTCTTCCCTTCCGGTAACCCGACTACCCAGCTGCTGCAGACGGCGGGCATCTTTGCCGCCGGCTTCCTCATGCGTCCCGTGGGGGGCTGGCTGTTCGGCCGCATCGCCGACAAATACGGCCGCCGCCAGTCGATGATGATTTCCGTGCTGATGATGTGCGGCGGCTCGCTGATGATCGCCGTCATGCCGACGTATGACACCATCGGCGCCTTCGCCCCGTTCCTGCTGCTCGTGGCGCGCCTGTTCCAGGGCCTGTCCGTGGGCGGCGAATACGGCACCAGCGCCACCTACATGAGCGAAGTGTCGGAATCGGGCAAGCGCGGCTTCTTTGCCTCCTTCCAGTACGTGACCCTGATCGGCGGCCAGCTGCTGGCGCTGCTGGTGCTGGTGGTCCTGCAGCAGTTGCTGACGGTGGAAGAATTGCGTGCCTGGGGCTGGCGTATTCCCTTCGTCTGCGGCGCGCTGGCGGCCCTGGTGTCGCTGAACCTGCGTAAATCGCTGACGGAAACGACCACGGCCAGCGAGCGCAAGGACAAGGATGCGGGCAGCCTGCGTGGCTTGCTCAAGCACAAGCGCGCCTTCATCACCGTGCTGGGCTTTACGGCCGGCGGCTCGCTCGTGTTCTACACCTTTACCACCTACATGCAGAAATACCTGGTCAACACGGCCGGCATGGACACCAAGACGGCCAGCGCCGTCATGACCTGCGCCCTGCTGGTCTACATGGTGCTGCAGCCCGTGTTCGGAGCCCTGTCCGACCGCATCGGCCGCCGCACCTCGATGCTGTTCTTCGGCGGCCTGGCCACCCTGTGCGTGTTGCCCATCATGCATGCGCTGAAGGACGTGAGCAGCCCGTACGCGGCGTTTGGCCTGATCATCATCGCCCTGGCCGTAATCAGCTTCTATACCTCGATCAGCGGCCTGATCAAGGCGGAAATGTTCCCCGTCGAAGTGCGTGCGCTGGGCGTGGGCCTGTCGTACGCGGTGGCCAACGCCGTCTTCGGCGGTTCGGCCGAATACGTGGCGCTGCAGTTCAAGGCCTGGCACGTGGAAGACTATTTCTATTGGTATGTCACCATCATGTGCCTGATTTCCTTCATCGTTGCCATCCGCATGCCGGACCCGGGCCGCTCCGGACTGCTGAAGTAACGTTGTCGTAAAATGGGGGACACTGCGGTGTCCCCTATTTCATCGCCGCCTTTTTATCGTGCCGATCAGGAGTTTTCATGTCGTATGTCATTCCCGCAGCCATCCAGCCCAGCGTTTCCGTCACCGGCAGCGTTGATACTTTCCCCGTCCACCGCATCTATTGCGTAGGCCGCAACTATGTCGACCACGCCAAGGAAATGGGCCACACGGGCCGCGAGGCGCCGTTTTTCTTCATGAAACCGGCTGACGCCGTGCTGCCCGTGCCAGCCGGCACGACGGGCGAGCTGCCCTATCCGGCCCAGACGCAGGATTTCCAGCATGAGATGGAACTGGTGGTGGCCATCGGCAAGGGCGGCAGCGACATCGGCGTCGATGACGCGTTGAGCCACGTGTGGGGCTATGCCGTGGGCCTGGACATGACGCGCCGCGACCTGCAGGGCGAAGCGAAAAAGCTGGGCCGCCCCTGGGAGACGGGCAAGGCATTCGAGTATTCGGCGCCGATCGGCCCCATCACGCCTGCCGCGCAGGCGGGCGACGTCGGCCATGCCGCCATCACCCTGCACGTGAACGGTGATCTGCGTCAACGCAGCACCATCGATATGCTGATCTGGAACGTGGCCGAAACCATCGCCGACTTGTCGAAATATTTCACCTTGCAGCCGGGCGACCTGATCTACACGGGCACGCCGGCCGGCGTGGCGGCCGTGCAGCGCGGCGACGAACTGGTGGGGGCCATCGATGGCCTGGAGACGGTGCGCGTGAAAGTCGTATAAAAGCGCTCTGGCGCACGGCACGTCCAGCCCGCATGGCGCAGAATCGCCTTGCGGGCTTTTTTAATGTTGAATCAAGGAGATGCTCATGATGAACGACACCTATGCCGTGGCGCAAGCCACGCGCGCCGAGATCGATGCCTTGACGGGCCCGGCCCTGCTGGAATTCGGCACGGGCTGGTGCGGCCATTGCCGCGCCACCCAGGCGCCGCTGGCCGCCGCTTTCGCGCAGCACCCCGGGGTGCCGCATATCCGCGTGGAAGACGGTCCCGGCCGCGCGCTGGGACGCTCGTTCCGCGTGAAACTGTGGCCAACCTTGATTTTCCTCAAGGACGGCCAGGAAGTGGCGCGCCTCGTGCGCCCGCTCGACACCCGTGAGATTGCGCAGGCGTTCAATCTGATTAACCCAATGGCAAATTAACCCAACGTCAAATACTGGGGGCGGCCCCTGAGGGTCTCGGCGACCCCGGCAGTTGTCCACAACTTCTTGCCGCACCGCAGCACTGCGCGTATCATGAGCCGCTTACAGCAAGATCAACCGCATCCTTCGTGATGCAGGCGCGATCATCGCCGGCCCGCTCCACCCGGAGGGGCCGCAGGCAAGGATTCACCACAAATGACCGATGCCGCGATGCCGACGCGCGGGTCTGGTACGGAATGCCTGGCGATACGCCGGGCCTGATACACGTCGCCCATCCCCTGACGCCTTTCCTGCCGTGCCCCGGGTAACCGGATGGCGCACGACCGTTGTTTCTCTAAATCAGCACTGATCACGGCGCGTTAGCGCGCGTTGCCGGCAGTTCGCTACGGCAACAAAAACCGTTGTTTTTTGTTTGCAAAATTAATAGCAAATGCGCGGCAAATGCCCGCGCGCAAGGCTATGATATGCGAACGACACGGAGACAACGTGCTGTGCTGCTGCCTGAAAAAACATCCAGAGAATGGCCTTTAGACACCCTCCCCAAGGAGCGCAGTAAATGAGCACCCCCCCCAAGAAAAATTCCCCCGGCACGGTGCTGTTCGCCAGCCTGATCGGCACCACCATCGAGTTCTTTGACTTTTATATCTACGCCACCGCCGCCGTGCTGGTGTTCCCGAAACTGTTCTTCCCCGCCGGCGACCCGTCGGCCGCCGTGCTGCAATCGCTGGCCACGTTCGCCATCGCCTTCTTTGCCCGTCCCATCGGCTCGGCCGTGTTCGGCCACTTCGGCGACCGCATCGGCCGCAAGGCGACCCTGGTGGCGGCCCTGCTGACCATGGGCATTTCCACGGTCATCATCGGCTTGCTGCCGACCTATGCCGCCATCGGTACCCTGGCGCCGCTGCTGCTGGCGCTGTGCCGTTTCGGCCAGGGCCTGGGCCTGGGCGGCGAGTGGGGCGGCGCGGTGCTGCTGGCCACCGAGAACGCGCCACCGGGCAAGCGCGCCTGGTACGGCATGTTCCCGCAGCTGGGCGCGCCGATCGGCTTCTTCCTGTCGGGCGGCATCTTCCTGCTGCTCAGCGAAACCCTGACCGATGCGCAGTTCTTCAGCTATGGCTGGCGCATCCCCTTCCTCGCCAGCGCGCTGCTGGTCATCGTCGGCCTGTACGTGCGCCTGAAGATCACGGAAACGCCGGACTTCCAGAAAGTCATCGACAAGAACGAAGTCGTGAAACTGCCGGTGGCCACGGTGTTCCGCCAGCATGGCCGCATGCTGTTCCTGGGCACCATCATCGCCCTGGCTACCTTCGTGCTGTTCTACCTGATGACGGTGTTCGCGCTGAGCTGGGGCACGACCAAGCTGGGCTTCACGCGCAAGGAATTCCTCATCGTCCAGCTGTTCGCCGTGCTGTTCTTCGCCCTGACGATCCCGTTTTCGGCCGTGCTGGCCGATCGCCGCGGCCGCCGTTCGACCATGATCTGGGTGTCCGTCGCCATCGCCATCTTCGGCCTCGTGCTGGCGCCCATGTTCGGCTCCGGCGTGACGTGGGAAGTGACGATCTTCATGGCCGTCGGCCTGGGCCTGATGGGCATGACCTACGGACCGCTGGGCACCATGCTGTCCGAGCTGTTCCCGCCCGAGGTGCGCTACACGGGCGCCTCGCTGACGTTCAACCTGGCCGGCATCCTGGGCGCCTCGCTGGCGCCGTACGTCGCCACCTGGCTGGCGACGAATTATGGCTTGCAGTACGTGGGCTATTACCTGTCGCTGGCGGCCGTGCTGACCCTGGCCGCCTTGCTGATGGTGGGCAAGCCGCGCACGGGCAAGGAAGCCTGGCAGTAATACCTCTGCGAGCCTGTGGCTCCCGAAAGCCGCCAGCCCCTGCTGGCGGTTTTTTTTGACTACGGTAGCGCCACGTGGCCGTAGCAGGCTTTCAGTGCCGCGTAGTCGTAGAACACGCTGCCGGGCGCGATGCGGGCGCCATCGCAGGCCGCCTGGAACGGCGTTTCCTTTTCGTTGTACAGCAGGCGCACGATGAGCCGGCCTTCGCCGTTGCGGTACACATCCCACTGCATGTTGGCCGCCAGCGGCGAGACGTTCTGGCCGCGCCAGGGATTGTCGGCGTAGCTGTAGGGCGTCGCCGCGGGCAAGGGGACCAGCGCCTGCGGCAAGCCCATGGCCGAGGCGAGGGGGATGAGCATTTCGGCGTGCGTGAAGCGCAGCTTGGCCGCGTGGCGCAAATCTCCCCTGGCCAGCGCGTCGACTTCATTGAAAAAGTCCGCGCGCAAGGCCAGCGCGAAGCGCCAGGTGACGCCCTTGCTGTCCGTGGTGGCCGGACCCTTCTGGTAGAAATCCTCGTGGTCGGCGACGGATGCGTAGTAGCGCGCGTCCTCGGCGGGCATGTAGCGGCCGAAATCGGCCGGCACTTCATGGCGCAGGCCGGCGGCGATGGCATACAGCTCATACAGTTTGGTGGCCGCCGCATGCAGGTTGCGGATGGCGGTCTTGCCGCTGCCCGTCATGGTGCGTGTCAGCTTGCCGTCCGCGCTGGTGAAGGTGTAGCTACCCGTGTCCGCATAGCTGCTGGCTCCGCGCCCGAACTGGTCGAGGAAGGCGGGTGTGAACAGCCGTTCGAGCACGTGGCGCGCATGCGCGGCCGCTTCCGGCTGCCGGGCCGGGGCATCCAGCAGGGCGTGCAGCTGCTTGGTTTTTTCGTAACGCTGGTAAGCCTGGCTGGCGCCGTAGGTGGCGAAGTACGGGTTGGCCGGATCACTGACCAGGTCCGTCTGCGGCGCCAGCTTGTGCGCGTACAGCAGGAAGCGGTTGACGCCATCGGGCTGCAATATTGGCTGTACCCCGGGCTTGCGTCCTTGCGGATAAGGCGCCGGCGCCGGTGGCAGATAGAGCAAGGGTGCCAGCGCGGGCGCGTGCTCCAGCAGCGATTGCGTGAAGAAGCGCGCGCTGTCCCGCGCGCGGTCCACGCCCGAGTTGATGGTGACGAGCTGGCGCGGCGCCGTCGCCGCCTCCCGGCCCACCTGCGCGAACAGGGCGGGTAGGCGCGCCAGCAGGCGCACGGCCAGTTGCCGGTGTTCCTCGATGCCCGTCTGCGACAGATTGCCGTAGCCGGGCGTCTCAATGCCCGCCACGCCATAGCCAAGCAGGGCATTCGCCTTCATCAGCGCCAGGATGTCGGGCCCCAGTTCGCGGCCCAGGGGCGTAAGCGCCTCCTGCGCGGCGGCCTGCTGCCACATCGCATACAGGGCCGCGTCGTTCTTCATGCCGGTGAGGCCGCGCGAGCCGTGGCGCGCCACCAGCTGGGTGTAGATGGGCTGGAAACCGTCCGGCGGCGCGGCATACGTGGCCGGGTCCTGCTGCGGCGCATATGGCGTCTTGGTCTGGTAGTAGCCGTCGGCGGCCAGGGCGGGGCCGGTGCAGCAGGCCAGGGCCAGCAGCAAGGCGGGCAGGGGGAGCGATGGGGGCATGGTTTTTCTCGGTGGATTTCTCGGATGCAAGCCTAGCACCGAATACAAAAAAGGCGGGCGCGGCTGAATGCCGTGCCCGCCCATGCCGTCAGCGCAGCGCGTCAGCCTACCACTTCGGCGTGTACTTCACGGTGAACTGCACGTTGCGCGGGTCGCCATAGTAGTTGTTCGACCCGGTGGTGTTGTAGGACGGGATGATGTAGCGCTTGTCGAGCAGGTTGTTGACGTTGACCGACACGGCCACTTGCGGCGTGGCTTGCCAGCCCAGGCGCGCATTCCAGATCGAGAAGCCGGCCACCTTGAAGGTGCGCTCCGTGTCGAGCGTATGGCTTTGCAGGCTGGCGCCGGCGCCCACGCTGAACTTGTCCCACGCGCCGGGCAGGGTATAGCTGGACCAAAGACGCAGCATGTGCTTCGGCGTCCACGTGGAGAAGACCTCGCCCTTGTTGTCCGGGTCGTCGAGGTAGCTCGTCGTCGTGTAGGCATAGCCGGCCGACAGCTGCAGGCCGCGCGCCACTTCGCCCGATACTTCCGCTTCCAGGCCCTGGCTGCGCACCTTGCCCGAGGCGCGCGAGCAGTACCAGCCGTCGCAGGCGAAACCGGCAGCGTAATCGGTGACGGCGCGGTCCTTGTGGTCATAGCGGAACACGGCCAGCGAGGTGTTGACCGTGCCATCCAGCAGTTCGCCCTTGATGCCGCCCTCGTAGCTGCTGCCCGTGATCGGCTTGAGGGTGCGGCCGGTCACATCGTGGTTCGTCTGCGGCTGGAACACGTCAGCATAGCTGGCGTAGGCCGACCATTGCGGCGTCAATGCATGGATCAGGCCCACCGATGGCGTGAACTTGGCCGTGGTGCGGGTGGCGTCGCGGTAGCCGTCCGGCGTGGCATACAGGAAGTCGTACCAGCTGAAGCGCCCGCCCAGCAGGGCTTTCAGATTGCTTGTCAGCTGGCCGTTCCAGGTGGCGTACAGGCCTTTCTGGCGCATGTCGTAGGTGCTGTAGCTGGTCACGCCCGCCGGGCGCGCGGCGATGGTATCGAAGTCCTGCCACGGACGATTGTGCTTGATATGGAAGATATCGGCACCCGTTTCCCATGCGCGGGCATAGCGGTCGTTAGAGGTGAAGCTGACATAGCTGGCGCCGGCGACGACCTCCTGCGCGATGCCCAGGGCGTCGAATTTTCCGCGCACGAAGGCGTCGATGCCGCGCTTGCGGTTGTCGAAATCGGTGGAGAAGTCGCCATAGCGCGCGCCGCTGCCATCGGGATTGATGGCGAAGGCCGTGCGCTGGTGCGTGGAGCTGGTGCTTTCATTCGTGCCCAGGGCCGAGACCTTCAGGCTCCATTGCGTATTGAAGTGGTGTTCCAGGTCCAGGTAGGCGGTGCTCTGTTCCACCTGGCTGCGGTTCCAGTCGGCGCCCGTAAAGGTGGAGCGCGGCAGTGGCAGTTCGCTGCCGTCCGCGTAGCGGGGCAGGCCGATGAAGGTGGGGCGGCCATGGGCCTTGACGTGGCTGGCCGCCAGGCCGATGGTGGTGGCGGGCGCCAGGTCGTAGTCGAGCGCCGCGTACAGGGTGCGGTTCTTGCTCCACACCTGGTCGATGAAGGAATGGCTGTCGTCTTCATCGACGATGGCGCGCCCGCGCAGGGTGCCTTCCGCGTTCAGGGGGCTGCTGATGTCGACCTGGGCGCCGTAGTGGTCCCAGGAACCGGCGCGGCCAGTCAACGTGATGGCGCGCGTGGCCAGCGGGCGCTTGCGCACCAGGTTGACGGAGCCACCTGGGCTGCCCGTGCCGACCAGCATGCCGGAGGCGCCGCGCAGCACTTCCAGGCGGTCGTAGATGACCATGTTTTCCTGGCCCCAGTTACCCAACGCGTAGGTGTTGCGGTCGATGGGCACGCCATCGTACTGCCACTGGTCGATCTGGAAGCCGCGCGCCGTGATGACCACGCCCGGCCCCACGCCATGCACGCCGACCACGCCGGTGACGTTATTGACGGCTTCGCGCAAGTCCGTGATGCCCTGGTCGTCCAGGCGCTGGCGCGTCAGCACGCTCACCGACTGCGGGATGTCCTTCATCGCCTGCTCGCCCTTGCCGATGGTGAGCTTGCGGGCCGTGTAGGTGCCGCTGCCTTCCGTGGTGGCGCCTTGCTCGGCCTGGCCGACGACGGTAATCGAGGGCATGGTGCGCTCGGCCGCCGATGCCGATGTGGCGGCGGCCGTGGGCGCGGCTGCCGGCGCGGCCACCAGCACATAGCCGGTGGCCGTCTTGCCGATGACGTAGCCGCTGCCGCGCAGCAGCGCGGCGAAGCCGTCGTCGATGGCGTAGTTGCCCTGCAGGCCGGCAGTCGTCAAGCCCTGGACCTTGGCCGCATCGATGACGATGGACACGCCTGCCTGCTGGGCATAGCGGTTCAGGGCGCCGGCCAGCGGGCCGGCGGGAATGCTGTAGCTGGCGGCGGCGGGTGCCGTCTGGGCGAACGCCTGGGCGTGCATGCCGGCGCTGGCCAGCAGCAGGGCGGCCAGGGCCAGCGGGCTCAAACGCGTGCGCAGGGGAGTCGGGGACGAAGCGGGAACGTACATGGTGACAGCCTTTTTTGAATGATCTCAGCTGCCTTGACGCACGAGATGCGCCAACACGAACCTGCGTGGCAAATTATTTTTTTGCGGTGCCAGTGCTTGGCGCGTCGACCATCACCAGGTAGCGCGTCAACATGCGGATGCGCAGCTGGGGGAAATTGTCGATCAGTAGCTGCAGGGCCTTGTCCGTGTCGTCCAGCGGCAGCACGGCGGCCACGCGGATGCCGGCGATCTGCGCGCGGTCGTAATGCAGTTGGCCGGGGCGGTGGCGCGCCAGTTCGTCGAGCACCTCGGCCAGCGGCTGGTCATCAACCACCAACTGGTGCGCGCGCCACGCTTCCTGCACGCTGGCCGCATCGATGGCGGTCAGTGGCCCCACGCCATCGCGCGTGATGCGCGCGCGATGGCCCGCCTGCACGATGCTGGCGGGATGCTGCGGCACCTGCGCCGATACTTTTGACTCCAGCATGCTCAATATCGTTAGGTCGTCGTCCCTGCGCACCGTGAAGCGCGTGCCCAGCGCGCGGATCGTCGCCTGGCCGCTGTCGATGTAGAAGGGGCGCTGCGCATCCCTGGCCACGTCGACGAGGATATCGCCACGCACCAGTTCCACATGCCGCTCGCCCGCGCTGAAATGCACGTTGACGGCGCTGCCGCTGCCCAGGGTCAGGCGGCTGCCGTCGGCCAGGGTATGCGTGCGCCATTGCCCCGTGGGACTGAGCAGGTCGGCCAGCAGGTAGGCTGGGCGTTCGCTGGCCAGCATGGCGCTGCCGATGACCAGCACGGCCACGGCGCTGGCGGCGGCCAGCTGGCGCAGGCGCTGGCGTCTGGGGGCGATGGCGGCCAGCGCGGCGCGCGCGGGACGGTGGTCGCCGCCGGCCGGCGCGCGCACGGCGCTCAACTGCTCCAGCAGGATTTCCATGTCGGCCGCCGTCGTCGCATACAGCGGGTCGGCCGCCTTCCACGCGGCGTAGCCGGCCCGCGCCCGCTCGCGCTCGGCCGGGTCGTCCGCGCTCAGCTGCACGATCCAGTGCGCGGCCTGTTCGGCGGCGATATCCGTGCGCGTGCGCATCATGCTGCCATGCCGGGACAGGCGTGGCGGCACGCCAGCAAGGCTTGCACCAGGTATTTCTGCACCATGCGCGTGGAGACGTTCAGTTGCGCGGCGACGGCGGCCTGGGGCAGCTCTTCCAGGTAATGCAGCAAAAAGGCGTCGCGCGCCCTGGCGGACAGGCAGGCCAGCGCGCCGGCAATCTGTTCGAGCGCCTGCACGGCCATCAGGACTTCATCCGGCGATGGCGCGCCGGGCAGGCTGTCGGCCAGCAGGGCCAGTTCCGCCAGGTAGGCGCGTTCCAGCATTTGCCGGCGCGCGCGATCGAGCAGCAGGCGCTTGGCCGTCGTCGACAGATAGGCGCGCGGTTCGCGCATGCCGAACAGGGCGTCGCGCGAGGCGATGATGCGCACAAACGTGTCTTGCGCCACATCGGCCGCGCCATGGGGACAGCTGAGTTTTTTACGCAGCCAGCCCACCAGCCAGCCGTGGTGATCGCTGTAGAGCGACTGCACTTGCTGCTGCAGGCTGGGCTGGATGGTGGACATGGCGACGAACAATATAAATGAGAATTATTCTCATTGTAAGCGCCAGCCGCCATTTGCCACAATCCCCGCATGCAGGGGATTGTGCAGGTGTTGCATCCAGGCCGCAATATGGCGCGACCGGAAATGAAAAAACCCGCCGCTGCACGGGGCAGGGCGGGTTCATCAATGCTGCAAATTCTTTTGGTGGTGATAGGTGGACTTGAACCACCGACCCCAGCATTATGAATGCTGTGCTCTAACCAACTGAGCTATATCACCAGACAGACCGGATGCTCGCTTTGACCAGGAAAAACCCCGATCGATGTTCTTTGGTGGTGATAGGTGGACTTGAACCACCGACCCCAGCATTATGAATGCTGTGCTCTAACCAACTGAGCTATATCACCCAACAGCCGAGCATTATCCAGTCTTCCCATTTCCTTGTCAATGCCGGCGCAAAAAAATGTGCGGATTTTTTGCGTGCCGCAGCGTTCATGATTATTTCAGCAACGGCTGGATCTGCGCCAGCATGGCGCTGGCCGGATCGGCACCCAGGCAATCGATGACGATGCGTTCCGGCATGGAGCGCAACCAGGTCAGCTGTCGTTTGGCCAGCTGGCGCGTGGCGATGATGCCCGTCTCGCGCAAGGTGGCGCGGTCGATGCGCCCATCGAGGTATTCCCAGGCCTGGCGGTAGCCCACGCAGCGCATGGAGGGCAAGCCCGGATGCAGGTCGCCGCGCCGGCGCAGCTGCTCCACTTCGTCGAGCAGGGCGTCGTTTTTCAGCATGAGGTCGAAGCGCGTGGCGATGCGCGCGTGCAGCACGGCGCGGTCGGACGGCTCCAGCGCGAACGATTGCAATTGAAATGGCAGCACGGTCTTTTCGCGCCGGTCCAGCAGGGCCGACATGGGCTGGCCGGACAGGGCGATGATTTCCAGCGCGCGGCCGATGCGCTGCGCATCCTGTGGCGCCAGGCGCGCCGCCGTGATGGGGTCTTGCTCGGCCAGGCGCGCATGCATGGCGGGCCAGCCGATGGTGGCCGCGTCTTCTTCCAGCCGGGCGCGCAGCACGGGATCGGCGCCGGGCAAGTCGTCGAGGCCATCGGCCAGCCCCTTGAAGTACAGCATGGTACCGCCGACGAGCAGCGGCAGCTTGCCGCGTGCCGAGATCTCCGCCACCAGGCGCAGGGTATCGTTGCGGAACTGCGCCACGGAATAGGCATCGAGCGGATCGATGATGTCGATCAGATGATGCGGCACGGCCGCCAGTTCCTCTTTCGACGGCTTGGCCGTGCCGATATCCATGCCACGGTAGACGAGGGCGGAATCGACGGAAATGATCTCGGACGGGATGGCTTGCGCGATGGCCAGCGCGCTGGCCGTCTTGCCGCTGGCCGTGGGGCCCATGATGGCGACGGCCAGGGGGAGGTGTGGGGTGTTTTGCATGTTGGTTTTGTATGATGTGGTGCAAAAGAGACAGGCAAAACGTTCAGGGCAAGGCGCATTGCCGAAGACAGTACGGCTAGTACGGCGAGGCAGTGCAACGCCGCCATGGACGTTTTTCAGGCTCTTTTACTGGCCGCGCAGGAACAGTTTGTCTAGCGCATTGATCTCGACCTGCACCCACGTGGGCCGGCCGTGGTTGCACTGGTCGGCGCGCTCCGTGCTTTCCATCTGGCGCAGCAGGGCGTTCATTTCCTGCACCGACAAGATCCGGTTGGCGCGCACGGCCGTGTGGCAGGCGAGGGTGCCCAGCAATTCGTTCTGGCGCTCGATGAGCACGCGCGAGCCGCCGTATTCGCGCACGTCGCGCAGCACGTCGCGCGCCAGGGTCTGCGCATCGGCGTTCTTCAGCAGGGTCGGCACGCTGCGCACGGCCAGGGTGGTGGGCGACAGGGTGGCGATGTCGAAGCCCAGCGCCTTTAATGTGTCCTGGTTTTCATTCGCCGTCGACACTTCGATGGCGTCCGCATAGAAGGTCACGGGAATCAGCAGGGATTGCACCTGCATGTCCTGGCCCGAGACCTGTGCCTGCAGCGCGTTTTTCAGCTGTTCGTACAGGATGCGCTCGTGCGCGGCGTGCATGTCGACCAGCACCAGGCCCTTGGTGTTTTGCGCCAGGATGTAGATGCCGTGCAGCTGGGCCAGGGCAAAGCCCAGCGGATATTCTTCGCGCGCCATGGCTTCGGGCGAGGCGATGTAGGGCTCCACCTGCGTGATCGGCGAGGAAGCGGTAGCGCCGCCGAACAGGGCGCCATACGCGGCCGTATCCTGCGCCACTCCCGGCGCGTCGGCAAAGAAGGGGCGCTGTGCGCCCGGCGTGGCCGGGGCGAAGGTGTTCGTGAATTGCGCGCCGAACGAGGTCTGCGTCTGCTCGCGGCGCCAGATGCCGGGGCCGCCGCTCGCCGCGCCGGTATCGCCGCCGCCCAGGGTGGAAGCGGCCGGCAGGGGCGCCGGCCCGCTGCCGAAGGCCGTGGCCGACGTCTGCGCCAGCGCGCGCTGCACTGCATGGAAGACAAACTGGTGCACGGAACGGCTGTCGCGGAAGCGCACCTCGATCTTCGACGGGTGCACGTTGACGTCCACCAGCGCCGGGTCGAGGTCGAGCGCCAGCACGTAGGAAGGAAAACGGTCGCCATGCAGCACATCCTGGTAGGCCATGCGTACGGCGTGCACCAGCAATTTATCGCGCACGAAGCGGCCGTTGACGTAAAAGAACTGGCCATCGGCGCGCGCCTTGGAGGCCGTCGGCAGGCCAGCAAAGCCGTGCAGGCGCAGGGTGCCGGCCGATTCGTCCAGCGCCAGGCGCGCTTCGGCGAAGTCGTTGCCCAGGATGTGGGCGCTGCGCCTGGCCAGTTCGCTGATATTCCACTGGTCGATGGTGCGGCCGTTGTGGGACAGCGAAAACGACACGTCCGGCCGCGCCAGGGCGATGCGGCGCACGACTTCGGCGCAGTGGCCATATTCCGTCTGCTCGGATTTTAAGAACTTGCGCCGCGCGGGCGTATTGAAATACAGGTCCTGCACGTCCACCGTGGTGCCGTGCGCACCCGACGAGGGCGAGACGCTGCCGTTGTGCGAGCCGACGATTTCCCATGCATGGGCCGCATCCATCGTGCGCGAGGTCAGCGTGACGGCGGCCACGGAAGCGATGGATGCCAGCGCTTCGCCGCGGAAGCCCAGGGTGCCCACGTTTTCCAGGTCGTGCAGCGAGGCAATCTTCGACGTGGCGTGGCGCGCCAGGGCCAGCGGCAGCTGGTCTTTATCAATGCCGCGCCCGTTGTCGGTGATGGCGATGCGTTTCACGCCCCCTTCTTCCAGGCGCACGGTGATCTGCGTGGCGCCCGAGTCCAGCGCATTTTCCAGCAACTCCTTGACGACGGCCGATGGCCGCTCGACCACCTCGCCGGCGGCGATTTGCGAAATCAACTGGTCAGGCAGGGCCTGGATTGGGCGGTGGGGCGTGATGGGAGCGTTCATGCCCTGATTATAACGGGTTGCGAATTGTCGGGCACCGGCTACTTCGCCACCTCCCGCACCGGGATCGGCGTATTGCACACGTCGATGTGGCCAGCCGTGACCTTGCTCCACGGGCCGCCCCGGTGGCGCTGGGCTTCCAGCACGGCCTGGTAGGCGGCGCTGTCGGTGCGCATCACTTCCAGGTTGGCACGCTGTGCCAAAGGCACGCTGGCGGCCAGGCGGATGGCCTTGATCGGCACGTTCTTTTCCGGGCTGTCATAGAAGCCCATGGGCGCCGTGCCGCGCGGCAGGGTCGACAGCAATGGCATGCCGGCAACGACCCTGCCGACGACGGTGATGTCGCGGTCCAGGTGGCGCGGCGACTGGCCGATGACGACATACAGTTCCGTGCCGCCGCCGCTGTCGCTGGCATTGTCACGCCCCACGCCCAGCGTGGCGTAGCAATGCGTCAGCCAGGCGGTGCCGCTTTTCGGGTCGCGCGCGGAGGGAAAACCGTTCGAATGGCCCACTTGCGGCGCATAGCCATCGCCGTCCGGCAGGCGGGTGAAGTTCCTGATGCCTGTCAGCGGTACGGTGAATTCGCCGGGCAGGGTGCGCTGCGCATGCTGGATGGGTTTTGGATTTTTCTCGGCCGGATTGCCCCACTGCACCACCCAGTTGTCCTGCGCGCGCGTGATGGCCAGGCCGTCGTAATACTGCTCCGCCACCAGGGCCTTGATGTTGGCCACATGTTTTGGTGCGAAGTCGGGTGCCAGTTCCAGCACCACCCGGCCGGCGGGAATCTCCAGGTACAGGGTATTGTCCGGGTCCAGCGGGCGCCAGTCCGACGGCTTCGATGCCTTGACCGCGTCGGCGATGGTGGCCCGGGCGGGCAGTTCGGCGGGCGCCTTGATCTGGACGGGCGCCGCGATGGCAGGCAGCTGGGCAAGGCCCAGAGTGGTGGCCAGGGTCAGGCCGCTCAGTGGGTGCAGATACATGGTTTCTCCAGGGCGGCGCGGGTTGCGCCGGTCAGAAAGTGTATACCGGAAAGGCAATGTTTCGCTGGAAAAACATTGCCTATATTAATTTTACTCAAGGGACGGGACGCGGCTTTTCCTTAACCTTTCCTTAAAATGCCACACCGCCACGGGCGCTGCCGAATTAATCTCGAAATATCGCGCCGGGGACTGCCGTTGCGCTGGTCCGGTGGTGTATGATTCCGCCGCTACCTTTAGGGAAAAATATATGGATTTTGTGCAATTCCTCGACATGATCGTGCATGTCGACAAGACGCTGGGTCTCTTGATCGAGCAGTACGGCACCCTCGTGTATGCGGTGCTGTTTGCCATTATTTTTTGCGAAACAGGCCTCGTGGTCCTGTTTTTCTTTCCTGGAGATACTTTATTGTTTATCGCCGGCGCGTTTTGCGCGACGGGACAAATGCACCTGGGCTTGCTGATTGCCCTGCTGGTGACGGCCGCCGTCACGGGCAATACGCTCAATTACTGGATAGGCGAGGCCATCGGGCAAAGGGTGTTTACCCACGATTACCGCTGGATCAACAAGGATGCCATGCGCCGCACGCACGAATTCTTTGAAAAGCACGGCGGCAAGACCATCATCCTGGCCCGTTTCGTGCCGGTGGTGCGCACCTTTGCCCCCTTCGTTGCCGGCATTTCCGACATGACGCATACGCGCTTCCAGATGTACAACGTGACGGGCGCCCTGTTGTGGGTGGTGGGCCTGGTGACGGCGGGCTACTTCTTCGGCAATATTCCGTGGATCCGCGACCACCTGACCTTGATCGTGCTGATCGGTGTCGGCGCCGCCGTCGTGCCAGTGGTGCTGGGCGGCATGTGGAAACTCTACAAGCGCATGGCCGGCAAGTCGGCTTGAGGCCGCATTGATCCCGGGCTGACACGCTGCGGCACTGTCCGCAGCTGGCCCGGGATCCCGTTTTCCCCTTCCCTGTTGCTGTTTTCCTCCCGTACTGATTCAAGTTTTATTGCTTTCCAGCCGTAAACCAGAGGGTATTCTTACTTTCTGGATTTCCATGCGACATTTGAGCGCCCTGTTAGCTTGCAGCCTTGCCGCCATGACGGCCCTGGCCAGCGCCAAAGATGCCCCGGCGTCGGCCGCCGCAGCCGCCTCCGTACCGGCGGGCGCGCCCATGTCGGCGTCGGCGCGCGCGGCCGCCATGAAAACCCTGACCGAGTCCGTCAAGGGCAAGGCGCCCGTGACTGTCGCGCCCACGGCGCGCGAGAAGGAAGACGCGGCCGAAGTCGACCTGTCCGAACGCATCGCGGCGCGCCTGGCGGAGATGCGTGCCACCCAGGCGGCCCGCGCCGCCGCCCGCGCCAAGCGCGCCGCCGTGGTGAAGGCGGCGCCTCCGCCGCCACCGCCCGTGCCGCGCGGCACGCACTGGTCGTACGAGGGGGACAGCGGCCCGGCCAACTGGAGCAAGATCAACGTCGATTGGGCCAAGTGCGGCAATGGCAACCGCCAGTCGCCGATCGACATCCGCGACGGCATGAAGGTGGAGCTCGAGCAGATCAGCTTTGACTACCATCCGTCGTCGTTCAACGTGGTCGATAATGGCCACACGGTGCAGGTGGGCGTCAGTGGCGGCAACTACATCACGGTACAGAACCGCATGTTCGAGCTGCAGCAGTTCCATTTCCACCGCCCGTCGGAAGAGCGCATCAATGGCAAGGCGTTCGAGATGGTGGTGCACCTGGTGCACCGCGACGCGGAAGGCCGGCTGGCCGTGCTGGCCCTGCTGCTGGAGCGGGGCGCGCCGCAAGCGACCATCCAGACCGTGTGGAACAACCTGCCGCTGGAAAAATTCGAGACCATGCAGCCATCGATCCTGCTCGACCCGGCCGAGATGCTGCCGGCGCGGCGCGACTACTACACCTACATGGGATCGATGACGGAGCCGCCTTGCAGCGAAGGCGTGCTGTGGATGGTGATGAAGCAGCCGGTGCAGGCGTCGCCGGCGCAGATGGCGCTGTTCAGCCGTCTGTACCCGTTGAATGCGCGGCCGGTTCAGCCGGCGAATGGCCGCATCATCAAGGAATCCAACTAAACGAATTCGAGACGCTGGCGCCCGTTCCACCCGGCGCCGGCGGCCAGCAGGTCGGGCTGGATCAGCGCCGGCTCGATGCAGATGAAGCGCGGCTGCTCGTCGTCGGCCAGGTCGGGCAGGGCGGCCGCGTCCTGCGCGCCGGGGTTCCACACGACGGCGTCCGTAAAGCCCTGCTGCTCCAGGCGCAGGGTGGCGGGGCCAGCGTGCAAGGTCAGGGCGCCCGGCAGCTGGTAGTAGATGCGGTCGAGCTTGTCGTCAAATTGCAGGAATTCTTCCGCCTGCAGGGCATCTTGCGGCGTCTCGTCCGAATAGCGCACGCGCTGCAGGCCGGCGATGCGCGCCTCGCGCAATTGATCGATCGCAAAGTAGCTGTGCAGGGCCGCCGAGAACGGGAAGGCCTGCTCGCCCGTGTTGTGCACGGACAGGCTCAGGTCCAGCGCGGCGCCCTTCACGGCCACGCGCAGGCGCAGGGAAAAGGCGAACGGCCAGGCGGCGGCGATCGCCTCAGGCAGGTCGGCCTGCGTCAGCGTGAATTGGGCATAGGCGGCACCATCTTCGTGTCCGCTGGCCGACAGCTGCCACGTCGCCAAGCGGGCAAAGCCGTGGCGCATGCCCGTGCCGCGCGCGCCGAACTGGGGGAAGATCACGGGCACGCCGCCGCGGATGGCGCGGCTGCCGTCGAGGCTTGATTCGCGGCTGCAGAACAGGCGTTCCTGGCCGTCGCTGGTCTGCCACGACACCAGGTGACCGCCGTACAGGGTGACGGTGGCCTGCGCGCCGTCGGCGGCACGGATGGTCACGGCCGGCAGCTGGCCAAAGGTGGTGTTGCTCATGCAGGTGTCCATGTCAGGTCAAACGGCTTTTCGCCAGCGGCGGATTCTTCGCAAAATAATTCTTGATGCCCGTGACGATGGCGTCGGCCATCTGGTCCTGGTAGCCGTTGTCGGTCAGCTTGGCCTCTTCTTCCGGGTTCGAGATGAAGGCCGTCTCGATCAGGATGGAGGGAATGTCGGGCGCCTTGAGCACGGCGAAGCCGGCCTGCTCGACGGAACCCTTGTGCAGGCGGTTGATGCCGCCGATTTCGCGCAGCACGGCCTTGCCCAGCTTCATGCTGTCATTGATCTGCGCCGTCGTCGACAGGTCGAGCAGCACGCTGGCCAGCTGCTTGTCGTGGTTTTTCACGTTCACGCCGCCGATCAGGTCGGCCTGGTTTTCCTTGTTGGCCAGCCAGCGCGCGGCCGTCGAGGTGGCGCCTTTTTCCGACAGTACGAAGACGGACGAGCCACGCGCCGTCGGCTGGATGAAGGCGTCGGCGTGGATGGAGACGAACAGGTCGGCCTGCACCTTGCGCGCCTTTTCCACGCGCATGCCCAGCGGGACGAAGAAGTCGGCGTCGCGCGTGAGCATGACGCGCATGTTCGGCTGCAGTTCCAGCTTGGTTTTCAGGCGCTTGGCGATGGCCAGCACCACGTCTTTTTCGCGGCTGCCCCGGCTGCCCATGGCACCCGGGTCTTCGCCGCCGTGGCCGGGATCGAGCGCGATGGTAATCATGCGCACGACTTTCTGGCCCGGCAGCGGACGCGCTTCGGGGCGCTGCTCCGGACGCAGTTCGGGCATGGGCGGCACCATGGGCGCCGCCGGCGGCGTCACGGCGGCCACGGGCGGCTTGCCGCTCTCAGGCAGGGGCAGCGCGGGCGGCGGCGTATGCGTGCCGGCCATGGGCGGCTTGGCCGGGTCGCTGGACCAGTCGCCCTTTTCGATCATCTGCGCGATCAGGTCCGGCTCGTGCACGGGATACAGGTCGAAGATCAGGCGGTGGTTGTAGGAGCCGGCCGGCGGCAGGGTAAACAGCTGCGGCGTGACTTCCTCCTTCAGGTCGAACACCAGGCGCACCACGTTGGGCCGGTTCTGGCCCACGCGCACCTGCTTGATGTACGGGTCGTTCGACTGGATCTTCGCCACCAGGCCCTTCAGGGTGGGATTGAGTTCCAGGCCTTCGATGTCGACCACCAGGCGTTCCGGGTCCTTGACGATGAAGTGGGTGGCCTTCAGGATGCTGTCGTTTTCCAGCGTGACGCGCGTGTAGTCCTCGGCCGGCCAGACGCGCACGGCGAGAATTTGCGCCGCCATCGCCGACATGGGCGCAAACACGGACAACAGCAGGGTGCCGCCGGCCTTGAGCACCGTGCGCCGGGTGATGGGCGAGGAAATCAAAGGTTCGGGGCGAATTTGAGACGGTGAAGGCATGACAGACCCAATTCAGAAGACGCTTGCAATTCTACATCACGTCCTGTACCCGCAACGCTCAAATAAACATTCAGGTCGGCCGGCGGCAGCACCGGTTCGGCTTTCTCCGGCCATTCGACGATGCAGATATTGCGGCCATCGAAGTCTTCGCGAAAGCCCGCGTCGAGGAATTCCTCGGCGCTGCCCATGCGGTACAGGTCGAAGTGGATGACGTTGACGCTCTGGCCGTCGAGCTGCACCGTGTACGGTTCGGACAAGGTATAGGTGGGGCTTTTGACGTGGCCCGCATGGCCGGCCGCGTGCAGCAGGGCGCGCGTGAGGGCCGTCTTGCCGGCGCCCAGGTCGCCGTGCAGGTAGATCGCCAGGCCCGGCGCCAGCGCGCGCGCCAGCGCGGCGCCCAGCGCGGCGGTGCCGGCTTCGTCGTGGAGGTGGGCTTTGAAGTGTTCGGTCATTATCTTCCGTATCGCATAAAATGGAGGCTGCTGTCATTGTAACCGCCCGCGCGCCTGCCGTTTTCCGTAAAGTCCCCTATGTCCGCCACCGTCACCGATCTCGCCGTCCTGGCGCGCACCATCAAGGAATGGGGGCGCGAGCTGGGTTTTGCCGAGGTGCGCATCGCCGACGTGGACCTGTCGCACATGGAAGCACCCTTGCAGGCCTGGCTCGATGCAGGGTATCACGGCGAAATGGATTACATGGCCAGCCACGGCATGAAGCGCGCGCGCCCGGCCGAACTGGTGCCGGGCACGGTGCGCACCATCAGCGCGCGCATGAATTACCTGCCGCCGGCGCTGGGGCCCGACTGGCGCGCGCACGAGGCGGCGCGCGACGCCGATCCGTCTGCGGCCGTGATCTCCGTGTATGCGCGGGGACGCGATTATCACAAGGTGATGCGCTCGCGCCTGCAGCAACTGGCCGATCGCATCAAGGGCGAGATCGGCGACTTCGGCTACCGCGTCTTCAGCGATTCGGCGCCCGTGATGGAAGTCGAGCTGGCGCAAAAGGGCGGCTTGGGCTGGCGCGGCAAGCATACCTTGCTGATCAACCGCCAGGGCGGCTCCTTCTTTTTCCTCGGCGAGATCCTCGTCGACGTGCCGCTGCCCGTCGACCCGCCTGAAACGCCGCGTTGCGGCCAGTGCTCGGCGTGCATCACGGTGTGCCCGACGCAAGCCATCCTGGGGCCGTACCAGCTCGACGCGCGGCGCTGCATCTCCTACCTGACGATTGAGCTGAAAGGCGCCATTCCCGTCGAGATGCGCCCCCTGATCGGCAACAAGGTGTACGGCTGCGACGATTGCCAGACCGTCTGCCCATGGAACAAGTTCGCCCAGCGCGCCGTCGTGCCCGACTTCGACGAGCGCCACGGCCTGGGCGGCGCCGGCATGGTGGAATTGTTCGCTTGGACGGAAGAGGAATTCAACCGCCGCATGGAAGGCAGCGCCATCCGCCGCATCGGCCACGAACGCTGGCTGCGCAACCTGGCCGTCGGCATGGGCAACGCGGCCGCCAAGGCCCGTGGCCAGGCCGACATCGTCGCGGCCCTGCTGTCGCGCCGCGAGCATCCGTCGGCCATCGTGCGCGAACACGTCGAATGGGCGCTGGCCTTGCACGGCATCGCTTGACCTGCGTTTAAACCTGCTTCAGGCGCAGTGCCGACCAGCCGGCGTCGATGGCGACCATCGCCACGCTGTCGAGTCCCACGGATTGTGCAAAGTCGCGAATATCGTCGCGGTGGATGTCGCTGCCCGCCTTCACGCCGCCCTTGCGGTACGCCACCCAGAGTGCGCCGCCGGGCGCCAGGCGCGCCTGCGCCGCGGGCAGATAGCGCTCCAGTTCCGCGCGGCTGCGCGCGAACAGCAGTATCCAGTCGGCGCGCTCTCCTTCACTGACGCACCGCTCCGCCGGCAACTGCGCCAGCAATTCACCGTGTTCGCCGTCGTCATTGAGCACGGCCAGGGCCGTGGCGTTCTTCACATACATTTTTTCAGCAACGGTTTTGTCAGGCATGGCATATACGGGTGGAAGATGAAGCGACGAGCATAGCAAATTTCTCCTTGACTTATCGATATATCGTTATAAAATGGCGATACCTACTAACGATATATCTTTAAAGAGAAAACATGAGAAACTCACACCACGCAGAACACGGCCAACATGGCCATCACCCGCATCACGGCCATTGCGGCCAGCAGCACCACCATCACGGCGAGCAGCGCCACGAACACCGTCATGAGCACCGCGGCGAATACGCCCTGCACGGCCGCGGCCCGCGCGGCTTTGACGAGCGCGGCGACGGCATGGGCCATGGCGGCCCCGGTGGCCGGGGCGGGCGCGGCGAACGGGCCGAGCGCGTCTTCGGCCGCGGCGACCTGCCCCTGATCGTGCTGGCGCTGATCGAGATCAGCCCTCGCCATGGTTATGAAATCATCAAGGCCATCGAAGAGCGTTGCGGCGGCGCCTACGCCCCCAGCCCGGGCGCCATCTACCCGACATTGACCCTGCTGGAAGAGCAGGACCACGTCACCTCGTCCGAAAGCAGCAGCGGCAAGAAGCTGTACACGATCACGGACCTGGGCCGCGCATACATCGAGGAGAATCGTGCGCAGGTCGACGGCATCCTGGCCCGCCTCGACATGTTTGCCCGCATCCAGGCGAAACATGCCTTGCCCGAGCGCGTGCGCCAGGGCATGCACACCCTGAAACATGCCCTGTTGCTGAACAAGACCAACTGGAGCGAGGCGGAAGCCGAGCGCGTGGCGGCCGTGCTGGAGCAGGCGGCCAATGCCATCATCGACGGCCAATGAGCCCACTTTGACAAGGAACCAGTCCATGACGAATGCACCACTGGCAGCACCCCAACGGCTGCGTACCGCCGAACGCGTGCGCCACGACCTGAAATTGCGCGTCCTGACCGTCGTGCGCACCGAGCAGCTGACGCCGCACATGCGCCGCATCACCCTGGCCGGCGATGACCTCGACGGCTTCGTCTCGCCCGCGCACGACGATCACGTGAAGCTGTTCTTCCCCGCGCCGGGGCAGGCGATTCCCGTGTTTCCCGTGCTGGGCAACGGCGTCAATCCGATCCAGTATGACGAAGGGGCGCGTCCCATCGCCCGCAACTACACGCCGCGCCGCTATGACGCCGAGCGGCGCGAGCTGGAAATCGACTTCGTGCTGCATGGCGACGGCCCCGCCGCCAGCTGGGCGGCGCAAGCGACTCCCGGGCAGACCCTGGGCGTGGGTGGCCCCCGCGGCTCCATGCTGGTGCCGCTCGACTTCGACTGGTACGTGCTGGTGGGCGACCAGACAGCCTTGCCGGCCATCGCCCGCCGCCTGGAACAGCTGCCGGCCACGGCGCGCGCCATCGCCGTGATCGAGATCGTCGAGGACGGCGAACAGATCGCGCTCGAGTGCGCGGCGCAGCTGGAGCTGCGCTGGGTGGCGCGCAATGGCCGCAGCGGCGCCTTGCTGCTGGAGGAGCTGGCGAAGGTGGCCTTGCCGCAGGATGGCGACGGCTACGTGTGGGTGGCATGCGAGCATGCGCAGGTACAGGGCTTGCGTGCGCATTTCATCGACGCCGGCGTGCCGAAGCAGCACCTGCACGTGGCCAGCTACTGGAAACATGGGGCGGCCGAGCACCATGAGCATCATGATGACTGATTAGGTACCTGAAACCCCAAGCCGGGGTCAGCCCCTCAGCCGCGTCGACGCCATATCTGCGTCGACGTATGAGGGGGCTGACCCCAGAGTTCAGGAATTTTGGTTTGGGACTTACTTCAACAACCCCGCCAGTTCCACCGCCGTCTTGACTTGCATCTTGTCGAAGATATGCGCGCGGTGGACTTCCACGGTGCGCATGCTGATGCCCAGCTTGTCGGCCACCACCTTGTTCATTTTTCCCGCCAGGATCAGGTCCAGCACTTCGCGCTCGCGCGTCGACAGGGTGGCCAGGCGCGCGTGCACGGCGGCCAGTTCGCCGGCCTGGCGCGAGTTGGCCAGGCCCTGCTGCACGCGGTCCATCAGGTCGTTGTCGTTGAACGGCTTTTCAAAGAAATCGAAGGCGCCCCGTTTCAGGCTGTCGACGGCCATCGGCACGTCGCCGTGGCCGGTGAGGAAAATCACGGGCAGGCGCGCCGTCAGGTCGCGCTTGACCAGTTGGTCGAACAGGGCGATGCCGTTCATGTCGGGCATGCGCACGTCGAGCAGCACGCAGTCGCCGGCCGCGTCGAAGGTGCCGTCCAGGCTATCGAGGAACTGCTGGGCGCTGGCATAGCTGCGCGCCTCGATGCTGCGCGAGGCGGCCAGCCAGGACAGGGAGTCGCGTACGACTTCTTCGTCGTCGATGATATGCAGCATGGTGTCTCCGGATTGTCGTTGTTTGTCAGTGCGGCGCGCGCGGCGCGGCCGGCACGCTGAAAGTAAAAATGGTGCCACCGGCGGGGTTGGCGCCGAAGGTCAGCGCGCCGCCGTGAAATTCGATGGCGGTGCGGCAGATGTTCAGTCCCATGCCCATGCCTTCGGATTTGGTCGAGAAAAACGGCGAAAACAGCCGCTCGGCCACGTCTGCGGGAATGCCATGGCCATGGTCGATCACGTCCACCGTCACCATCTCCTGCCGCGCGTCGTGGCTGGCCCGCAGGCGCATGATACGCCGTCCCGGCGCCGCGTCCTGCATCGCCTCGATGGCGTTGCGGGTCAGGTTCAGCAGCACCTGCTCGATCATCACGGGATCGGCGCGCAGCAGCGGCAGGTCGGCCGGGATTTCTTCCTGGATGGTGACATAGTATTTGCGCGCCTGCAGGTCGATCAGCGCGCGGATGCCATCGATCAGCGTGCGGATGGCGATATCCTGGCGCTGCGGCTCGCTCTTGCGCACGAAATCGTGGACGCTGCGGATGATCTGGCCGGCCCGCTGCGCCTGCGCGCCCGCATGCTCCAGCGCCGGTTTCAGGGTGGCCGGGTCGACGGGGGCGCCGCTGTCGATGGCGCGGCGGATCAGGTTCAGCGCGCCCGTCGTGTAGCTGGAAATGGCCGCCAGCGGCTGGTTCAATTCATGCGCCAGCATCGACGCCAGTTCGCCCATGGTGGCCAGGCGCGAACTGGTTTGCAGCTTTTCCTGCTGCTGGCGGTTGAGCTCCTCGACGCGCTTGCGGTCCGAGATGTCGAGCACGGAGCCCATCCAGCCCGTCTGCTGGCCATTCTTGTCCACCAGCGGTGCTTCGAAGATCAGCACGGGCACGCGCGTGCCGTCGGGACGCTGGAAATAGGTTTCGAACTGCGGCGTGGGGTTGCCCGCCAGGGCCTTGACGAAGCGCTGCTGGTATTCCTCCAGCGCCTCGGGCACCCAGTAAGGCATGGGCGGCAAACGCCCGAGGATTTCCTCGGGCGGATAGCCGACGATCTGGCAAAACGCGGGGTTCACATACGTGACGCGCCCCTCCAGGTCGCGCGCGCGCATGCCCGTCACCAGCGAGTTTTCCATCGCCGTGCGGAACAGCATCTGCTGGCGCAGCGCGCTTTCGGCCGTCAGGCGGCGCGAGATGTGGCGCCACAGGGCCAGCAGGCTCCATAATAAACCCAGCGACAGGGCGATGACGGAGCCGACGAGCAGATTGGGCAGCAGCTTGGGCTGGCTTTTCACGCTGTCGGTAAACAGGGTGATGGTGGCGCCGGGCACGTCGAGCGCGCGCTTGTGCGTGTACACGCCGTGGCCGGGACCGGCGGCGGCGCGCCGCGCCAGCACCTTGTCGTCGCGGTCGATCAGCGAAATCTGGTTATCCTGGGCGAACCACCAGGGCACCATTTCATCGAGCAGGCTGCTGATCTGGTAGGTGGCCACCAGGCTGCCCACGTAGCGCTGGCCCTCGAACACGGGCTGGTGGTAATCCATCAGCATGGCGCCGGGCGGCGCATCGGGAAAGCCGCTCTGCTGCGAAGGCTGGGCGTACTGGCCCCGGTGCAGGCGGCGCGCATTGTCGGCGGCCGTCAGCGAGGCGGGCGAAAACGACAGTTCGTGCGGCAGGCTGTTGTCGCTGGTGGCCAGTACCCTGCCGCCCGTGTCCAGCCACAGTACGCGCTGCAGCTCGCGGCCGTTGCGCAGCATCTGCTGCAGCCGTTCGTGCACTTTTTCCGCCGACAGGGAGCCGCTGGCAATGTCCACGCCCAGGTTGAACAGGCTTTCCTCGTTGCGCGCCAGCTGGAAGCGGATCGTCTGCTCCACCCACAGGGTATCGGCGATCAGCTGCTCCTGGCGCTCGTTGCTTTCCATCTGTCGCGCCTGCCATGGCAGCCAGAACAGGATGGCGAGGAACAGCAGCAGCAGGATGACGGGCAGCAGCCAGCGCATCGGGCTGGAGAGCTTGAAGCGGCGCGCAAGAGTGGGGGAAGTCGGCATGGCTGGCAGGGTAGCGGCTTATCGGGAGCGGGCTATTGTGGTTAACCACAATAGCCGAGGCAGTTTCTTTGGCACAATATCTAAATAGACAAATAATAAAGTTTTTTAAAAACCACTCAGGAGACAAGAATGCAACTGCCGCCAATGAAAACCCTGTTCGTCGCGCTGTGCGCTGCCATCGGCGCCACCGCCGGCGTTCACGCCTACGCGCAAGCCCCCATCGTCATCAAATTCAGCCACGTCGTGGCCACCGACACGCCCAAAGGCCAGGCGGCGGAGCGCTTCAAGCAGCTGGCCGAGAAAGCCACGAATGGCAAGGTCAAGGTCGAACTCTACCCGAACAGCCAGCTGTACAAGGACAAGGAAGAACTCGAAGCCCTGCAGCTGGGTGCCGTGCAGATGCTGGCGCCATCGCTGGCCAAGTTCGGCCCGCTGGGCGTGAAGGAATTCGAAGCGTTCGACCTGCCCTACATCTTCCCTACCAAGACGGCGCTGTACAACGTCACCGAAGGCGAAATCGGCAAGAGCCTGCTGAAAAAACTGGAACCCAAGGGTATCACGGGCCTGGCCTACTGGGACAATGGCTTCAAGGTGATGTCGGCCAATAAGCCGCTGCACACGCCGGCCGACTTCAAGGGCCTGAAGATGCGCATCCAGTCCTCGAAGGTGCTCGACGCGCAGATGCGCGCGCTGGGCGCCAACCCGCAGGTGCTGGCCTTCTCGGAAGTGTATCAGGCGCTGCAGACGGGCGTGGTCGACGGCACGGAAAATCCGCCGTCGAATATGTACACGCAAAAGATGCATGAAGTGCAAAAGCACGTGACCGTGTCCAACCACGGTTACCTGGGCTATGCCGTCATCGTCAACAAGAAGTTCTGGGACGGCTTGCCGCCCGAGATCCGCGCGCAGCTGGAAAAAGCCATGCGCGAGGCGACCACGTTTGAAAAAGCCATCGCCCAGCGCGACAACGACCAGGCCCTCGACGCCATCAAGAAAGCGGGCAAGACGCAGATCTATACCCTGACGGTGCAGGAACAGGCGGAATGGCGCAAGGCGCTGGCGCCCGTGCAGAAGGCCATGGAAGGGCGCATCGGCAAGGACCTGATCTCGGCCATCAACAAGGAAAGCGCGAAGTAAGGCGCAGGCTGTAGCGCGCCGCCTGGCGCGCCGGGCAGGCTTTCCACTGCCACTTGCTTGAATGACTCCTGCGCGTCCTGGGCGGGAGTCCGTGTCTCCGCATTCTTTGAAAGTCCACCATGAAATTTCTGGATCATCTGGAAGAGTGGCTGATCGCGTCCCTGATGGGCGCGGCCACCTTCATCATCTTCATCGCGGTCGTGCACCGCTACCTGGCCGGCTTGCCGATACCGGGCCTGCAGGACTTCCTGATTCAAATCAATACCAGCTGGGCCCAGGAACTGTGCATCTACATGTTCGTCTGGATGGCCAAGTTCGGCGCCGCGTATGGCGTGCGTACGGGCATCCACGTGGGCGTCGACGTCCTGATCAACCGCATGAACCCCCGCTGGCGCGACCGCTTCATCGTCTTCGGCCTGGCCGCCGGCGCCCTGTTTACGGGCATCGTGGGGACCCTGGGCGCCAGCTTCGTGTGGTCCATCGGCCACACGGACCAGACGTCGGCCGACATGGAAATCCCCATGTGGCTGGTCTACCTGGCCGTGCCGCTGGGTTCCTACCTGATGTGCTTCCGTTTCCTGCAGGTGATGGTGCATTTCATCAAGACGGGCGCCTTGCCGAAACACGACCACTCGCACGTCGAGGGGCTGGAAGACGAATTGACGGCGGATGAAAAAGGAGCCAAGGCATGAACGCGCTGATTATTTTTGTGCTGCTGCTGGCGCTGATGCTGACCGGCATGCCGATTTCCATTTCGCTGGGCCTGACGGTGCTCACCTTCCTGTTCACCATGACCAGCGTGCCCATCGAATCGGTGGCCCTGAAGATTTTCACGGGCATCGAGAAATTCGAGATCATGGCCATCCCGTTCTTCATTTTGGCTGGCAACTTCCTCACGCATGGCGGGGTGGCGCGGCGCATGATCAACTTCGCCAGCTCCATGGTGGGCCACTGGCACGGCGGCCTGGCGCTGGCCGGCGTGATGGCGTGCGCGCTGTTCGCCGCCGTCTCCGGCTCCAGCCCCGCCACCGTGGTGGCGATCGGCTCCATCATCCTGCCGGCCATGGTCAAGCAGGGCTATCCGCGCGGTTTCGGCGCCGGCGTCATCACCACCTCGGGCGCGCTGGGCATTTTGATCCCGCCGTCGATCGTGATGGTGATGTATTCCGTCAGCACGAACACGTCGGTGGGCAAGCTGTTCATGGCGGGCGTGATTCCCGGCATGATGCTGGCCATGCTGCTGGGCCTGACCACGTGGTTCTTGGCGCGCAAGAACAACTATCCGCGCATGCAGAAGGCCAGCTGGAAGGAGCGCTTCGTGACGTTCAAGAAGAGCGCCTGGGGCCTGCTCTTGATCGTCATCGTCATGGGCGGCATCTATTCGGGCGCGTTCACGCCCACGGAAGCGGCTGCCATGGCTGCCGTGTACGCCTTCATCATCGCCGTCTTCGTCTACAAGGACTTGAAGATCAAGCAGGTGGGCAAGGTCTTGCTCGATTCGGCCGCCATGTCGGCGATGCTGCTGTACATCATCACGAATGCCGTGCTGTTCTCGTTCCTGATGACGAGTGAAAACATTCCGCAAGCGATGGCCGAATGGATCACGGGCAAGGGCTTGGGCGTGATCAGTTTCCTGCTGGTGGTCAACGTGCTGCTGCTGTTGGCGGGGAACGTGATGGAACCGTCGTCCATCGTGCTGATCATGGCGCCGATTTTGTTCCCCGTCGCCATGAAGCTGGGCATCGACCCCGTGCACTTCGGTATCTTGATCGTGGTCAACATGGAAGTGGGCATGTGCCATCCGCCCGTGGGCTTGAACCTGTACGTGGCGTCCGGCATCACGAAGATGGGCATTTCCGAACTGACCGTGGCCGTGATGCCGTGGCTGCTGACGATGCTGGGCTTCCTGGCGCTGATCACCTACGTACCACAAATCTCGCTGTGGCTGCCAAATTTAATTTACAACTAAAATAACTGTCCCCGTCATGGTGCAAAAAAAGTCGATCCTGCCGAATAAATGCGCTATGATGGGCGGCCTTACGGGGAAACACGTATAAGCATATACGCTCCGGTAGCAAGGCTGACATACAGAATTGGTAACAAGGTTGGTGGGGGAGTGGTCTATAAAAACGGTATTGATACCGGGGATATATTGAGGAGACACACGTTTCACAGAAGTTGTTGAGTCATAGCTGTCTGCGGCCACAAGCCGGCACCGGCGGACCCAAACGACCGGGAACGTGAAGCAATATTTGAAGCGCACCGATAGGTGCGCTTTTTTTTCGTCCTGCGCTTGCCTGCGCAGGCAGGCCGGAACGGTGCATAATCGTAGTGGTATGACTGTTTTGGTGCATCCGGTTGTATATTTGCCACACTTGAACTTTGATTAGCTGATGAAAAAACAACAGGGCAGTGAGCTGTTTTCGGCCATCGTCGCCGCACCGTTCGGCGCCATGGGCGTGCGCACGGAAAGTGGTCTGGTGCGCGAACTGGTCTACCTGCCGCCGCATTTTGCGGAAAAAGACGCGCAGGATGCCGTCGCCGGGCGGGCGTGCCAGCAACTGGCGCGCTACTTCCTTGACCCGGACTATGTCTTTGACCTGCCGCTGGCCACCCTGGGCAGCGCCTTCCAGCAGAAAGTATGGGCGGCCATCGCGCAGATTCCGCGTGGCAAGGTGCGCACCTATGGCGACGTGGCGCGCTGCATCGGCTCGGCGCCGCGCGCCGTCGGCCAGGCCTGCGGCGCCAACTGGTTTCCGCTGGTGATCCCCTGCCACCGCGTGACGGCCGCGGGCGGCCTGGGCGGCTTTGCCCACCACGACGACGCCACGGGCTTTCACCTGGGCGTGAAGCGCTGGCTGCTGGCGCATGAAGGCGTCGCGGGCATGGAGTGGCCGGCACGATGATGAACAGCCTGCTGGCGCCCGACAACGCCACCCTGATCGATGAATTCTGCGACAGCCTGTGGCTGGAAGACGGCCTGTCGAAGAACTCGCTGGACGCCTACCGGCGCGACATGCGTTTGTTCGCCCGCTGGTTGGAAGTGAACCGGCCCGGGCGCGAAGGCCTGTACGAGGTGTCCACGGCCGACATCGATGCGTATTTCGCCGCCCGCCACGACGAGAGCAAGGCGACCTCGTCGAACCGGCGCCTGTCCGTGCTCAAGCGCTTTTACCAGCTGGCCTTGCGGCACAAGCATATCGCGGCCGACCCGTGTTTGAAAATGGTCTCGGCCAAGCAGCCTGCGCGCTTCGTGCATACCTTGAGCGAAGCGCAGGTGGAAGCGCTGCTGGCGGCGCCCGACGTGAGCACGCCGCTGGGCCTGCGCGAACGCACCATGCTCGAGCTCATGTATGCGAGCGGCTTGCGCGTGTCGGAACTGGTGGACTTGCAATCGGTGGAGCTGAGCCTGAACGATGGCGTGCTGCGCATCACGGGCAAGGGCAGCAAGACGCGCCTGGTGCCCTTCGGCGAGCAGGCACGGCTGTGGATCGAGCGCTACCTGAAGGAGGCGCGCGGCATCATCCTCGACGGGCAGATGGACGATGCGCTGTTCGTCACGCGGCGCGGCGGCGCCATGACGCGGCAAATGTTCTGGGTCATCATCAAGAAGCACGCGCAGCAGGCGGGCATCACGGCGCCCCTGTCGCCGCATACCCTGCGCCACGCGTTTGCCACGCATTTGCTGAACCATGGGGCGGACTTGCGAGTTGTGCAATTGTTACTGGGGCATTCCGATATTTCCACCACGCAGATTTACACGCATGTGGCTCGCGAGCGGCTGAAACTGCTGCATGCGCAGCATCATCCCCGAGGCTAAAAACTTTGCGTTTCGCCCAACTGCGTCATAATGTGCCTTATGCGGTTATCTGTAACAATAAAAAACTAAAGAGGTAGTAAATGGCCAAGACAAATTTCCAATACGAAAAACGGCAAAAAGAGCTGGAAAAGAAGAAGAAAGCCGAGGAAAAAGCCAGGCGCAAGCTGGAAGCGAAAAACAATCCGAAGCCGGCCGACGGCGAAGAGGGGACTGAAGGCGACGCGCCGGAAGCGGACGACACCGACGCCGATGCGGCCGACGGCACCGACGCGCCTGCCCAGCCACAGTAATCCCCCGCCCTTGACGACCGGTGCGGCTTCTTCGCCGCGCCGGTGTCCCCCTCGTTGTCGCCTCCCTTTGTTATCAGCGTTATAAGCGCGGCCGCTGGCCGATGGCCAGTTGCAACTGCGTGCTGGCGATGGCGGCATCGGCGCGCGCCTGCAGATACGCCTGCCATGCATCGTCGGCCGAATGCTGCGCCGCCAGCCATTCCAGCAGCGAGGCATTGCCTTTGACGTAGGACAGGCGCATGCCGTCGACGACCTTCTGTGCGTCCTGCAGCACGCCGTCGCGGTAGCGCGCCAGCCGCTCCTGCGCCGAGCGCCATTGCCGCTGCGCCGTGCGCACTTCCGTCTCCGCCTTCAATTCCGCCTGGCGCAGGGCCAGCATCGCCTGCGTCACGCCCGCTTCTGCCTGCACCACGTCGCCGTGGTCGCGGCGCGACAGCGGGATGGGAATGGCCAGCGAGACGGACAGCGCGCGCGAACGGGGCGCGCCGTCGACGGGATTGCCGCTGCCATCGACGCCATCCGCGTAGCCGCGCGCGGCGGACAGGCCCACCGTCACGGTGGGATCGACGGAGCGGTTGGCGCGCACCAGGGCCGCGCCATCGCGCAGGTTGTCGAGGGCGGCGCGCGCGATGCGCACGTCGCTGCGTTCGCGCAGCGCTTGCGGCAGCAGTGTGCCGGCATCGTCGCCGGCGAAGGCGTTGATGTCGCAGGCCAGCTGCGCCCCGGGGAACAGGGTGTCGAGCTGGCGTCCCAGCGGCGGCGACAGGTTCAGCATGGCGCTGTCCGCCTCGCTGCGCGCCTGCGCCAGTTCGGCCTGGAACTGGTCGCGTTCCACGCGCGACTGCAGCAGTTCGATGCCGTCCACGTCGCCCGCCTTGCGCCGCACGCCGTTCGCTTCCACCACTTTCGACAGGGCGGCCAAGGTCTGCTCCTTGCGTGCCACGACGTCGCGCGTGCGGCACGCCTCCGTGTATGCCGCCGCGGCCGTGCCATACAGCTCGTTCCTGAAGCCGGCCACCGTTTCCTCGGCCAGCACGACATTGCTCTGCGCGGCTTTAAAGCGCGCGGCGCGCTTGCCGCCCGTCTCGATGGCCATGCTGAGGGCCGGCGTCCAGGTAACGGGGCGGTGTTCGACGCTGCGCACCGTCTCGCGCGCGGCGCCCAGGGTGAATTCCGGGTCGGGGCGCAGGCCGGCGATGCCGATGCCGGCCCTGGCCGACGTGATGCTTTGCTGTTGCGCCTGCAGTTCCAGGCTGTTGGCTTCCACGGCAGACAGGTAGGCGTCAAACGTCAGGGGCGCGGCAGCGCAGGGTAGGAGCAGCGCGGGCGAGAGCAGCAGGCCCGCGAGTAAGCGGTTAAAGCGTGTCATGGGGTTCTCCTTCAGTGGTGCCGTGGCGCGCGGCCTGGCGCGCCTCGATCAGGTAGTACAGGGCAGGCAGCAGCAGCAGGGTGAGCGCCGTGGCCGTCACCAGGCCGCCCACCACCACGGTGGCTAGCGGGCGCTGCACGTCGCTGCCCAGGCCCGTGGCCAGCATGGCGGGCGTCAGGCCCAGGGCGGCCACGGTGGCCGTCATCAGCACGGGACGCATGCGGTCGCGCGCGCCTTCGAGCACGGCATCGCGCAGGCTCCGGCCTTCTTCCGCCCGCAGGCGGTTGATCTGCGCCAGCATCAGCACGGCATTCAGCACGGCCACGCCGAACAGGGCGATGAAGCCCACCGCGCTCGAGACGTTCAGGGTCATGCCGCGCAGGTGCAGCGCGGCCAGGCCGCCCAGCATGGCCAGCGGCACTGCCAGCAGGACCAGCGCGGGCTGGCGCAGGTTGCGGAACTGGCCAAACAGCAGCAGGAACATGGCCCCCAGGGTCATCGGCAGGATCAGGGCCAATCGGCTTTGCGCGCGCTGCAGGTTTTCGAACTGGCCGCCCCACTCGACGCCGATGCGCTGGTGTTCGTCGGCCACGGCCTGCGCCACCAGCGGGCGCGCCTCGGCCAGGAAGCCGGCCAGGTCGCGCCCGCGGGCATTCAGGCGCACGATGATGTGGCGCCGTCCCATTTCGCGCACGATCACGCTTTCGCCCGAGGTGGTGCTGATGCTGGCCACCTGCGCCAGCGGTACCTTGGCGCCATTCGCGGCCGTGAGCATCAGGTTGGCGACGGCGTCCGGGCTGGAACGCACGGCGGGAGGAAAGCGCACGGCGATGTCATAGCTTTTCTCGCCCATGTAGACCTGGCCGACGGGCGCGCCGCCGATGCCGGTGGAAATCAGGTCGGCCACGTCGGCCGCGTTGATGCCGTAGCGGGCCGCCTTTGCCCTGTCCAGTTCCACCTTCAGGTTGGGCAGCGGCGGCTCCACGTCCACCGCCACGTCGGAGGCGCCAGGGACAGTTTTCAGGACGCTGGCCACCTTGCCGGCGATGCGGCGCACTTCATCGAGGTCGTTGCCGAAGATTTTCACCGTCAGGTCGCTGTGCGCGCCCGACAATTTATCCTGCACGCCGTCGATCATCGGCTGCATGAAGGCCACCGTGTAGCCTGGCATGCGGGCGAAGCGCTCGTTCATCTTGGCGATCAGCTGCTGCTTGCTCATGCCCGATTTCCAGCTTTTGTAGGGATGCAGGCCCACGCTGGCCTCGATGTGCGACGGCGTCCAGTAATCGGTGCCGTCGTCGTTGCGCCCCGTCTGCGTGACGATGGTCGACACTTCGGGAAATTCCAGCGCTGCGCGGCGCAGCTCGCTGGCCATCTCGGACGCCTTGTCCAGGGTGATCCCGGGCGGCATCTGCACCTGCAACCACAAGGATCCCTCGTCGAGGTAGGGCAGGAAGTCGCGGCCGATGCTGCCGCCCAGGATGGCCAGCGCCGCCAGGGATCCGGCGCACACCATCGCCACCCAGCGCTGCCTGCCCACCATGCGTTCGAGGAAGCGGCCATATGCGGCGGCCAGCTTGTCCAGCACGCGGTTGTGCGGCATGCGGCGCGGCTTGCGGAAGGCCAGCCAGGCCAGGCCCGGGATCAGCACCAGCGCCACCACCAGCGCGCCGACCAGCGCCGCGCCGACCGCATACGCCATCGGCGAGAACAGCTTGTATTCGATGCGCTGGAAGGCGAACAGGGGCAGGTAGGCGGCGATGATGACGGCCATGCCGAACATGATGGGGCGCGCTACCTGCAGGGTGGCCTCGATGGCGTCCTGCAGGGTGAGCGGGCGCTCCTGCTCCCGTTCGCGGCGGCGCAGTATGTTTTCCAGCACCACCACGGACCCGTCGACGAGGATGCCGAAGTCGATGGCGCCCAGGGACAGCAGGTTGGCGGGAATTTTAAAGTGGTGCATGAAGATGAAGGCGATCAGCAGGGCCAGCGGGATCGTCAGCGCGACGATGGCGGCCGCGCGCGGGCTGCCCAAAAACAGCAGCAGCACCAGGGCGACGAGCAGCATGCCTTCGCCCAGGGTAAATCCCACCGTGTGCAGGGTGGCGTCGATCAGCGAACTGCGGTCCAGGTAGGGCACTACTTTCACATCTTTCGGCAGTACATTGGCATTCAGGTCGTCCACGGCCGCATGGATGCCGGCCAGCGCCTGGGACGGGTTGAAGTCCTTCAGCAGCAGGGTGATGCCTTCGATGGTGTCGGGGTTGTTGTCCTTGCCGAGGATGCCGCGCCGCTCCACGTTGCCGTAGGCGAGCCTGCCCAGGTCCTTCACCAGCACGGGCACGCCGTTCTTGCTGCTGACGACGACGTTGCCCATGTCGTCGAGCGAGTGCAGCAGGCCCACGCCGCGCACCACGTACGATTGCTGGCCGCGGTCGATGACGCTGCCGCCTCCGCTGATGTTGTTGGCGTTGATGGCTTCCTTGACCTGCGCCAGCGAGAAGCCGTAGCTGTCGAGTTTTGCGGGGTCGAGTTCCAGCATGAACTGCGTCGTCAAGCCGCCGAAATTGCTCACGTCCGCCACGCCGCGCACCTGCTGCAGGCGCGGAATCACGGTCCAGAACTGCAGTTCGGACAGTTCGCGCAGGCTGCGGCTTGTCGATTCCAGCGTGTAGCGGTAGATTTCGCCCGTGGGCGAGGTGTAGGGATCGAGTCCCGGCTTGGCCTCGTACGGCAGGTTGACGCCGGCCAGGCGTTCCTGCAGCCGCTCGCGCGTGAAGTAGCCGTCGCTGCCATCCTCGAACACCACCGTGATCAGCGACAGCGCGAACAGGCTGCGCGTGCGCAGCACGTGCATGCCGGGCGTACCGAGCAGGGCGCGCTCGAGCGGGATGGTGATCTGCTGCTCGATTTCCTCGGCGCCCAGGCCCGGCACCTGCGTGACGATCTGCGAGGTGACGTCGGCGATGTCGGGATATGCCTCGATGGGCAGCTGCTTCCAGCTGTAGATGCCGTAGGCGGTGACGAACAGCAGCACCAGCCAGACGATGCCGCGCCGCTGGCAGCAGGTGGCGATGAAACGGTCAATCATTGAGCAGCACTCCTTCCTTGACGACGATGCGCTCGCCCGCCTTCAGGCCCGAGACGATTTCCACCTGGTCGCCATGGCTGGCGCCTAGCTGCACCGTGCGCGGCTCGAAACGCTGCGGGCCCCGTTCGACCATCACGCGCGTCGACAGCCCGCTTTGCAGCACGGCCGCCGCCGGCACGACGATGGCGCGGCGGCTGGCGCCGGCAAAACCCGCGTGGGCGAACATGCCGGGCTTGAAGGTGCCGGCTCGGTTGTCGATGGCCACGCGCACCTTCACCGTGCGCGTTTCGGGATCGAGCACGGCGCCCACGTAGGCGACCTTGCCGTCGAAGGTCCTGCCAGGCCAGGCATCGAGCGTGATGCGCGATGTCTGGCCCACGGCCACTTGCGCCAGGTCCTTCTCGGCCACGTTGGCCGACAGCCAGACGGTGGACAGGTCGGCCACCGTCATGACGGGCGCGTTGATATCGTTCCAGTAGCCGCCCTGGGCGCCTTCCATGGCGATCACGGTGCCGGCGATGGGCGAGCGCAGGACGTAGTCCCTGCGCGATCCGCGCCCGCTGGCACCGTACTGGGCCAGCTTGTCGGCGCTGGCGTGCGCGTCGCTGCCGGCCTGGTCGTAGGCTGCCTGCGCCGCCTCGTAATCCTTGCGCGCGGCGATCTCCGCCTCGAACAGCGTCTTCTGGCGCTCCAGCTCCTGGCGCGCCTGCAGCAGCGCGGAGCGGGCCTTGCTGTCGTCCGCGTAGGCGGCACTGAGTTCGGCAGAATCGAGGGTGAACAGCGGGTCGCCCGCCTTGACGCTGTCGCCCAAGGACCGTTGCAGCCGCGTGATGCGGCCGGCCAGTGGCGGCGTGATTTTCACCAGCTTTTCCGGCATGGCTTCGATGCTGCCCGGCGCGTCCGTCTGCGTGGCGATGTCCTGCTCCAGCGCGGGCGCCACCTGCAGGTGCTGGAGCAGGGGCGAATTCTTTGCGACTTCGATGCTGCCGTCGTCCAGGTGCGTCGATTGGGCCGTGGGCGCGGCTGGCGCCGTCGGCCTGGCGCAGCCGGCCAGGGCCGAGCTGCCGAAGGCGACGGCGAGCGCGCAGCAGGCGCCCAGGGCGCGGTGGTTGGTCGTGTTCATCCCGTGTTTCCTTCTTGTTGGTGGTAATGGGGCATGCGTGGATGCCGTGCCCTTGTGGGGGCAGCGAGGTGGGGCGCTGGTAGTGCGGGCGGCGTCACTACAGCGCCGGGAAAGCATAGCAATGTGCTCCTGAAGAAGCGCCCAAGAACGCCTGAATCATTCTTCAGGTTCGGTGCGCGCAGGGCGGGGCGCGTTAAAATGGGGGCATGGAAAATGCGGGACGACCGGAAAGGCAGGCATGAGAATCCTCTTGGTGGAAGACGACCGCAAGGCGGCGCGCCTGCTGGCCCGTGGCTTGCAGGAAGAAGGCTTTGTCGTCGACGTGGCGCACAGCGCGGAAGAGGGCGAGGACGAGAGCTACGCCGTCGATTACGACTTGATCGTGCTGGATTGGATGTTGCCGGGCAAGCAGGGCATCGACTTTTGCCGCGACCTGCGCGCACGCGCCATCCAGACGCCCGTGCTGATGCTCACGGCGCGCGATGCCACGGCCGACCGGGTGGCGGGCCTGAACACGGGCGCCGACGATTACCTGACCAAGCCATTCGAATTCGAGGAGCTGCTGGCGCGCATCCGCGCCCTGTTGCGCCGTTCCGACATCAGCCGCCCGCTGGTGCTGTCGCTGGCCGACCTGACGCTCGATCCCGTCAGCCACCAGGCGACACGGGGCGGCGCGGCGCTGGTGCTCACGCCCAAGGAGTACGCGATTTTGTTGATCCTGCTGCGCCAGGCGGGCGAGGTGGTGAGCCGCGCGCGCCTGGCCGAGCAGATCTGGCAGGCGGACCTGATCGGCATCGACAACCTGATCGATGTCCACGTGCGCAACCTGCGGGGCAAGGTCGATGCACCGGGGCTGCCGCAATTGATCCATACGGTGCGCGGACGCGGTTTCCGCCTGGCGGAAAGCAACGGTGGCTAGCTTCCGCAAGCGCCTGCTGCTGGTGCACCTGGCCGTCATCCTCGCCATCGTCGCCTGCACGGCGCTGGCCGGCTACTGGGGCCTGTCGCGCGCCGTGCATGGCCAGCTCGATGCGGCCCTGCTGGCGCTGGGCGAGACGGAAATGGCCATGCTGCCGGCCGCGCCGCGCCAGCCCGTCCAGGTGCACGAGGTGGCGCCGGGCATGGCGCCGCCGTCGTTGATGCGCCTCGACCGCCTGGTGCAGATCATCGACGGCGAGGGCCGCGTGCTGGCGCGCAGCCGCAACCTGGAAGCGGCGCAGCTGCCGGCGCCGCCGGCCCTGCTGGCGCGCCTGGCGGCCGGCGACACCGTCTTCGAGACCCTGCCCAAGTTCGGCGAGGAGCCGCTGCGTATGGTTTCCATTCCCGTGCCGTCGGCCGGATCGCGCCTGGCGGTGCAGGTGGCCGGTTCGCTCGACGACGCCAACCATGTACTGGCTGCCGCCACCGTGCTGTTTGGCGCCATGGCGCTGGCCTTGCTGGCAGCCGTGGGGCTGGCCGGCGAAATGCTCACGCGCCGCGTGCTGGGCGCCATCGACGACGTGGTGCGACAGGCGCACTCCATCGGCGAGGCCAGCCTGCACCAGCGCCTGCCGCATCCGGGAACGCCCGATGAAATCGGCCGCCTGGTCGATACCCTGAACGCCATGCTGGACCGCCTGGAGCACGGCTACGACGCGCAGCGGCGCTTCACGGCCGACGCCTCGCACGAGCTGCGCTCGCCCCTGTCGCGCCTGCGCACGGAAATCGAAATCACCCTGCGCCGCCCGCGCGAGGCGGCCGAGTATGTCGACGCGCTGGCCTCCTGCCTCGACGAAGTGCAGCGGCTGACGACCCTGGTGGAGGAATTGCTGATGCTCACGCGCCTGGACGTGGGCCAGGAGCGCAATGCCGTGGAAACGGTCGCTCTGCAGCCCCTGGTGCGCGCGGCGGCGCAGCGCCTGGAAAAGGCGGCGGCCCAGCGCGGCATCCGCATCGAGTTTGACGCTGGCGCGCCCGTGCATGCGCGCGTGGCGGCAGGACCCGCCGACCTGGTGCTGGCCAACCTGCTCGATAACGCCGTGAAGTTTTCGCCCCCCGGAAGCAGCATCACCGTGCACGTGGCGCGCGACGGCGACGACGCACTGGTGGGCGTGGCCGACGCGGGGCCGGGCATCGGCGTGGAAGACTTGCCGCACCTGTTCGAACGTTTTTACCGGGGCGCCCAGGCGCGCGCGGGCGAGGCGCCCGGCTTCGGCCTGGGTCTGGCCCTGTCGCAAGCCATCGTGCACGCTTATGGCGGGTGCATCGAGGCATGCAACCGCCCGGAAGGCGGCGCCCTGTTCACCATGCGCCTGCCCGCCTCAGAGTGAGGGTGAAGGCGCGACGCCCTCCCAGCGTACCTGCCGCACCTGCGGCCAGGCGCCTGCGCGGTTGACGAAGCGCACCAGCACGGCGCGCTGCACCAGCTGGCACAGCACCGTGGCGATCAGCCGCACGCTGTGCCGGCCTTCGTCCCAGCTGCGCACGATCTGCGACGGTGCCAGTCCCGCGCCTTTCAGTTCGGCCAGCAGCAGGCGCACGACATGGTCGGCCTGCGCCGCAGGACAGGTGACGGTCAGGCGATAGGTGGCGAGCGCCGGACCACGTTTGGAAAACCACAGCAGCCATTTTTTCATCACACACCCCGCTCGGCGACAAATTCCGCGTTGTTCACCAGCGCCCAGCGCACGGCCGAGACGCTGCCTTCCAGGCTCACCTGGCTGACGATCTGCTCCAGCAGTCCCAGGCTGGAAACGGGCGTGAGCAGGTCGGCGCGCACTTCGATGCGTCCGGCCTGCGCCGCATCCTCGCTGTGCAGGGATTGCAGCATCAGGGCCGGCATGCCGCTGATCAAGCGCAGCATCAGCTTGCGCACCTGGACTTCCTGCTCCGCCTCGCACACGGCCGTGACGCGGTAGATGCTTTCCGTCTCGATGCCCGCTTCGCTGCCATGCGTGTTGATGCGCTGCGCCAGCTGGCGCAGCACCAGGTTGGCCACCAGCACGAAGGCCGTGCCGATGGCCGCTTCCAGCGCAAAACCGAGGCCGCACAGCACGCCGATGGCGGCCGAGCACCACAGGGTGGCGGCCGTGTTCAGGCCGCGCACCGTCATGCCTTCGCGCATGATCACGCCGGCACCGAGGAAGCCGATGCCCGACACCACCTGCGCGGCGATGCGCAGGTGGCCATCCGGGTCGCCTTCGAGCACGGAGACCATCACGAACAGCGAGGCGCCGACGGACACCAGCGCATTCGTGCGCAGGCCCGCCATGCGCTGGCGCAGCTGGCGTTCGGCGCCGATCATGGCGCCCAGGGTCAATGCCGCGGCAACGCGCAGCGCAAAGTCAAATACCACCATCAGTTTCTCCCGGCTGGGGAGGAACAGGCGAGTGCACAAGGCGAAGAAAATCCGCCCGGATTGGGGGGCAGCAGACGATAACGGTGGAACGATGAGGAGGGGAGGGGCGGCGAGCTGACTCGCTGCCGTAAGAACCGCACCTTGCCGGAGGCAGGGCGGGCGGAATGCGCGCGTCTTGCCTAAGGCCGATCGCCGATGGTCAATCGACTACTGTCACTGGAACAAGCACCCACGAGTCACTCCATACAATTGATAACGGGGACAGTCTAGCCAGCGCAGCGGCTTTGGTCAACTGAAGCTCTCTTCAGGAAGCCGCCGCGTCGTCCCCGCCAATGCGGGGACGGTGAAGGCGAGCGGTGGGAGATCAGTGGGCGTGCGCTTCGCCATCGCCGGCGGCGTCGGCATGCGCATGCTCGGCACCCCGGAAGAAGCGCGCGGCGCGCTTGCCCAGGCTGTCGAGGTAGGTGTAGGCGACGGGCACCACCACCAGCGTGAGCAGGGTCGAGGTGATCACGCCGCCGATGACGGCGCGGCCCATCGGCGCTTGCGATTCGCCGCCGTCGCCCAGGCCGATGGCCATGGGCAGCATGCCGAAGACCATCGCCAGGGTGGTCATCAGGATGGGGCGCAGGCGCACCTGGCCCGCTTCCATCAGCGCCTCGAACTGCCCCAGGCCTTCGCGCTGGCGCTGGTTGGTGAAGTCGACCAGCAGAATCGCGTTCTTGGTGACGAGGCCCATGAGCATGATGAAGCCGATCACGGAGAAGATGTTCAGGGTGCTGCCCGTTATCAGCAGGGCCAGCAGCACGCCGATCAGGGACAGCGGCAAGGACACCATGATGGCGATCGGCTGTAGGAAGCTGCCGAACTGCGAGGCGAGCACCAGATAGATGAAGATCACGGCGATCCCCAGCGCCATCATGGCGCCGCCCATGGTCTCGGCCATCTGCTGCGCATTGCCGGCCACGTCGAAGCGCACGCCCGGCGGCGGGTCGATGGACTGGATGGCCTTCTGCACGTCGGCGTCGACGTCGCCGGCAGGGCGGCCCTGGGTGCCCGCATAGATGGCGACCCGGCGCTGCAAGGCCTGGCGCTTGAGCACCTGCGGGCTGGAGGACGGCACGAAGTCGACCACCTGGCGCAGCGGGATCATGATGGGCTTGCCGTTGGCATCGAGCTTGCTCGACGCCAGCGACAGGTCGGCCAGGTCGGCCACCTTCTGCCGGCCCGACTTGGGCAGCTGCACGTTGACGTCGTAGTTCTGCCCGTCGGACGCCAGCCAGTGGCTGACCGTGTCGCCCGCCACGAACGGACGCAGGGCATTGCCGATCTGCTGCACCGACAGGCCCAGGTCGCTGGCCAGTTCGTTGTTGATCTTGACCGTGGTGGACGGGTTGGCGCCTTCCTGGCTGTATTCCATGTCGGCCAGGCCCTTGATGGTGCGCATCTTGTCCATCAGGCGGTGCGCCACTTCATCGAGCTTGCCTTCATCCGTGCCGAGGATGGCGATGAAGATGGGGCGGTTGCCCACCGACAGGGTGATGCCGGCGATCGGCGCCAGGCGTTCGCGGATCAGCTTTTCCAGTTCCTGCTGCGAGCGGCGCTTGTGCGTCTTGATGTCCGTCAGCTTCAGGTTCACGTCGGCCGCATTGCGGCCATCCTGCGTGCCCACGTTGGCCACCAGGCTGTCGATCTCGGGGAATTCCTTCAGGGCCGTTTCGATCTGGCGCACCTTGGAATCCGTGTACTCGAGGCTGGAGCCGACGGGCGTCTTGAAGCGCAGGTTGACCCAGCCCTGGTCCGTCTCGGGGAACATCTCGCCGCCGATCATGGGCACGAGCATCAGGCTGCCCGCGAACAGGGCCACGGCCGTGGCCAGGGTGGTCTTGCGCCAGCGCAAGGCCACGGCCAGCACCTTGCCATACCAGACGTGCAGGCGGTCGATGCCCGTCTCGATCCAGGCCATGAAGCGGCCCAGCCACGGCACGTACTTGAAGCGGTCCTTGACGGGGTCGCGCCAGACGGACGACAGCATGGGGTCGAGCGTGAAGCTGACGAACAGGGAGACGAGGACGGCGACGGCCACGGTGATGCCGAACTGCAGGAAGAAGCGGCCGATGATGCCATCCATGAAGGCCACGGGCACGAACACGGCGACGATGGCAAACGTGGTGGCCATCACGGCCAGGCCGATTTCATTGGTGCCGTCGTTGGCCGCCTTGTAGTGGTTCTTGCCCATGCCCAGGTGGCGCACGATGTTTTCGCGCACCACGATGGCATCGTCGATCAGCAGGCCGATGCACAGGGACAGCGCCATCAGCGTCAGGAAGTTCAGGGTGAAGCCGAAGGCCTTCATGGCGATGAAGCTGGCCAGCACGGAGATCGGCAGGGTCAGGCCCGTGATGATGGTCGAGCGCCACGAGTGCAGGAACAGGAAGACGATCACCATGGTCAGCACGGCGCCTTCGATGATGGTGCGCTTGACGTTATTGAGCTGGCTTTGCACGCGCTCCGATTCGTCGTCCAGCACACGCAGGGTGATATCGGGCGGCAGCGTCTTTTGCAGGTCGGCCGCCACCTTCAGGATGCCGGTGCCCACTTCGACCACGTTGGCATCCTGCACCTTGGTGATTTCCATGGTCACGGCCTGCTGGCCGTTCATGCGCGAGATCGACAGCTCTTCCTGCTCGCCGTCGACGACGGTGGCCACCTGGTCCAGGTAGACGGGGCCGACGGCGCGGCGCGCGACGATGATCTTGCCGAATTCGCGCGCATCCTTGATCTTGCCTTCCACGCGCACCAGCTGTTCGGCCGCGCCATGGCTGATGGAGCCGGCCGGCAGGTTGGTATTCGTCGCCTGGATGGCGCGGATGACTTCATCGACGCCGATGCCCTGGGCATTGAGTTCGATCGGCTTCATGCTGATGAGGATCTGGCGCGCGCGCAGGCCGCGCAGCTTGACCTGGCCCACGCCGGCCACGCCCTGGAAGCGCTTGCTGATGATTTGCTCCGTCATGGTCGACAGCGAGCGCAGGTCATGCCCCGTCGAGGTCAGCACGATGGTGGCGATGGGGCGCTCGTTGTCGCCCTCGGCGCGCGCGATGAACGGGTCCTTGGCCTCTTTCGGGAAGCGCGGGCGCACCAGGGCCACCTTGTCGCGCAAGTCCTGCATGGCCTTGTCCATGTTCGTCGACAGCTCGAATTCCAGGTAGACGCCGGCGCGTCCTTCCCACGAGTTGGCGCGGATGGTCTTGATGCCGCTGACGGTGTTGACGGCGTCCTCGATGGGGCGCGTGATGTCGTTTTCCACCGCTTCGGGCGAGGCGCCCGGGTAGCTCACTTCAATGGCGGCGAACGGGAACTGCACGCTGGGCATGCTCTCCACGCCCAGGCCCCGGTAGGAGAAGATGCCCAGCACCACCAGCGCGACCATGACCATGGTGGCGAAGACGGGATTCTGTATGCTGACTTTGGTCATCCACATGGCTTAGTCTTTCCGTGCCAGCACGGCCGCCTGCGCGGCGGGGGCCGCGGCGGGCGCGGCGAAGGTCACGCCGTGGCCCGGCTTGACGCCATCGAGCCTGGCGACGATGACTTTCGCGCCCGGCACCAGGCCGGACTTGACCTCGGCATAGCCTTCATCCTCGTTGCGCAGTCCCAGGGTGACGGGCTGCTCGACGACCTTGTTGTTCACCAGCGCATACACGACGGGGCCCTGTTTTTCATTGCGCACGGCCGTCAGGGGCACCAGCGGCGCCACGGCCGAACGCTCCGTGACGATGCTGCCCTTGGCGAACATGCCGCCGCGCAGCGCGCCGTCGGCATTGTCGACGGCGATGTAGACCAGCATGGCGCGCGAGCCGCTCTCGGTGGTGGGATTGATGCGCGTGACCTTGCCGGCGAAGTCGCGCGCGCCGAAGCCGTCGACCTTGAAATGCACGTCCTGGCCCAGCTTGATGCGGGGAATTTCCGCGCTGGGCACGGGCGCTTCCAGGGTCAGCTGGGCCAGGTTGACGATGGTGTAGACGGGCATGTCGGGCGCGACCTTTTCGCCGGCCTGCACGTGGCGCTTGCTGACGATGCCGCCCATGGGCGCGCGGATCACCGTGTCGGCCAGCGCGATGCGGGCCAGGTCGAGCAGCGCCGCGTTGGACTTGACGCCGGCGCGGGCCAGGTCGACCGAGTTCTGCGTCGTGTCGTAGGCCGTCTGCGAGATGTATTTTTGCTTGAGCAGGGCCTGGCTGTTGGCCTCGTTCTTGGCCGCCATCGACAGGCGCGCCTGCGCCTCGTCGAGCAGGGCTTGCTGCTGCGTCAGGCGGGCGCGCTGGTCGGCCGCGTCCAGGCGCACGAGGATTTGCCCAGCGGAAACGCTCTGGCCTTCCTGCAAGGTCGTCTCGTGGATGACACCCGAGACCTTGGCCTTGATGGTGGCCTGGGTCAGGGGCGCGAGCGAACCGGACAGGGGCAGGCTGATGGCCAGCGCGCGCGCATCGATGGCCGCCACGTCGCCTTGCGCCAGCTCATGCACGGGCGTCTTTTCCTTGTCCTTCTTCTTGCTGGCCTGCTGCGCGGCCGCCTTGGCCGCCTGCTGCTTCGACTGCATGACGGTCCAGCCGCCGCCGGCCAGGCCCAGCACGACAAGGATGAGGAGGGGCGTGCGCCAGCGGCGGCTGGGCTTGGCTGCAAGGGGGGAGGCCGGTGGCAATGTCTCGTTTTTCATAGGGCTCTTCGATGGAGGCGGCGCGAGGGCTCGGCGCCAGGGCTCGTTGCGGCCCGGCCTGTGGCGGGCCGGGAGAATTCGGGTAGCGCACCGCCGTGGCGGCCGCAGACGGCACGCCTGCCGCTGCGGTCGTTCACGGCGATACGCATGTTGCCACTTTAGGAAGATTCAAGCCCGGCCGCCATCGCCGTGCGACAGAGTGCACAAAAACGGGGCTGGAATGCAAAAATCGCCGACCGGAGCCACGGATCGCCGGCCGCCGGCACGCGCCGGCATGCCACGATGCTTGAGCATCCTCAATAAGCCGATTCGCCGGCGCGCAAGAATGGCAGGGATGGTTGCGCCACCGGCTGGCCAGATGCTTGCCGGTCGCGGTGCGGCCGCGCCACGGGAGAGCTGATGTCTGACCGGATTGCCGCAGCCGCCCCGTCGCCGGGCCGTTTGCTTGCCGCCGCCGATGCAGGAGCGGGCCCGGCGGGCAGGGCGCTCGACCTGCTGTCCATCATCGTTGCCGCCGTCGAACAGGCGCCCGGCCTGGCCGTGCGCGGCATCGACCGCGATGGCATCGTGCGCTACTGGAGCGCGGGCGCGGCCCGCCTGTATGGGATACCGGCCGAGCTGGCCGTGGGTCGGGCGTGGGCCGGCCTGGCCGCCGCCGTGCCGCAGGGCCCGGACGGGTCCGGCGATGGCCACGCGGAACTGGCCGCCGTCTGGGAAAGCGGCAAGGCCCGCACGGCGCGGCTGTGGCGCCTGGATGCCGACGGGATCGCGCCGCGCTGCATCCATTCCACCGTGTTTCCCGTCATCGCGTCCGGGCGCGTGCGGCAAGTGGTCTGCCTCGATATCGACATCACGGCCAGCGGCCAGGATGGCGCGGCGCAGGGCGCGCTGCTGTTGATGGGTGACAATTTCCGCCAGTTGTACGACAAGTCCGCCGACGCCATCATGCTGCTGCGCGACGAATACATCGCCGAGGCTAATCCGGCCGCCATTGCCCTGTTTCAATGCGAAGAGCGGCCCCGGCTGCTGGGACGCCGTCTCAGCGATTTCTCGCCCCTGCGCCAGCCCGATGGCGAATTGTCATCATTGCGCGGCGCGCAACTGGCCGCGCAGGCGCATGCCGACGGCAATTGCCGCTATGACTGGTGCTATCAGACCTGCCTGGGAGAACTGTTCTGGGGCGAAGTGCTGCTCACTTCCGTCACTCTCGACCATAGTCATCTGTTCTATGCCGTGATCCGCGATATTTCCTCCCGCAAACTGGCCGAGCGGGCCTTGTACCTGTCGGCGCAGGTCATCGAACATGCCAGCGTCGCCATCGTCGTGATGGACCCGCAGCAGCGCGTCGTCAGCATGAATCCCGCCTACAGCGAAATCAGCGGCTACAGCCCGGACGACATGCTGGGCAAGCCCTTCGTCCCGCACGGCGCGGAGCAGGACGCGCCGGCGTTTGTCGAGCACGTGTGGCAGGAGGTCGACGCCAACGGCTATTGGCAGGGCGATATCGTCGGCCAGCGCAAGGCGGGCGGGCGCTATCCGGCCTGGCTGTCGCTGACGGCCATCCGCGATAGCCAGGGCCAACTGAGCAATTACATGGCCATCCTCAGCGACATCAGCGAGCGCAAGAAGAGCGAGGAACACACGCGCCACCTGGCCGAGCACGATTTCCTCACCGACCTGCCGAACCGGGTGCTGCTGCTGGACCGGCTGTCGCAGGCGCTGGCGGCGGCGCGGCGCAGGCTGAGCATGCTGGCCATCCTGTACCTGGATCTCGACCATTTCAAGCATATCAATGACAGCATGGGCCATCACGTGGGCGATTTGCTGCTCAAGGAAGTGGCGCGACGCCTGGTGCGCTGCGTGCGCGGCGTCGACACGGTCAGCCGCCACGGCGGCGACGAATTCGTCATCATCCTGGCCGAGGTGGGCGGCATCGACCAGGCGGCGCACGTGGCGGCCAGCCTGCTGCAGGCCGTCACGCAGCCCTACCAGCTGGGCGACTACGAGCTGCAGGTGGCGGCCTCGATCGGCGTGGCCATCTTTCCCAGCGATGGCGACACCATCGATGCGCTGCTGCACAACGCCGATGTCGCCATGTACCACGCGAAAGAAGGCGGGCGCAACAATTTCCAGTTTTTCAATGCGGACATGCATGCGCAGATCGTCGAACGGGCCAGCCTGGAACAGGGCTTGCGCGCCGCCCTGGGCCGCGATGAATTCGTGCTGGAGTTCCAGCCCGCCCTCGACGTGGCCAGCGGCGGCATCGTCGGCGCGGAAGCCTTGCTGCGCTGGCGCCATCCGCAGCTGGGCCTGCTGCCGCCCGAACGCTTCCTCGGCGTGGCCGAGGAGTGCGGCTTGATGGTGTCGATCGGCAACTGGGTGCTGCAGCAGGCTTGCCGGCGCGCGCGCGCCTGGCACGACGCGGGCCAGGCCTGGTGGGTGGCCGTGAACTTGTCTGCAGCGCAATGCCTGCACAATAATTTGTTGCATAGCGTGCAAGAAGCGTTGCAGCTGTCGGGCTTGCCCGCCGCCAGGCTGGAACTGGAAGTGACGGAAGCGCTGCTGATGAAGGGGGGCGCGCGCCTGGCCGACGTGCTGGCGCAGCTGCGCGCGCTGGGCGTGCGCCTGGCCATCGACGACTTCGGCACGGGCTATTCGCGCCTCGCCAATCTGCGCCATTATCCGGTGGACAAGCTGAAAATCGATCCCTCCTTCCTGCCGGGCGCGCAGGATGGCGCGTCCGACACGGCCGTGGCCGCCACCATCATCGCCATGGCGCGCGAGCTGCAGCTGACGGTGATCGCGGAAGGGGTGGAAACGGCGCAGCAGCTGGCCTACCTGCAGGCGCAGGGCTGCCAGCAGTACCAGGGGTGCTTTGCCAGCGTGCAAGTGGCGGGCAGTGTTCTGGGGAAGTTGTTGAATTAATCAATGTTTCCCAGCAGCTTGACGCGCATCAGGACCTGGCCATGGTCGGACGCGTGGGGCAGTCCCAGCAGCAGGTGGTCGTTCAGGTAGTTCACGTCGAGCACGGCGCCGATGGCGCGCGGCGAGGCGGGGTGGAAATGTTCCGAGACGAGGATGTGGTCGATGGTCATGTAGGTGCTGTCATGGATATTCGTGTAGCCCGCGTGGCGCGCCGCATCCTGGCGTAACTGGATGGCGTTGGCGTCGTACAGGCGCGCGCGCATGTCGGGCGCGTCGCCCTGCGCTTCGCACGGCGCGCCGGCGCCCATGACGATGGCCGTCGTGACGGCGTTGGCAATGTCGTTGAAGTCGCCCAGCACGATGCGCGGACGGCCACTGAGGCCCAGTTCGCTCACCAGCACGCGCAGGGCCACGGCTTCCGCGCCGCGCCGCTGCAGCGAACGCAGGTTGGCCAGGGCGTACGCGAGCGCATCGCTGCCGTCGCCATGGCGGTAGTCGGGGCGGCGCGATTTCAGGTGCAGCACCACCACGTCCGTCAACTGTCCGCCGGGCAAGACGACTTGCACATGCAGGGGAGCGCGGGCGAAGCGGCTGGCGTTTCCGTCGTCGGCATGGCCGTCGGCGGGCAGCAGCACGCCGGCAGGGAAATTGGCGAAGGCCACGCCGGGGCCGGCCAGGGGCAAACGCGAGACCAGCGCCACCGTGGGCAGCATGCGCCCGGCCGCGTCCGACGCATCATAGCCGGCCTGCACGGCTTCACGGTAGCGGCGCGTGCGCGACAGCACGTCGCGCAGGGCCGCCTGCGAGAAAATTTCCTGGAAACCGATCACGTCCGCGTCGAGCAGGTCGATCTGCCGCGCTGTCCACTCCGCCTTGGCCTCGTATTGCGCGGGGCTCAGCGGTTCCAGGTTGTCATACAATTTCGCCCCGGCGGGGGCCAGGTTGCAGACATTGAATGTGGCAAAGCGGATTTCTTGCTGCATAATTAGCACTCCTCACTGAACGATCAGCGTATCACGCATGGCTAAAAAAGAGCATATTTCCGAAACGCAGGCGACGCAGTTGCTGCGCAAGCATCAAGTTTCCTTTGAAGAACACCCGTATCCGTATGAAGAACACGGCGGCACCAGTGTCTCGGCGCGCGAACTGGGGGTGCCCGAGCACGAGGTGGTCAAGACCCTGGTGATGCAGGACGAGGCGGCGCGCCCGATGATCGTGCTGATGCATGGCGATTGCAAGGTGTCGACCAAGAACCTGGCGCGCTCCATCGGCTGCAAGTCCGTCGAGCCATGCAAGCCCGAGGTGGCGCAGCGCCATTCCGGCTACATGATCGGCGGCACGTCGCCGTTCGGCACCAAGAAGGCCATGCCCGTCTACGTGGAAGCGTCCATCCTGGACTTGCCGCGCATTTACATCAATGGCGGACGGCGCGGTTTCCTCGTCTCGCTGGCGCCGCAGGTGCTGCTCGATTTGCTCAAGGCCAAGCCGGTCCATTGCGCCCTGCAGGACTAGGGAAATCGGCCGCAGGCTGTCGCCGGGCAGGGGCCATGGTGTATATTCTGCTGCGCCAGCCTTGATGCTGGTGTAATAAACATAACAAAGGGAAGAAATGAATCCAGTAATCACAACCGTGGCAATGACAGTGGCCGCTTACTTGCTCGGCTCGATATCGTTTGCTGTGGTGATGAGCAAGGTCTACGGCATCGCCGATCCGCGCACCTATGGCTCGAAGAATCCGGGCGCCACCAACGTGCTGCGCAGCGGCAATAAAGGCGCGGCCATCATGACCCTGCTGGGCGATGGCGCCAAGGGCTGGCTGGCCGTGTTCCTGGCTGACCATTTTGCCAGCGCGCTGGGCGTGGGGGACACGGCCGTGGCCCTGGTGGCCATCGCCGTCTTCCTCGGCCACCTGTGGCCCGTGTTCTTCCGCTTTGTCGGCGGCAAGGGCGTGGCCACGGCCCTCGGTGTGTTGCTGGGCATCAATCCCTGGCTGGGCCTGGCAACCTTGGCCACCTGGCTGATCATCGCCTATGCCTTCCGCTACTCCTCGCTGGCAGCCCTGGTGGCGGCCCTGTTCGCGCCGTTTTACTACGCCTTGCTGTTCGGCGTCGATCCGATCTTGCTGGCCGTCATCGTCATGAGCGTGCTGCTGGCGTATCGCCACAGCCAGAACATCGCCAACTTGCTTGCTGGCAAAGAAAGCAAGATCGGCGGCAAGAAGGATGGGGCCAAGGTCGCCGTCAAGAAAAAGTAAGCGCTTGATTTCCCGCGGCCCGCACGCATATGCTGTGCTTGCGGCGCCGCGCGGTGCGGCCGCCACCGACTCGCGCAAAGGCTACCCACCATGACTGTTTCCACCTCCTCCGCCACACCCGTTCCCGTCCGTATCGATTTCGTTTCCGACGTTTCCTGTCCCTGGTGCGTGATCGGCCTCAAGTCGCTGGAACAGGCGCTGGACAAGCTGCACGATACCGTCCAGGCCGACATCCACTTCCAGCCCTTCGAACTGAACGCCAACATGGCGCCCGAGGGCGAGGACGTCGGCGAGCACATCGCCCGCAAATACGGTTCCACCCCGGAACAGATGGCGCAATCGCGCGAGGCCATCCGCGCGCGCGGCGAACAGCTGGGCTTTACCTTTGCCATGGACAAGCGCGGCCGCATCTACAACACGTTTGACGCGCACCGGCTGCTGCACTGGGCCGGCCTGCAAGGGCGCCAGAAGGCGCTCAAGATGGCGCTGTTCGACGCCTACTTCACGCAGGGCAAGGACCCGTCCTCGCACGCCGTGCTGCTGCAAGTGGCGGGCGACGTGGGCCTCGATACGGCGAAAGCGGCCGACGTATTGGCGTCCGATGCCTATGCGGACGAGGTACGCGCGCAGGAGCGCTTCTACCAGCAGAACGGCATCAATTCCGTGCCGGCCGTCATCATCAACGAGCGCCACCTCATTTCCGGCGGCCAGCCGCCCGAAGTGTTTGAGCGAGCCTTGCGCCAGATCATCAGCGGCGCCTGATCCGGGCGCCAACGGCGCGCGCCATGACGGGCATTTTCGGCTACACTCGCGCAGAGGGAGGATAGTCAAATGCCAACAGCCAGCTGGAATGGCGCCGTCATCGCGCAAGCCACCGACGAACAGGTAGTGCTCGTCGAAAACAATGTGTATTTCCCCCTGTCTGCCGTGCAGCAGGCATACCTGCGTCCCAGCAGCCACACCACGGTGTGCCCCTGGAAGGGCACGGCCAGCTACTACGACCTCGTCGTCGATGGCGCCGTCAATGCCAACGCGGCCTGGTACTACCCCCAGCCCAAGGATGCGGCCAAGCAAATTGCTGGCCACGTTGCCTTCTGGCGCGGCGTCAGCGTCGCGCGCTGACTTTTTACGCCCCTATCATCGGATCACCACGAAAGCAGACGATGGATCTACGCCTCGCCGTGTACCAGCTCGCCTCGGCCCATGCGCTCGATGCCCAACAAACCCGGCAGTTGCAGGAAGTGGCCGGCTTCCAGCGCGAACCGGCGCGCCTGGCCTACTGGCTGCCGCGCGGCGTGGCCGTGCTGGGCGCCGCGCTGCTGGGCATGGGGCTGATCTTCTGGGTCGCCGCCAACTGGGAAGACCTGGGCCGCATGGGCCGCTTTGCCCTGCTGCAAGGCGTGCTGGCCGCCGCCTGCATCGGGGCGTTCGCCGTCCCCAAGGCCCGCGTGCCCCTGCTGCTGGTGGCTTTGCTGGCCATCGGCGGCCTGTTCGCGTATTTCGGCCAGACGTACCAGACGGGCGCCGATCCGTGGCAGCTGTTCGCCCTGTGGGCGGTGCTGGCGCTGCCGCTGTGCCTGGTGGCGCGCAGCGACGTGCTGTGGGCGCCGTGGATGCTGATCTTTTCGACGGCCGCCACCCTGTGGATGCAGGCGCATGCGCGCCACAGCTGGCGCATCGATTCGGGCGACCTGCCCATTTTCGTCAGCGGCTGGCTGGCCGTGCTGCTTGCGTGCGCCTTCGTGTCGCCCCTGCTGGCGCGCTGGACGGGAGCGGGCAGCTGGGCCTTGCGCCTGGGCCTGGTCCTGGCCACCATCCTCATCACGGGCACGGCTGTCAGCGCCCTGTTCGGCAGCGAGGTCGGGTCGCCGTACTGGGCGGGGCTGGGCTTGCTGGCTGTCGCCGCTACGGTGCTGGCCACGAGTCAGTTCTTTGACGTGTTCGGCCTGAGCGCCGTGGCGCTGGGCCTGAATACCCTGCTGGTGGGGGGCTTGATGTATTTGCTGTTCAACGGTGGCGGCGGCAGTGAGGTGGGCAAGCTGATCATGCTGGGATTGGTCGCCGCCGTGCTGCTGGCGCTGACCGTGCAAGGCATTTTGTGGCGCACGCGCCAGGAGGCGGCATGAGCGGCATGAATACCCAGCGCAACGATGCGCTCGATACCCTGATCGCCGACGCCACGCGCACCGGCCTGTTACCGTCAGGTGCCAGCCGGCCCGAGCAGGATGTGCGGCCTTGGCCGCTGGTGCTGATGACGGCTTTCGGCGCCTGGCTGGCCGCCATCCCCCTGGTGGTGGCGCTGGGTGTGGGCCTGGAAAGCATCGTGCGCCATGGCCCCGGCGCGTATGTCGTGGCCGCCATCGTGCTGGTGGCAGCCGTGCTGCTGATCCGCGCGCGCGGTGTAGCGCTGTTTGTCGAGCAGCTGGCCGTGCCCTGCCTGCTGGTGGGCGGCGGCTTGCTCGGCTATGCGCTGTTCCGCGATTGCCCGGCGCAGACGGCGTCCTTGCTGCTGTGTGTGGCGTGCCTGCTGGTGGCCGCCGCCTTGCCGCGCGACTGGCTGCGCGTGCTGCTGGGCGTGGTCGCTTGCGGCTTGCTGGCGCTGGGCATCGTCAATAGCGGGCGCGACTGGATTTTCGAGAACGACCCCACGCAGCTGTACCTGGCCTGGATGCTGGCCCTGGCCCTGTGGCTGGGCGCGCACTGGCTGCAGAAACAGGCCTTCAACGACGGCCGCGGCGCGCCCGTCGCCGCCTTTCTGGAATCGCTGTCGACGGGCTGGATACTGGCCGTGCTGCTGGGCCTGGTCTTCTGGTCCGGCATGACCTTCATGCTGGGTGCCAGCGTGGGAGGCGGCCTTGTCGGCGAGGTGACGCGCGAAGTGAGCCGGCACCAGGGAGCGGCCTGGTATGCGCAGGCCTTGAACGGGGTGTCGCTCGTGCTGGCCGTGGCGGCTGCCGTCTGGACGGGCTGGCGCTGGCCGGCGCTGCGCCAGCTGCCCGCCATCGGCGTGGCGCTGGTGCTGGTCGTGCTGGCCTGGTGCATGCCGGCGCTGGGTCCCGTGCTGCTGATCCTCGCGTATTGCCTGACGAGCGGGCGCACGCGCGTGGCCGTGGCGGCCGCGCTGGCGGCGGCGTGGGTCATCGGCAGCTTTTATTACCAGCTGGCCTGGCCGCTGGCCAGCAAGGCGGCGCTGCTGGCTGTGGCCGGCGCGCTGCTGTGCGCGCTGTCGTGGCTGGCCACGCGCGGCGCCGTGCTGCACCTGGTGGAAAGCAAACCGGCGGGCGTGGCGGTCGAACGCCGCTTCTTGCGCCTGGGCGTGCTGGGCGGCTTGCTGCTGGTGTTGCTTGTCGCCAATGGCGGCATCTGGCAGAAGGAGCAATTGATTGCCAAGGGCGAGCCTGTGTTCGTGGAACTGGCGCCCGTCGATCCCCGTTCGCTGATGCAGGGCGATTACATGCGCCTCAATTTCGTCAACCTGGGTGTCCTGAGCACCCTGGCCAGTGTGGACAGGGCGCCGGGCAGGCCCCTCGTCGTGGCCAGGCGCGATGCGCGCGGTGTGGCCGAACTGCTGCGCCCGTACACCAAAGAGGCGCTGGCGCCCGGCGAATTCCTGCTCGAGCTGACGCCGAAGGATGGCAACTGGGTGCTGGTCAGCGATGCCTGGTTCTTCAAGGAAGGCGAGGCGGCGCGCTGGGAAAAGGCCCGTTACGGCGAATTCCGCGTCCTGCCCGATGGCCGGGCCTTGCTGGTGGGCATGCGTGGTCCGGAGCTGGAAAAGCTGTAGATGTCGTAGCGCAAGTCGTAGTGCAAGAGCGCGCCAGGGTGGCCATCCTGTAAAATTGCCCGATGGATAATATTACGCATTCGGTCATCGGCCTCGGGGTCGGCGAACTGGTACACCGCAGCCTGCCGCCCGAGTCGCAGCCCCCCGCCCAGCGCACCCGGCGCGCCCTGTTCCTGTTTACGGCCTGGTTTGCCAGCAATGCGCCCGACCTGGACCTGGTGCTGACCAGGCTGCTGCCGCGCCCGTTCGGCTACATGCTGCACCACCGCGGCCACACGCACACCCTGCTGCTGGCCTTGCCGCAGGCGCTGCTCTTGCTGGCGCTGCTGTGGCTGCTGTGGCCCGGCGCGCGCCGCCTGCTGAAGGACAGCGTGCCCGCCCGGTTGGGCCTGGCGGCTTGCCTGCTGCTGGGATTCTGCCTGCACATGGGCATGGATTTTCTCAATTCCTATGGCTTGCACCCGTTCTATCCCTTCAACAGCCGCTGGCTGTATGGCGACATGGTCTTTATCGTCGAACCGATGTTCTGGGTGCTGCTGGGCGTGCCCGTGATCATGTCCTTGCGCTACGGCATCGTTAAAAGCGTGCTGCTGGCGGGACTGGCGGCGGCCCTGTGCTTCTTTACCTATCAAACCTACCTGGCGCCCGCGTCCCTGGCCGTGCTGCTGGGGCTGGGCGTGGTCCTGGCCGTGCTGCAAGGACGGGCCGGCGAGCGGGGGGCCGGCCCCTTGCTGCTGGCGTTCGCGCTGGCCGCCACCTTCATCGGCACGCAGGGCGTGGCGTCCGCCCTGGGCCGCACGCGCATCGAGGCGGCCGTGCAGCGCCTGGACCCCGGCACGCGCGTGTGGGACGTGGCGATGACGGCGTTTCCCAGCCATCCCCTGTGCTGGATCTATGTCTCGCTCGACAGCAAGACGGACGCCAAGGCGGACGCGTACACCCTGCGGCGCGGCACCCTGAGCCTGCTGCCCGGATCGCTGGCGCCCGCCGCCTGCCCGGCGGGCCTGGCCGAGACGGGTAGGCAAGGCCAGCAGCTGGCACCCGGCATCGCCGTGTCGGCCCAGGCGACGGGCAGCTTGGCCGCCCTGCGCGCCTTGCAGGAAGACAATTGCTATGCCGACGCCTGGTTCCGCTTTGCACGCATGCCCCGCCTCAACGCCAACAAGCTGACGGACGTGCGTTTCAATCCGGACATGTTGCCCAATTTCACGACCGTCGAACTGGAACAGTTCCGCGCGCGACCGTGTCCCGCCTACGTGCCGGGCTGGGACCGTCCCCGCGCCGACATGCTGGGCCTGCCCCGGGACGAACGCCCGTAGCGGATTTATTGCCTTACGGCAAAAAATATCGGGTGCGGGCGTTTGCCTGCCCGGCCCGGCATGCGACAATTGCCAATTCGGCATGCTTGCCGTCACTGACATGGATTGAATTATTTTGGAAGAGCAACACGCCTTACCGTATCTGCGGGAAACCCTGCTGTTTCTCGCCCTGGCCGGGATTTTCATTCCGCTATTGCAACGCCTGAAGGTCAACCAGGTGCTCGGCTTCCTCGCCGTCGGCTGCCTGTTCGGCCCGTTCGGCTTCGGCCTGTGGGCGGGCGACTTCACGTGGCTGACGTATTTTTCCTTCGTGCGCGCGGAACAGGTCAGCGGCCTGGCGGAGCTGGGCGTGATGTTTTTGATGTTCATGATCGGCCTGGAACTGTCCACGGAACGGCTGTGGGCGCTGCGCCGCTGGGTATTCGGCGCGGGCGTGGGGCAGGTGGCCGTCAGTGCCTGCCTGATCGGCGGCGTCGCGTATTACTTCGGCCTGTCGCTGGAAGCGTCCATCGTCCTGGGCCTGGTGCTGTCGCTGTCGTCCACGGCCGTCGTGATGCAGCTGCTGACCGACCAGCGCTCCCTGCAGACACCGGCCGGCCAGGCGGGTTTTTCCATCCTGATGTTCCAGGACCTGATGGTGGTGCCGCTGTTCATCCTGATCGACGTGTTCGCCAGCGGGCGCAGCGACGACCTGGCCTATCTGCTCAGCTTTGCGGCCGTGAAATCGGCCGGTGCCATCCTGCTGATCTATCTGCTGGGACGCCGGGTCATCCGTCCCCTGTTCCAGTTTTTCGTCAAGAAACGCCAGCCCGACGTCTTCATGGCCCTGACCCTGCTCAGCACCCTGGGCATCGCGGGATTGACGTACCTGGCGGGCCTGTCGATGGCGCTGGGCGCCTTGCTGGCGGGCTTGCTGCTGGCGGAAACGGAATTCCGCCATGAGGTGGAAGTGACGATCGAGCCCTTCAAGGGCTTGCTGATGGGCCTGTTCTTCATGTCGGTGGGCATGCAGATCGACGTGCGCGAAATCCTCAAGTCGCCCGTCTTGATTCCCCTGGCCGTGCTGAGCCTGTTTTTCCTGAAAGCCCTCGTCATCGGCGTGATTTTCCGTCTCGGCGGCTTTCACTGGGGGCGCGCCGTGGAAACGGGCGTGCTGCTGGGGCAGGGCGGTGAATTTGCCTTCATCGTCGTCGCCTATGCGCTCGGTACCAAACTGATCGGCCCGCAGGTGGCGCAGTTCGTCATGCTGGTGGTGGGCCTGAGCCTGTTTGCCACGCCGGCGCTGGCCAAGGCGGCGCGCGGCTTTGGCAACTGGTGGGAAAAGCGCCACCACCATCAGCTGGCCGACCTGGCGCACGGCGCGCCGCCGCCGCAGGGCAGCACCGTCATCATCGCCGGTTTCGGCCGCGTGGGGCAGTTGCTGGCCAAGGTGCTGACGGAGCAGGATATCGCCTATGTGGCGATTGAAAACGATGCGCGCCTGGTGACGACCCTGCATCCGCGCGGTTTCCCCGTGTATTTCGGCGATGCGTCGCGCGCGGAATTGTTGCAAAAGGTCAATGCGGACCGGGCCGCCGCCGTGGTGCTGACGATGGACCATGCGGCCTCCGTGCTGCATGCCGTCAAATCCATCCGCCGCGAGTATCCGCAGCTGCCCGTGTATGCGCGCGCCCGCGACGAAGCGCATGCGGTGGCGCTGATCCAGGCGGGCGCCACCCTCGTCGTGCCCGAGGCGCTGGAAGCGGCGCTGCAACTGACGGCCACCGTGCTGCACACGGCGGGCCTGTCGGAAGCGCGCGCGGCGGACATCGTGCAGGCCGAGCGCGACCGGCGCAATGCCGTGCTGCTGGCGAAGAAACTGTCCTAACGCATACCGTCGCGCCAACCTGGGTGCAATCGTGCGTGTGGCCGCGCTTTGTCAATTATCTATACAATAATAGTATATGAGCACACTATCCCCATGAAAGCCGCGACGAAGAGCGGGGCGGCCCCCCTGACGCCGCAGCAGCTTGCCGCACAGGAAACGCAACAGAAGTATGGCAAGCCCGAGCGTGGCTGGCGCGAGCAGGTCTACACCGTCATTTTCGAGGCGGAAACGCGCACGGGCCGCGCCTTCGACCTGGTGCTGATCGGCGCCATCCTGATGAGCGTGACGGTGGTCGTGCTCAGCAGTGTTGCCTCCGTGGCGGCCCGCTACGGCGCCTGGCTGACGGCGCTGGAGTGGTTTTTCACCATTTTATTTACCATCGAATATCTGGCGCGCCTGTCGTGCCTGCAACATCCGGTGCGCTACGCCAAGAGTTTCTTCGGCATTATCGACTTGCTGGCCATCGTGCCGACCTACATCGGCTTGCTGCTGCCGGGCGCCCATGTGCTGATCGATGTGCGCATTTTGCGCCTGCTGCGCATGTTCCGTATCCTCAAGCTCACGTCCTACGTGCACGAATACACGGTGCTGGGGCGGGCCTTGCTGGCCAGCCGGCGCAAGATCCTCATTTTCTTGTCCTTTGTCATGATGGTGGTCTTTCTGTTGGGTACTGTGATGTATGTCGTGGAAGGGCCGGAAAATGGGTACAGCAGCATCCCCACGTCGATATACTGGGCCATCAGCACGATGACCACGGTGGGCTTCGGCGATATCACGCCGCGCACCGACATCGGGCGCACCATCGCTTCCCTGATGATGCTGCTCGGCTGGGGCATCCTGGCAGTGCCTACCGGCATTATCAGCGCCGAAATGACGGTACAGCGCAGTTCCAAGCTGGTCACGACGCGTACCTGTCCCACTTGCCTGAAGGAAGGCCTCGACGACGATGCCAATTTCTGCAAGAACTGCGGCGTCACCTTGCCGCCATTGGTACTCGACTGACCACATTAACCGTATTCACTTTATTTTGTTAAGGCCGACATGATTCCAGTTCGCCTGATCGCGACGGGCAAAGCCGTGCCCGTCCACAGCGTCACCTCCGCCAGCCTGGACGTGAAGCTGGGCCACCCGCCCGGCTATACCCTGCGCAAGAGCGGCGTGCTGTCGCGCTTTGTCGCCGCGCCCGATGAATCGCAAAGCCAGCTGGGCGCCGCCGCCCTGCGCGACGCGCTGAAAAATGCCAGCCTGCGTCCGTCCGACATCGACTTGCTGATCTGCGCCTGCGGCGTGCCCGAGCAAGCCTTGCCGAACACGGCGTGTTTTGTCGCCGAACACGCCGGCTTGCCGCCAGGCACGCAAAGCTTCGACGTCAACGCCAGCTGCCTCAGCTTCATGGCCGCCTTCCGCGTGGCCGCCTCCATGCTGGCCGGCGGCGCCTACCGCCGCATCGCCATCGTTTCGTCCGACCTCGCCTCGCGCGGCGTCGACTGGAGCGAGCCGGAAGCGTCGATGATCTTCGGCGACGGCGCCGCCGCCGTCATCGTCGAGCGGGGCGACGGCAGCGCCGGCATCCGCGCTTACAAGATGGGCACGTATCCGGAAGGGCGGCGCTACTGCGAAATCCGCGGCGGCGGCACCGAGCGCAATCCGCGCAACGGCTGCGAGCCGGGCGACTACCTGTTCCACATGGATGGCAAGGCCGTCTTCCGCCTGGCCGTCAAGGTGATGCCGGATTTCCTCGCAGAACTCATGCAGGAGTCGGGCGCCGGACTGGAAAAAGTCGACGTAGTCGTGCCGCACCAGGCCAGCCCGCTGGGGCTCGCGCATGCGGCGCGCATCCTTGACGTCCCCGATGCTAAAATCATCAAGATCTTTGAGACGCATGGCAACCAGGTCGCCGCGTCCCTGCCCACGGCCCTGCACGAGGCGGTGACGGCGGGGCGGGCCGTGGCAGGCCAGCGTCTGCTGATGATGGGCACGGCCGCCGGCCTGACCATCGGCGGCATGATTCTCGATCTGTGAAGGTGGTGCGATGAGGCGGATACTGGTCACGGGAGCGACGGGCGGGCTGGGGCGCAATGCCGTGCGCACCCTGCTGGCGCAGGGCGTGGAAGTGCGCGCCACCGGCCGCAACGTGGCCGTGGGCCGCGAACTGGAACGCATGGGCGCGCAATTCGTCGCGCTCGACCTGGCGCAGGCCACGCCGCGCCAGGTCGATGAACTGGTGCGCGGCATGGACACCGTCTGGCACTGCGCCGCGCTGTCGTCGCCCTGGGGCGCGGAACGCGACTTCATCGCCGCCAACGTCACGGCCACGGGCCAGCTGCTGCGCGCGGCCGCCAGCCTGCACGTGACGCGCTTCGTGCACATTTCCACGCCGGCCATCTATTTTGATTACCGCAACCGCTACGAGGTGCCGGAAACTTTCCGCCCCGACGCCTTTGTCAACGCCTATGCGCGCAGCAAGGCGACGGCGGAAAAACTGGTGCAGGAGTGCGTCGACCGCCACCGCGGCATGACGTGCGTGATCCTGCGCCCGCGCGCCATCTTCGGCCCGCACGACCAGGTGCTGATCCCGCGCCTGGCCCGCGTGCTGCAGCAGCGCGGCGGCAAGCTGCCGCTGCCCAATGGCGGCGCGGCCACCATCGACATCACCTATGTCGACAACGTCGTACATGCGATGTGGCTGGCCACCGTGCACAAGAGCATCGCCTCAGGCGCCGCCTTCAACATCACGAATGGCGAACCGGCGCGCCTGTGCGACATTTTGCGCACCTTGTTCTGCGAGCACCTGCAGCAGCCCTTCGAGATCGTCAGCGTGCCGTACCGCGTGCTGGTGCTGGCGGCGCGCCTGATGCAGTTCGCTTCGCGCTTCACGCGCCGCGAACCGGCATTGACGCCCTACAGCATCGGCGCGCTCAGTTTCGACATGACGCTCGACAGCGCCAAGGCGCGCAAGGTGCTCGGCTACCGTCCCATCGTCAGCCTGCAGGACGGCATCGCCCGCACGGCGCAGTGGATGCGCCAGGAAGCGGCGGCGCACAAGGTGGGCAAGGAGCGCAATGGCTAGCATCACCGCATTTCGCGTTGGCCACTGCACCCACCCATCGTGCATGGTCCTGAAAGGCAGCGGGCTGGCCAGCCGCTGCTTCCCCTCGCGCGCCTACCTGATCGAAACGCGCGCGGGCCTGTACCTGTGGGACACGGGTTACGCCGAACACTTCCGCGCCGCCACGTCGAAAGGCGTGTACCGCCTGTATGCGTGGGTGACGCCGATTTCCTTCGACGACAGCGAATCCCTGCAGGGCCAGTTGCGCGTGCATGGCGTGGCGCCGGGCGATATCCACACCCTGCTGCTGTCGCACTTCCACGCCGACCATATCGCCGGCCTGCGCGACTTTCCCGGCGCGCGGCTGATGGCCTCGAAAACGGGCTGGGACGCCGTGCGGGGACTGTCCGGCGTGGCCGCCGTGCGCCAGGCCTTCGTGCCCGAGCTGCTGCCAAACGATATTGCGGACCGCCTGGCGTTTGTCGAAAGCGTGCCCGAGACGGCCTTGCCGGCGGCCCTGCTGCCGTTTACGCACGGGCGCGACGTCAGCGGCACGGGCGAAATCTACATCGTCGACTTGCCCGGCCACGCCATCGGCCATCTGGGCGCCTTCGTGCTGCAGGACGGCGGCTGGACCCTGCTGGCGTCGGACGCTGCCTGGGTGCCGGAAAGCTTCCAGCAGTTGCGCGGACCGTCGGAACTGTCCTTCCTCATCCAGCACAAGCGCGCGCCATACTATGCCACCCTGAACCGGCTGCACCAGCTGCACCAGTCGGGCAATGCGCAGATCCGCATCACGCATGAAGATACCAACGATTACTTGCCGGTGGCGGGCCGCCCGTGAAGCGTATCGTCTGGCTGTTGCTGTCGTACTGGCGCACGCGCCGCCTGCGTTTCACAAGCCGCGCGCAGCTCGACGCCCACCAGCAGGGGCAGCTGGCCCGTTTCGTCGAGGTGCTGTGCGTGCGCAGCACGTATTTTGCGCCGTACCGCAAGCTGCCCCTGGCGCAGTGGCCGACGATGAACAAGGCGCTGATGCTCGAGCATTTTGATGTCATGAACACCGAGGGGGTGACGCTGGCGCAGGCGATGGACGCGGCCATGGCGGCCGAACAGAGCCGCGACTTCACGCCCGCCGTCGGGGACATCACCGTGGGCCTGTCGTCTGGTACCTCGTCGCGGCGCGCCGTGTTTACCGTCAGCCCCCGCGAAAAGGCCCAATGGGCGGGCGTGATGCTGGCCAAGGCGCTGCCCGACGGCCTGTTTTCCGGCGAAAAGGTGGCGCTGTTCCTGCGCGCGAACAGCAATCTGTACACGGCCGTGCGCTCGCCATGGCTCACGTTTGCCTTCTACGACCTGTTCGCACCGTTCGACAGCCTGTGCGCGCAGCTTGCGCAATATCAACCCACCGTCATCGTTGCTCCGGCCCAGGTGCTGCGCCAGCTGGCCTTGCGCGTCATCGATGGCAGCCTGGCGCTGGCGCCGAAAAAAGTCATCTCCGTGGCCGAAGTGCTGGAAGCGCAGGACCGCGCCCTGACCGTCCAGGCGTTTGGCGCCGTGCACGAAATCTACCAGGCGACTGAAGGTTTCCTTGCCAGCAGCTGCGAGCATGGCGTGCTGCACCTGAACGAGGAATACGTGCACATCGAGCCACAGTGGCTCGACGCTGAAGAACGTCGTTTTGTGCCCGTCATTACGGACTTTACCCGCATGACGCAGCCCATCGTGCGCTACCGCCTCGACGACATCCTGATCGCGCGCACCACGCCATGTCCGTGCGGCCGCGCCACGCGCGCCATCGACGGCATCGAAGGGCGCTGCGACGACATGCTGCTGCTTCCCTCTGCACGCGGCGGCGCCCCTGTCGCCGTGTTTGCCGACGTGCTGACGCGGGCCTTCGCGCAAGCCTTGCCGCCGGACGCCGACTACCGCCTGGTGCAGTCCGGAGACAGCGCCTTGCAACTGCACGCGGCCCTGGACGACGCTGGCCTGGCCGCCCTGCGCGACCACCTGGCAACGGTGCTGCAGGGACTGGGCGTGGCCATCGATGGCCTGGACTGGATGGTGGGCGGCGAACTGCCGCCCTTTGACCCTACCATGAAACGGCGCCGCATCCGGCGCCTTGCCACTGCATGAACCCTACCGCCATGACCGTACGCGGCCGCCTGATGCATTTGCTGGCCGGCTGGGGCAGCGTCGGCCTCTTATATTTTTCCAGCGACCTGCTGCAAGGGCAGGGCGTACTCCTGCCGGAAACGGTGCTCGACCGCGCCATTCCCTACACGGACGCCGCCATCTGGCTGTACCTGTCGTTCTTCATCTTGATTCCCTACGCCTACCTGGCGGCCGATGCGGCGCGCGTGCGCTGGCTGGCGCGCGCCATGGCGCTCTCCGCGCTGGCTTGCGGCGTGGTCTTCCTGCTGTATCCGACCACGCTCGCGTATCCGCCCGTGGGCGAGGGCGGCGCCTGGAGCACGCAGGCGCTGCGCCTGCTGCAGGCGGCGGACTCCGCGCAAAACTGCCTGCCGTCCCTGCATGGCGCCCTGACCCTGCTGTGCGTGTGGGCCTTGTGCGACAAGCGCCACCTGCTGCGCTCCGCGCTGGCCGTGCTGCTGGGCGCGGCCATCTGCTACGCCATCATCGCCCTGCGCCGGCACGTGAGCATCGACCTGGCCGCGGGCCTGTTTGTTGGCGTCGCTGGCGGCATGCTGGCCAAAATGCGCGTATTCTGGTCGGCGCGCCGTGTCATTCCCACTGAAACCGCATCATGATGAATCCCTTTGCCCTGTCGTTTTTGATCATGCTGGCCTTCGTGCTGGCCGAACTGCTGATCCTCAAATGGGTGCGCAAGACCCCCGTGCCATGGAAAGACGTCATCTTCAACCTCAATTCCGGCCATATCCTGATGTGGGTGTTCCGCGGTGTGGAAGTGGCGGCGTTTGCCCTGCTGCTGCGGCATGTGAACTTGCACATCGTCGACCAGTGGCCCGTGGCGGCCCAGTGGGCGTTCGCCTTTGTCGCCTGGGACCTGTGCTTTTACTGGATGCACCGCCTGCACCACAAGATCCCCCTGTTGTGGGCCGTGCACGTGGTGCACCACCAGGGCGAGCATTTCAACCTGTCGCTGGGCGTGCGCAATTCCTGGTATTCGTCGCTGACGAATTTCCCCTTCATCGCCATCCTGGCCGTGCTGGGCGTGCCGCTGGAAATCTTCCTCGTCGTCTCGTCCCTGCATTACACGGTGCAGTTCTACAACCACAATGCGCTGGTGAACAAGTCCGGCATCCTCGATCATTTCATGGTCACGCCCTCGCACCACCGCGTCCATCACGGCACCGATAAACGCTATATCAACCGCAATTTCGGCGGCACCCTGTTGATCTGGGACAAACTTTTCGGCAGCTTCCAGCCCGAACTCGAAGGCGTGGAAATGCGCTATGGCGTGAAGGGCATGACACCCACGCACAACCCGCTCCTGGCCAGCAACGGAAAACTGTTCAAGTGGCTGCGCGCGCGCTTTCCCCACTGGCAGTCACGCGGCACTTTCGAGGTGCCCGAGCTGTTCATCGGCATCGGCGGCGTGATTTTGTTTGGCCTGGTGATCTATTACGTCAACCACGAAGCGGCGCTGGCCGGCGCGCAGCAAGCCATCCTGTTCGCGCTGATCTTTGGCGGCACGCTGGCGCTGGGCGGCCTGTCGGATGCGCGCCGCTGGGGCGCCATCGCCTGGGTCGCCATCGCCCTGGCCATGCCGGCCGTCTTCCTCGGCTGGTATGACGCGCGCGACGCGTGGGGCATGGTGTTTTTGGCCGCGCTGCTGGCGCATGGCCTCGATGGCGCGCGCCGCCTGTGGTGGCCGGCTACGGTGGGGACGCGCGCGTGATGTCGCCTGTACCTTCGCTTCCTCCGCTGCGCTTCCAGCCCGCCCGCGACTCCGCCTTCCGCCGCGAACTGCGCGCGCGCGCCGACGCCTACCTGGCGGTCGAAGGAAAACACCGCTTTGGCGACTGGCGCCTGCATGTAAAAACCGTCATCCTCGCCGCGCTGACGGCGGGGCTGTATGCGCTGGCGCTGCACGCCGCCAGCACCTGGCCGTTTGTCGCTGCCTATGTCGCCTGCCTGGTCGCGGCCATGGCGCTGGCCATGAATACCCTGCACGACGCGGCCCATAGCGCCGTCTTCCGCCAGGGACGCCTGAACCGCATCCTGATCCGCCTGGTGGGCTTGCCCGTGGGCGTGGACACGGATTTCTGGACTATCCGCCACGTGCATTTCCATCACACGTATGCGAACGTGGAAGGCTATGACCTGGACACGGAGCCGAATCCCTTTTTGCGCCAGACGCCATACCAGCGCTGGTCGCCGCAATACCGCTATCAGTACCTGTACTGGCCCGTGGTGGCGGCCCTGTCGCTGCCCTACCTGAACTGGTATGGCGACTGGCTCGACCGCTTCGGCAAGACCCCGGTGGCGGCGCACAGCCGCCTGCAGGGCTGGCGCGGCTGGCTGTCCTTCCTGGGCTGGAAGCTGGGCCACGTGGCGCTGGTGCTGGCGCTGCCCATGTGGGTGCTGCAGCAGCACGGCATCGCCTGGGGCGTGGTGCTGGGCGCGTATTTCCTGGGCCAGATGCTCGCCTCGTGCGCGCTGGTGGCGCTGATCCTCGGCACGCACTGGGCCGAAGTGGAGTTCTTCCAGCCGGGGCAGGACGGCACCTTGCCGCACGACTGGTACCAGCACACGTTTTACACGGCCTGCGACTGGACGCCGCAGCCGCATGCCTTGCGCTGGCTCGGTTACTGGCTCGGCGGCTTGAATCTGCACCTGACGCACCATTTGTTCCCCACCTGGAACCACCGCCATTACCCGGCGCTGGCGCGCATCATCGCCGAACTGGCGCCCCGCCACGGCCTTGTGTACCGCGAACTCGGTTATGGCCAGCTGCACGCCTCGCAGCAAGCCTTCCTGCGCGCCATGGGCCAGCCGCCCGCCCAGTCCTGAGGAATCGCGCTTGACTGGATTTCTCTTCTGTCTTACATTTCTGTAGCGACAGAAATAAGAGAAAATCATGGAATTGAGTCCGACCACGCAGAAATATATTCTGCACTGGGGCGAAATGGGCACCCGCTGGGGCGTCAACCGCACGGTGGCGCAGATCCACGCGTTGCTGTTCCTGGCGAATGAACCGCTGACGGCGGAAGACATCGCGGCCAGCCTGAACGTGGCCCGCTCCAACGTCAGCAACAGCCTGAAGGAACTGCAAAGCTGGGGCCTGGTCCGCATCACGCACGTGATGGGGGACCGGCGCGACCATTTCCTCGCCCTGCAGGATGTGTGGGAAATCTTCCGCGTCATCATGGAAGAGCGCAAGCGGCGCGAGATCGATCCCACCCTGACGGTGCTGCGCGAGTGCGCGATCGAGGGCGAACAGGATGCGGCGATACCGCCAGAAACGCTGGCGCGCATGGGCGAAGTGCTGGCTTTCCTGGAAATGCTCAGCAGTACCTACAGCGACTATAAAAACCTGCCGCCGGCCACCCTGCAGCGCATGCTGGCCATGGGCGGCAAGGTGGCCAAGTTCCTCAGCCCGGACGACAAGCCGGCAAAACCGAAAAAGCCGGGCAAGTCATGAACGGGCCGTCCGAAGGAGAGCTGTTCAAGAAGGTGATGGGCGCGCAGTGGCAGACCCTGCACCCGGACATCCGCCGCCGCTTTGAGAAAAATCCCGCGCCGGGCCAGCCCCTGTACTACCGGGGCGAACTCACCGAACTTTCCAGCTCGCGCCTGGGCAAGGTGCTCGGCTGGCTGACGCGTCCCTTCATCGATGGCGCCCTGATCCCGTACGACGACGCGGATTTTCCCGTGGATATCGAAGTCTATTCGCGCCCCGGCTGCCCCTTCATCTTCAAGCAGCGCACCTACCGCCTGCATGGCCGTGCACCGATCCGCTTCACCTCCTACATGGCCGAAAGCGCGAAGGGCGAAGTGCTCGAATACGTGGGCATGGGACTGGGCATGAAGCTGAAGCTAGCAGTCGAGGATGGCAACCTGCATTTCACCAGCGACGGCTATTTTTGGGACATCTTCGGCTGGCGCCTGCCGCTGCCCAGCGTGCTCACGCCCGGCAAGACCTATCTGTGCCACCGCAACGACACGCCGCAGCAATTCAACATCCGCATCGAGATCCGCCACGCCCTGTTTGGCACCACATTCACCCAGGTCGGCGTGTTCCGCGAATCCGCCGCGCCGGAAATGAAGGAGACACCATGAATACGCATCTGTTGGCCCTGCAACTGATGGCGGCGCAAGGCTGCCTGGGCGCCTTCGACACCATCTACCACCATGAAATCACGGAAGCGCTGCCGCAAAAGGCGTCGGCGCGCCTGGAATTGAGCATCCACGCCACCCGCGCGCTGATCTACAGCCTGCTGTTCGTGGGCCTGGCGGCCTGGGAATGGCATGGCGCCTGGGCCTGGGTGCTGGTCATCGTGTTTGGCGTGGAAATCGTGCTCACCCTGTGGGATTTTGTTGTGGAAGATCAAACCCGCCTCTTGCCCGCCACGGAGCGGGTCACGCACACGGTGCTGGCGATCAATGCGGGCGCCTTCATCACCCTGCTGGCCCTGAACAGCAGCGAGTGGGCCAGCCTGCCGACGGCCCTCGTATGGCAGCCATATGGCTGGCTCAGCGTCTTCCTCGCCCTGTGCGGCGCGGGCGTGGGCCTGTCTGGCCTGCGCGACGCGTATGCCGTGTGGCAGCTGGGCCGGCGCAAAGTGCAGGAAACGGCGGAGCAGGAGGAGCGCCTGCACTTTGCCGCCACGCCGCAGTCCGTGCTGGTGACGGGCGCCACGGGTTTCATCGGCCAGCAACTGGTCTCCGCTCTGCTGGCCGACGGCCATGCGGTGACGGTGCTGACGCGCCAGCCCAAGCAGGCCGCGTGGACCTTCGATGGCCAGGTGCGCTGCATCCGCTCGTTCGGCGAATTGTCGGAGGCGCAGCGTATCGACATGGTGGTCAACCTGGCCGGAGCGCGCATCGTCGGCAAGCGCTGGACGGACGCGCGCAAGGCGGCGTTGCGCCGCAGCCGCGTGGCGCTGACGCAGGAGCTGGTGGCGTGGATCGGCCGCGCGCAGCACAAGCCAAGAGTCCTGCTGTCGGCGTCGGCCATCGGCTATTACGGCGTACAGCCGCAGGGCGACACGGCGGAATTGACGGAGGAGAGCGCGCCGCAAGCCATCTTCATGTCGCAGCTGTGCCAGGAGTGGGAAGCGGCGGCGCGCCAGGCGGAACAATATGGCGTGCAGGTGGGCTGCATGCGCTTCGGCCTCGTCTTTGGCCACCAGGGTTCGCTGCCGCAGATGCTGCTGCCGGTCCGCTTCGGCGCGGGCGGCCCGCTGGGCAGCGGCAAGCAGTGGATTTCGTGGGTGCACGTGCGCGACGTCATCCGCGCCATCGCCCATGTGGCGCGCCGCAGCGAACAGGGCGCGGTGAGTGGCGCATATAACTTCTGCGCACCGGAAGCCATTCAGCAGCACCAGTTCGCCCAGGTCGCGGGCAAAGTGCTGCACCGGCCCAGCATCGTGCCCACGCCCGCCTTCGTCATGCGCGCCTTGCTGGGCGAGCAGGCCGACTTGCTGGTGGAAGGCCAGCGGGTCGCGCCGCGCCGATTGCAGGCCGACGGCTTTGTCTTCCGCTATCCGCAGCTGGAAGGGGCGCTGCGCAGCCTCTAGCCTGGCGTAGAATGGGCCATTGGGATGCCTTGGAGCACAATCTATGCCCCGCTTCAGCCATACGATAGCCAGCCATACCTATGCGTTCGCCAGCCTGAAGGACTTGCTGGCCAAGGCCACGCCGCCCCGTTCGGGCGACGTGCTGGCCGGGGTGGCGGCCGCCAGTGCGCAGGAGCGGGTGGCGGCGCAGCTGGCGCTGGCTGAGGTGCCGCTGTCGCTGTTCCTCAACGAGGCGCTGGTGCCGTATGAAGACGACGAAGTCACGCGCCTGATCATCGACAGCCACGGGCGCGCCGCCTTTGCGCCGATTTCCCACCTGTGCGTGGGCGACTTTCGCGACTGGCTGCTGGACGACGCGACGGACACGGCGACGCTGTCGCGCGTGGCCGCCGGCATCACGCCGGAAATGGCGGCCGCCGTCTCCAAGCTGATGCGCCTGCAGGACCTGGTGCTGGTGGCGCGCAAGTGCCGTGTCGTCACGGCCTTCCGCAATACCCTGGGCCTCGAAGGGCACCTGTCCACGCGCTTGCAGCCGAACCACCCGACGGATGACGCCATGGGCATCGCCGCGTCGATGCTCGATGGCCTGATGCTGGGCAGCGGCGACGCCGTGATCGGCATCAATCCCGCCACCGACAATGTGGCGCAAGTGGTGTCGCTGCTGCACCTGCTCGACGCCGTCATCGCTCAATACCGGATTCCCACCCAGTCCTGCGTACTCACGCACATCACCAACACAATCGAGGCGATCCGCCGCGGCGCGCCCGTCGACCTGGTGTTCCAGTCGGTGGCAGGCACCGAGGCGGCCAACCGCAGCTTCGGCATCGATTTGTCCCTGCTGGCCGAGGGACAGGCTGCGGCCCTGTCGCTGGGGCGCGGCACGGTGGGCCGGAACGTCATGTATTTCGAGACGGGGCAGGGCAGCGCCCTGTCGGCCGGCGCCCACCACGGCATGGACCAGCAGACGTGCGAGGCGCGCGCGTATGCCGTGGCGCGCGCCTACCAGCCGCTGCTCGTCAATTCCGTCGTCGGCTTCATCGGCCCCGAATACCTGTACGACGGCAAGCAGATCATGCGCGCGGGGCTGGAAGACCATTTCTGCGCCAAGCTGCTGGGCCTGCCCATGGGCTGCGACGTGTGCTATACCAACCACGCGGAAGCGGACCAGGACGACATGGATGCCTTGCTGACCATGCTGGGCGTGGCCGGCTGCAATTTCATCATGGGCGTGCCGGGCGCGGACGACATCATGCTCGGTTACCAGAGCACTTCCTTCCATGACGCCCTGTATGCGCGCCGCGTGCTGGGCCTGCGCGCGGCGCCCGAATTCGAGGCATGGCTGGCGCGCATGCACATCACCGACGCGCAGGGCCGCCTGAACGGCGCGCTGGCGCCGGCCTTCCAGGCGGCGCTTGGGCGGCTGCCGCCGTAAAACGGCGCAAATTGACGCCCCGCGCGGGCGCGCCGGTGCGATAATCGGCGATCTCCCCATCCGACGCGACCATGCTGCCACCCGACCCCGATTCCCTCGATCCGCACGACTGGGACGCGTTTCGCGCGCAAAGCCACCAGATGCTCGACGACATGCTCGACTATGCGCAGCACATCCGCCAGCGGCCCGTGTGGCAGGCGGCGCCGGACAGCGCCCGCGCGCAATTTGCGCAGCCGCTGCCGCGCGCAGCGGGCGATTTGGGCGCGGCCCACGCCAGCTTCATGCGCGACGTGCTGCCCTACGCCGTCGGCAACGTGCATCCCGGCTTCATGGGCTGGGTGCATGGCGGCGGCACGCCAGTGGGCATGCTGGCCGAGATGCTGGCAGCGGGCCTGAATGCAAACGTGGGCGGGCGCAACCAGATGCCCGTGGAAGTGGAGCGCCAGATCGCCCGCTGGATGGCGGAACTGTTCGGCTTTCCCGACACGGCCAGCGGCGTCTTCGTCACAGGCACCTCGATGGCCAACCTGATGGGCGTGCTGGTGGCGCGCACGCAGGTGCTGGGCGCAGCGGCCCGCCAGGATGGCTTGCAGGGCGCGCCGCTGGTGGCGTACACCTCGGTCGCCGCGCATGGCTGCATCGCGCAGGCCATGGATTTGTCGGGCCTGGGCACGGCCGCCCTGCGCCGCATCGCCGTGAATCACCACCAGCAAATCGACGTGGCCGCGCTGGCGCAGGCGGTCGCCGCCGACCGCGCGGCGGGCCTGCGGCCGTTTTTCGTCGCCGGCACGGCCGGCACCGTGGACACGGGCGCCATCGACGATTTGCCGGCGCTGGCGGCACTGGCCGCGCAGGAGCAGCTGTGGTTCCACGTCGACGGCGCGTATGGCGCGCTGGGCATGCTCTCGCCCGAGATCGCCCCCCTGCTGGCCGGCATCGAGCGGGCCGATTCGCTGGCGTTCGATTTTCACAAGTGGGGGCAGGTGCCGTATGACGCTGGCTTCCTGCTGGTGCGCGACGGCGCGCGCCACATGGCGGCGTTTGCCGCGCCGGCGGCGTATCTGCGGCGCGAAGCGCGGGGCCTGGCGGGCGGCTCGCCCTGGCCCTGCGATTTCGGCCCGGACCTGTCGCGCGGCTTCCGCGCCCTGAAAACCTGGTTTACCTTCAAGGTGCACGGCGCCGAGCGCATGGGCGCGGCCATCGCCCATACCTGCGCGCTGGCGCGCTACCTGGCCGAACGGATCGCGGCCACGCCGCAGCTGGAACTGCTGGCGCCCGTGACCCTAAACATCGTCTGCTTCCGCCACCGTGGCACAGCCGATGGCGACAGCGACGCCTTCAACGGCGAGATCGTCGCCGACCTGCACGAGTCGGGCATCGCCGCCCCATCGACCACCACCATCGCCGGGCGGCTGGCCATCCGTGCCGCCATCGTCAATCACCGCACGCGCGCCGAGGATATCGACGCGCTGCTGGCGGGCGTGCTGCGCTTCGGCGCCGCGCGCCTGTCGTGAAAGGGAGTCACCATGAACGAGTTGCTGCACCACGCCGCCACGCCGTATGCGCCGCTGATCGGCGTGGCGCCCCTGATGCGCCGCGCCTTTCTGCAGGAAGACCTGGCACCGCTGGGCGAGGCGCTGCTGGCGCGCGCGCAGGCGCATCCCGACGACGCGCACGCCTACCTGGACTTTTCCACCGTGCTGCAACTGAAGGGCGAGCGCGACATGGCGCTGGCCGTGCAGGCGCAGGCGATTGAGCTGCAGCAGCTGTATGCGCTGCCCGCGCAGGCGCCGCAAGCGGGTCCCGGCATCCGAGTGCTGGTGCTGTTGGGGCCGGGCGACCTGATGTCGAACACGCCTGTCGAATTCCTCGTCGAGCAGTCCGACGTGGCGCTCGACCTGCTGTATGTGACGGCGGATGGCCCCTTGCCGGAAGAGGTGCCGGACCACGACGTGCTGCTGGTAGGCGTGGCCGAATCGGACGCCAACCAGCCCTTGCTGGCGCTGCTGGCGCAATTCGTCGCCGACTGGCCGCGCCCCGTCGTCAATCTGCCGCAGCATATCGCGCATACCTCGCGCGACGGCCTGTGCGAAAAGCTGCGCGACGTGCCTGGCGTGGCCATGCCGCGCACGGCGCGCGTCAGCCGCGCGCAGCTGGCGGCGCTGGCCGCGGGCGAGTTGCCGCTCGACGCCGTGCTGCCTGGCGACGCCTTTCCCCTGATCGTGCGGCCGCTCGGTTCGCACGCGGGCCACGACCTGGACAAGATGGAACAGGCGGGCGACTTGCACGCCTACCTGCAGGCCGTCGACGCGCAGCGCTTTTATATCGCCCGCTTCGTCGACTACCGCGGCGAAGACGGCCAGTTCCGCAAATACCGCATCGTGCTGGTCGATGGCGTGCCCTACATCTGCCACTACGCCGTGTCCTCGCACTGGATGATCCATTACCTGAACGCAGGCATGGATGAAAGCGCGGCCAAGCGCGCCGAGGAGGCGCACTGCATGGCGCATTTCGACGAAGGGTTCGCGCGGCGTCATGCGGCCGCCCTGCGCGCCATCGACGCGCGCATGGGCATGCCCTACCTGGGCATCGATTGCGCCGAGACGCGCGATGGCGAGCTGCTGGTGTTCGAGGCCGACAACGCCATGATCGTGCACGCCATGGACGCCGAGGCACTGTATCCGTACAAGCGGCCCGCCATGCAGAAGGTGTTTGCGGCATTTCGCGCCATGCTGGCACGGGCGGCGGCGGGCAGCTGATCAGCTGCCGAGCAGCGATTCCAGCAGTTGTCGCTTGGCCGCGCTGCGCCCGGCCTCCCAGTAGCCGTCGAACTGCAGCAGCACGGTGCTGTCGTGGAAAATGCGGATGCACTGGGGCTGGCGCAGCATGACGGCATGCACGTAGCTGGCGAACGACTCGGCAAAGTCCTCGTGCATGCTGGTGGCCGCGTACAGGGTGGCGAAGTTCGCGCCCTGCAGCTGCGCGTAGGCGTCGCGCATCTGGCTGGCGGCCAGGCGCGGCGCCTGGTAATACGCGATGTCCGCGCGCAGGGGAAAGTCGTTTGCCGGCAGCGGCACGACGAGTCTTTCTGGCGTGATGTGCCAGGCCAGCGGCAGGTAGCGGTAGTCGTCCGCGCCGCGCATGGCTTGCGCGCCGTTCCACCATTCGGGCAGCAGGCCCCGGCCCGCCGCCAGCACGTGGCCGAATTCATGCAGCAGCAGGTATTGCAGCGCGCGCTGGCGGTTGTCGTCCCCGGGCACGGCGATGCGCGCCTCCAGGCGATAGCCCGCCTGCGGCACGAATGGCGTGTTTTCCTTCCAGGTGGCCCAGGCATTGGCCGTGCGCGCCTCGAACGCCTCCACGTCGAGCGCCACCACCACGCCGAGGATCACGCCCTCGCCGCTGACGACGATATCGCTGATGGCCGAGGACCCCAGCCGCCGCGCATAGCGCACGCCCAGCAGCACGCCTTCCAGCAGCGCCTGCACGGACGCCGGCATGGCGGCCATGGCCGCGCGCACGTCGGCATGGAAGGCCGCGTCCACTCGCGTGGAGGCGGGCTGCGCGGCGACGCCGGTGGCCGCATTGACTTGCGCCACATGGGCGATGACTTCCTCCTGCGCGGGGCCGAGGCGGTCGAGCAGGGGTGCATCGTACAGCTGGTCCCACTGCGCGGCGTCGCTGGCAACAATCATGGCATTCCTGGCGTGGAGGGTGACGGTGATAAACTGGAAACGACGCAGTGTAGCAAGGACGGGTACATACCGGGAGGGGAGATGGCAAAAAAGGACATCGATAGCGGCAGCTCCTGGCAAGCCTTGCGCCGGCATACGGCGGCGCGCATCGCGCTGGGGCGCAGCGGCGTAAGCCTGCCCACCGGCGCGCACCTGGCGTTCCAGCTGGCCCACGCGCAGGCGCGCGACGCCGTGCACCTGCCGCTCGATGGCGCGGCGCTGGCCAGTGCCCTGGCGCAGCAGGGGCAGGCCAGCGTGCCGCTGCACAGCGCGGCGGCCACGCGCAGCGAATACCTGCAGCGCCCGGACCTGGGGCGCCGGCTCGATGCGGCGTCGCGCGCGCGCCTGCTTGATGGCGGCACGGGGAGCGCCGGCGTTGACCTGGCCCTGGTGGCGGCCGATGGCCTGTCGGCGCTGGCCGTGCAGCGCCACGCGGCGCCGTTCCTGGCCGCCTTGCGCGAACGGCTGGCGCTGGAGGCGTGGACGGTGTCGCCGCTGCACATCGTGATGCAGGGCAGGGTGGCCGTCGGCGACGAAGTGGGGGAGTTGATAAAAGCGCGGGCCGTGCTGGTGCTGATCGGCGAGCGGCCGGGCCTCAGTGCGCCGGACAGCCTGGGCTTGTACCTGACGTGGGCGCCGAAAGTGGGGCTGCGGGACGACAGCCGCAACTGCATCTCGAACGTGCGCCCCGAGGGGCTGGCGTATGCGCCGGCCGCGTACCGGCTGCATTACCTGCTGTCGCAGGCGTTTGCGCGGCAGCTGTCGGGGGTGGGGCTGAAGGATGAGACGGTGGAAGAAGGCGCGGCCCTGGCGGGCGCGCGCAATTTCCTGCTGGCGTGATCAGACTTCGCGGATTTCGTCCAGCGGCCAGCGCGGGCGCACGTTGAACGAATAATCGTATTTTGCCGCGTCGGGGTTGATCTGCAGGCGCATGGCGCCGGCAAAGGCGATCATGGCGCCGTTATCGGTACAGAATTCCAGCTCCGGGTAGTACACCTTGAAGCGCTTCTTGGCGGCGGCCGCGTTGAGCGAGGCGCGCAGCTGCGCGTTGGCGCCCACGCCGCCGGCGATCACCAGGCGTTTCAGGCCCGTGTGCTTGAGGGCCGAGACGCATTTGGCCGTCAGCACTTCGACGATGGCGTCGACGAAGCCGCGCGCGATGTTCGCCTTGTCCTGTTCGCAGATATTCGCGATGACCTTTTCTTCGTGGTTTTTGACCACCGTCAGCACTGCCGTCTTCAAACCGGAGAAACTGAAATTGAAATCCTTCGAGTGCATCATGGGGCGCGGCAGCTTGTATGCCAGCGGATCGCCGAATTCGGCCAGGCGCGAAATGGCCGGGCCGCCCGGGTAGCCAAGGCCCAGCAGCTTGGCCGACTTGTCGAACGCTTCGCCGGCCGCGTCGTCCAGGGTTTCGCCCAGCATGGTGTACTGGCCCACGCCATCGACGCGCATCAGCTGCGTGTGGCCGCCCGAGACCAGCAGCGCGATGAAGGGGAATTCCGGCGGTTCGGACGCCAGCAAGGGCGACAGCAGATGGCCTTCCAGGTGGTGGATGCCCAGCACCGGCTTGTTGATGGCCAGGCCCAGGCTGCAGGCGACGGACGACCCGACCAGCAGCGCGCCGGCCAGGCCGGGACCCTGCGTGTAGGCGATGGCATCGATCTCGGGCAGGGTCACGCCGGCCTTCGCCAGGGTTTCTTCCAGCAGCGGGATGGCGCGGCGGATATGGTCGCGCGATGCCAGTTCCGGCACCACGCCGCCATATTGCTCGTGCATGGCGACTTGCGAATAGAGGGCGTGCGACAGCAGGCCGCGTTGCGTGTCGTACAAGGCCAGGCCGGTTTCGTCACAGGAGGATTCGACGCCAAGAACAATCATGAAGGTACTGAATAGGGAGGAGTAATCCGCCATTGTAAAGGAAAGCCGGCCAGTCCATCGTGCGGCGGGCGCACCATTTCGGCGGCAGTGTGCACTTGCGCAGTGCGGCGCGGCGGCGTTTTGCCTCCTGTCCAGCCCTTTCTTCGCCTGCGCTGGCACTGGCACCGCTCTTGCTTTAGACAGGCGTGTGCCTTTCTGAAAGGAGTTCGCAATGCCGGAACAATGGAAAATGATTTGCCGCCTGAAGGACATGCCGCTGGCGGGCGCGCGCATGGTGCAGCGGGGCCTGGCCTGGCAGGACTTGCCGGGCGTGGCGCTGTTTCGCGCGTGCGATGACAGCGTCTACGCCCTGCTCGACACGGTGCCCTGCCTGGGTGGTCCGCTGTCGCACGGGGTGCTGATGGAGAAAAACCTGATGGGACCGAAGCACAGCTGGATCATCGAGCTCGATTCGGGCCGCCTGGTGGCGCCCGTGCAGGGCATGGCGCGCCAGTATGCCGTGCGCGTCATGGACGGGCGCATCTACCTGGACATGAATGAACTCAATATCCCTGCCAGCAAGGCCGAACAGGCGCTGGCGGGAACGTTTGCCGTGCTGCCGCATGTGCAGATGGCGTAATGAAGGAACGGGCGTAAAAGAACGGCGCGTAGCGCGCCGTTCTTTGATGGGTTGCAGGCGTATTATGCAGGGCGATTGAGAAGGTGCGCATGCGCGTCGCGCAGCATGGTGGCCGTCGTGTCCCAGTCGATGCAGCCGTCCGTGACGGAGCAGCCGTAGGTCAGCTGCGACAGGTCTTGCGGGATCTTCTGGTTGCCGCCGACGATGTTCGATTCGATCATCACGCCCACCAGCGAGCGGTTGCCCTGGCGGATCTGGTTGACCACGTCGCCCATCACCAGCGGCTGCAGTTCCGGCTTCTTGTAGCTGTTGGCGTGCGAGCAGTCGACCACCAGGTTGGCCGGCAGCTTGGCCTTGGCCAGCGCCTGTTCGGCGATGGCGATGGAGACGGAATCATAGTTCGGACGGCCGTCGCCGCCGCGCAGCACCACGTGGCCGTAGGCGTTGCCGCGCGTGCGCACGATGGCGACGTTGCCTTCGGCGTTAATGCCGAGGAAGGAGTGCGGGTGCGCCGACGACAGGATGGCGTTGACGGCGATGCTGATGTCGCCATCGGTGCCGTTCTTGAAGCCGACGGGCGTCGACAGGCCGGACGACATTTCGCGGTGCGTCTGCGATTCCGTGGTGCGCGCGCCGATGGCGGTCCAGGCGATCAGGTCGCCCAGGTATTGCGGCGAGATGGGGTCCAGCGCTTCGGTGGCGGTGGGCAGGCCCAGTTCGCACACGTCGAGCAGGAACTGGCGCGCCTTTTCCATGCCTTCGTTGACCTTGAAGGAATCGTCCATGTACGGGTCGTTGATATAGCCTTTCCAGCCCGTGGTGGTACGCGGTTTTTCGAAATACACGCGCATCACCAGCAGCATCGTGTCCTTGACTTCCTCTTGCAGCGCTTTCAGGCGGCGCGCGTAATCGAGGCCGGCGACGGGGTCGTGGATGGAGCAGGGACCGACGACGACGAACAGGCGCTGGTCCTTGCGGTCGATGATGTTGCGCAGCGCTTCGCGGCCGCGGCTGACGGTGTCGAAGGCGCTCTCGGACAGGGGCAGCTTGGCATGCAGTTCGGCCGGCGTGGGCATCGGCGCGAAGGAGGTGACGTTGATATTTTCGATGTCTGGCGTATTCATGATTCTGGCTAGGCTTTCGCTATTGCGTTCTTTAAGAGGCAATAGTGTAGCGGAAATGCGGCCTGGCGGCGGGAGGCGGGGAAAAACGGGTACTGCCGAGTTGTTTTTGAGACAGGTCTGCCCGGCGGCAGGCCTGCTGCGCCAGCGTTACGTCAACGGCCGCCGGCGATGCCGGCGGCAAACGTGTAGCGCGCGATACCCTGGTGGCTGCGCGCCAGTTCAGGCGGCCTGGGCAGGCCGGGATGGCGCCGCACGTGCGCAAGGATCGCCTGTTCGTGCTGGCGTATCTGCACGTCCAGGCAGGCGATCTGCTGGCGTAGTAATTGATGCAGCGCAATTTGTCCCGCATGGAAATGGCTTTCCAGGCGCGCCATTTCCTGCTTGCGCAGCTGCTGCACGGCATGCAGGCGGCGCAGCCACAGGCGCAGCTCATCGTAGGCGGGCGAAGGCGGTGTCCAGGGCGCGGGGCGGGCCGCCGCGCAATAATGGGCCAGCACCACGGCGCCGCGTGCCGCGCCATCGGGCAGGCCGCAGCCGCGCGCATAGGCTTCCAGCGCGCCTGGCTCGGCATCGCACACCAGCATGCCCATCCCGGCCAGCGCCCGGGCGGGCGCTACGCTGAAAGGCGCATCCAGGCGCAGGCAGACGCGCAAGCCCATGACGGGCACGTCGTTCCTTTGCAGCCAGCTGCGCAGCCAGCGGTAGCCGGCCAGGTCGTTTTCCAGCACCTTGCACAGCACCTCGCCGCCCGAGACCAGCACGGCCTTGAGCAGCAGCTTGCCCGTTTCGATGCCGACGAAGGCGGTTTCCTGTTTGATCGCGTGGTTCATGATGAGTCCTCCTGTGTACTGATATACGCAGGGGCGGACTGGCCGGATTCAGTGCGCAGGCACTTTTTGCGGGGAATATTTTGCGTGCAGACCGTTGCATTGTGGCATTTCGCCGCTGCCGGCCTGTCTGCACAGGGAAAAATCCGTGTAAGCTGGCGCCATGACTACTGTTTCCATACCCCATACCGACGTGGCCGGTGAGGCCTTTCCTGCCGCACGTTTCATCAAGGAAATAGGACGCGGCAAGAACGGTGCCCGCAGCATGACGCGCACCGATGCCCATGCCCTGTACCGCGCCATGCTCGAGGGCCGCGTGTCGGACCTGGAACTGGGCGGCATTTTGTTGTCGATGCGCATCAAAGGCGAGTCCGTCGAGGAAATCGCCGGCTTCCTCGACGCGGCCGAAGCGTCGTTCGTCCCGCTGGCCGCACCGGCCGGTGAGTTTGCTCCCATCATCATTCCCAGCTACAACGGCGCGCGCAAGATGGCCAACCTGACGGCCCTGCTGGCGCTGCTGCTGGCGCGCGCCGGCGCGCCCGTGCTCGTGCATGGCGTGACCAGCGACCCGGGCCGTATCACGACGGCCGAAGTGCTGGCCGCGCTGGGCGTGCCGGCCTCGCCGGACCATGCGCAGGCCGAGGCCGCCATGGCGCGCGGCGAAGCCGCCTTCCTGCCCATCGACGCGCTGGCACCGCGCCTGGCCTGGATGCTGTCCCTGCGCCGCGTGCTGGGCGTGCGCAATTCCACGCATACCCTGGTGAAAATCATGCAGCCGTTCGCCGGCCCGGCCCTGCGCCTCGTGTCGTACACGCACCAGGAATACCTGGAAATGCTCGGTGAATATTTCCTGATGGCATCGTCGCCCGCGCGCGGCGACGCCTTCCTGATGCGCGGCACGGAAGGGGAAACGGTGGCCAACGCCAACAAGGCGCAGCAGATCGACTGGTTTCATGCAGCGGAACGCACGCTGCTGGTGGAAAAGCAGGCGCTGGCGGAAGAGCCGCCGCACTTGCCTGCCGAGCGCGATGCGGCCACCACGGCGGCCTGGATTGCTGCCGTGCTGCGCGGCGAGGTGCCCGTGCCGCCGTCGATCGCCGCGCAGGTGGCGCAATGCCTGATGGCATCGCGGGAGATTGCAGCACGGCCGCGCTAGCCGCGTCGCCGCAGTTTACAATGGCGTCTTTGTAATCAGCGGTGACCGGAATTCTTATGGCAAAACAATTTGATGTGGCAGTGATCGGCGCGGGCGCGGCCGGCATGATGTGTGCGGCCGTGGCCGCCCAGCAGGGCAAGCGCGTGGTATTGATCGATCACGCGGCCAAGCTGGCCGAAAAGATCCGCATCTCGGGTGGCGGTCGTTGCAATTTCACTAATATTAACGCCGCCCCGCAAAATTTCCTCTCGGAAAATCCGCACTTCTGCAAGAGCGCGCTGTCGCGCTACACGCCGCAGGATTTCCTCGCACTGGTGAAAAAATACCGCATCGGCTACCACGAGAAGCACAAGGGCCAGCTGTTCTGCAATGAGTCGGCCGAGCAGATCATCGACATGCTCAAGGACGAGTGCGCCGCTGGCGGCGTGCACTGGCGCATGCCATGTAAGATCGACAATGTTGCGCAGCAGGACGATGGCGGCTTCGTGCTGCAGACGGACAGCGGCGACATCGAGACGGCCAGCATCGTCATCGCCACGGGCGGCCTGTCGATCCCGAAGATCGGCGCCACCGACTTTGCCTACCGCATCGCCAAACAATTCGACCTGGCGATGGTCGAACCGCGTCCGGCCCTGGTGCCGCTGACGTTCGACCCGGCCAGCTGGGCGCCGTTCGCGGAACTGTCCGGCATCGCCCTGGAAGTGGACGTGGAGACGGGCAGCCTGAAGGGTCGCAAGGCGACGGGCGCGCGTTTCCGCGAAGATTTGCTGTTCACGCACCGCGGCCTGTCCGGTCCGGCCATTTTGCAGATTTCCAGCTACTGGCTGCCGGGCACGCCCATCGTCCTCAACCTGCTGCCGGAAGTGGACGTGGCGCAGACCTTGATCGAAGGCAAGGGCACCTTGAAGAAGCAACTGGGCAATATCGTCGCCCAATGGCTGCCGCAGCGCCTGGCCGACTGCCTGCTGGCCGTCAACGGCCTGGCGCCGGACGCGCGCATCGCCGACATGCCCGACGCGCAACTGCGCAGGCTGGGCCAGGCCATCAATGCCTGGTCCATCGTGCCGAACGGCTCGGAAGGCTACCGCAAGGCGGAAGTGACGCGCGGCGGCATCGACACGCGCGAGCTGTCGCAGCAGACCATGATGGCCAATCAGGTGCCGGGCCTGTATTTCATCGGCGAATCGGTGGACGTGACGGGCTGGCTGGGCGGCTACAACTTCCAGTGGGCCTGGGCTTCCGGCGTGGCGGCAGGAATTGCTCTGCAGTAATAGTTAGTTGCTCGATGGCCTCAACGCGTGACTACCGGTAATAATGTTCTTGACTTCATTGAAACTGTATTGAATACTTGTCATGTAAATTGATATTTGGACATTTTGCATGTCAGATGGCAATTAAATGAACATTACCCTGGAGTCACCATGAAACGCCTGATCGCCGCCGCCGCAGTTGCCTTGCTCAGCACCAGCGCCTTTGCCAGCACCCCCGTGCTGAGCAATGGCGGTTTTGAAAACAATACCGTCGGTGGCGGCTACGTGTATGGCAACGTGGCGCCGGGCTGGAGCTTCACGGGCGGCGCCGGCGTGTCGGCCAGCTACACGGCCTGGAATGGCGTGGCGCAGGAGGGCAATGCATTTGCTTTCCTGCAAAACACGGCCGCGATCTCGCAAAGCTTCGTCAGTTCGGGCGCCGCCGATTACAGCTTCGCCTTCCACCTGGCGCTGCGTCCCGGCTATGACCAGGGCCAGGCCGTGACGGTCAGCCTGGACGGCACGCAGCTGGGGCAGTATGCTGTGACCAGCACGGGCTGGACCAGCTTCAATGTGAACGCGCTCAACATCGGCGCCGGCAACCATACCTTGAGCTTTGCCGGCATCAATCCGGGCAACGCGCGCGACACGTCGGCCTTCCTGGATGGTGTTAGCATGAACGTCAGCGCCGTGCCGGAACCGGGCACCTATGCCATGCTGCTCGCTGGCCTGGGCCTGCTGGGCTTCATGGCGCGCCGCCGCAAGCCGGCCGCCTGAGTGCCGCCGCCGTCCGGATGCGTGGTTTACGCCACAGCCGGGCGGCAATCTCAGGCTGCATGCCGCACGCAAGTGGGGAGGGGCTTCCCTTTCCGAATAAAAGCTGCTACTATCTATCTCTTCCTATACACCACCTCAACGGTTTGAATTTTACATGACCACTATTCGCCTTAAAGAAAACGAGCCGTTCGAAGTCGCAATGCGTCGCTTCAAACGCACCATCGAAAAAACTGGTCTGCTGACCGAATTGCGCGCTCGCGAATTCTACGAAAAGCCAACGGCTGAGCGCAAGCGCAAGCTGGCAGCTGCTGTCAAGCGTCATTACAAACGCATCCGCAGCCAACAACTGCCGAAAAAATTATTCTAAGACTGTTCAATCAGAACCAACCCGGGTAGTACGGCGCATTCTTCGCCACGGGTTTTGTTTTGATTCGCCTGGGGTTATACTTCAGATGAGTCGCATACCCGCTCCGGTTCGCCGCAGCGGGTTTTCGCTTTTGTGGCCTGCTTATCTGGTTGCGCACAAGCATCGAACTACACTGACCAACGAGGATTGCCATGAGCTTGAAAGAACAAATTACCGAAGACATGAAAAACGCCATGCGCGCCAAGGATGCGGGCAAGCTGGGCACGGTTCGCCTGTTGCTGGCGGAAATCAAGCGCAAGGAAGTCGATGAGCGCATCGAATTGACGGATGCCCATGTGACGGCCATCGTGGAAAAGATGATCAAGCAGCGCAAGGATTCGATCACCCAGTTCGAGGCGGGTGGCCGCGCCGACCTGGCCGACATCGAAAAAGCCGAGCTGGTGCACCTGATCGGCTACATGCCTGCCGGACTGTCGGATGAGGAAGTGGCGGCCGAAGTGGCTGCCGCCGTGGCCGCTTCTGGCGCCACCGGTCCGCAGGACATGGGCAAGGTCATGGCCATCGTCAAGCCGAAGCTGGCGGGACGCGCCGACATGGCCGTGGTGTCGGCCCTGATCAAGAAGTCCTTGACGCCGGCTGCCTAAGCCCCATATCAGTACCCTGGCTGCCGGCCCACGCCGGCAGCCGCTCCCTCGCCCACACGTTGACCTGGCTCAACATCAGGCCACGTGCGGTAGTATAGTCTGACCTATAACAAGACCCGCCCTAGCCAGTGATACCTCAATCCTTCATTTCCGATTTGCTCAACCGCGTCGATATCGTCGATGTCGTGGGCCGCTATGTGCAGCTGAAAAAAGGCGGCGCCAATTTCATGGGCCTGTGCCCGTTCCACAGTGAAAAGTCGCCCAGCTTTACCGTCAGCCCCACCAAGCAGTTCTATCACTGCTTCGGCTGCGGCGCGCATGGCACCTCGATCGGCTTCCTGATCGAGTACTCGGGCATGGGCTTTGTCGACGCCGTCAAGGACCTGGCGCAGAACGTGGGCATGGTCGTGCCGGAAGCGGACGACAGGATCCCGCCGGCCCAGCGCGCGCAGATCCAGGCGCAGAGCCTGGCCCTGTCCGACGCCATGACGCAGGCCTGCGATTACTACCGGGGCCAGCTGCGCCACGCGCCGGAAGCCATCGCCTACCTCAAGAACCGGGGCTTGACGGGCGAAGTGGCCGCTCGCTTCGGCATGGGTTTTGCGCCCGGTGGCTGGGACAACCTGCGTTCCGTCTTTCCCGACTACGACGTGGTGGCCCTGGCCGAGGCCGGTCTCGTGATCGACAAGGTCGATGAGGAAGGCAATAACCGCAAGCGCTACGACCGTTTCCGCGAGCGCATCATGTTTCCGATTCGCAATACAAAGGGCCAGGTCATCGCCTTTGGCGGCCGCGTGCTCGACCATGGCGAACCGAAATACCTGAATTCGCCGGAAACGCCCTTGTTTTCCAAGGGATTCGAACTATATGGGCTGTTCGAGGCGCGTCAGGCCATCCGCGACGCCGGCTACGTGCTGGTGACGGAAGGCTATATGGACGTGGTGGCGCTGGCGCAGATGGGTTTCCCGCAAGCGGTGGCTACGCTGGGCACGGCGTGCACGCCCACCCACGTGCAAAAACTGCTGCGCCAGAGCGATAACGTGATTTTCAGCTTCGACGGCGACAAGGCCGGCCGCCGCGCCGCCCGCCGCGCGCTGGAAGCGAGCCTGGCCCACGTCTCGGACAACAAGACCATCAAGTTCCTGTTCCTGCCGTCGGAACACGATCCGGACAGCTATATCCGCGCATTCGGCGCCGAGGGTTTTGAGCAGCAAGTGCATGAAGCCATGCCGCTGTCGCAGTTCCTGCTGAAAGAAGTGTCGGGCGAGCATGATCTGTCGGAACCGGAAGGGCGCGCCCGCGTGCAGTTCGACGCCAAGCCCCTGCTGCAGCTGATGGCGCCGTCATCCTTGCGCCTGCAGATCGTGCGGGGCCTGGCGCAGCTGACGCAGTCCACGCCGGCCGAGATCGAAGCCCTGTTCGAGCTGGCGAAACCCGTTGCCGTGGCGCATCGCGCGCCGCCGAAGTCGGGCCGTCCCGTGCCCGTGGGTCTGGAATTGAAGATCATGCGCATGCTGGTGGCGCATCCGCCGTTGACCCTGCGCATCGACGAGGCGGCCCTGACCGCCTTCCAGCACCTGGGGCCGGACGCGGCGCACAGCCTGGGGCAGTTGGTGGCCGTGGGCCAGGCGCTGGGCGAGCATGGTAGTTTTGCCGCGCTGGCGCAGCAATTGAAGGAACTGGGCAGCGAATATGACGAGATCATCGGCGAAATCGCGGCCGGCACGGAATCCGATTACGACAGCGAATTGTCGTGGCTGGTGAGCACCATCCGCGAGATCAAATTGAATGCCTTGAAGGCGGAATTGCAGCAATTGTTTGCGTCGGGTTTGCCATCGGAGAAAATTGGTGTACGCTACCGCGAAATCATGCAGGAGCAAGGGGAGCTGGAACGCCAGCGAGATGCCGAGTTGGTGAATCGCTAATCTTGTCCTGAGGGTATGGCACGCACTGGAAAAACATTTTTCGCGTGCTATAATTAAATGCTAAGTATTGTGTGCTTTGGCAAGCTAGTTCTGTTTCGTAAATAGTATTTGTTTTCAGTAAGTTAGGCTCTTGATCGGCGCGGAAGAGCGCGTCGGCAGCCAGGGCCAACTGGCGTTTTCAGCGTGGCAAGCAAGGCTTGCAGACGCTGGCAAGCCGCGCCAGGCTCTCGCTCCCAACGCGGTCGGATGCAGCATTTTCTGCCGGCACGGCTGGCGACAGTCGGTGGACAGGAAGTGTTGCGGTTCCCGCGGATCGTGGCCGATGAGGTGTAAGTAACGTAACAGTGTCGAACCTGGGTTGTCGGCAGGTTCGAAGATGGTGGTTCCCGCAGGTAGACCGGGAACTGGCAGCAAACTTTATCCTAATCCACCGTAAAGCAAGTCGTTGTGTAATCGAAAGCGCCTGTGCCAATCAAGAAACCCGAATCCAAAGCGGCTGCAAAGCCCACTAAAGTTACCACGAAAGCCGAAAAGGCGCTCGACCGGCCCGAAGCGCGCGTGACCAGCGCGCCGCCTGTGGTCAGCCAGACGACCGACGCCGCCACCCTGGCGGCCATCGATACGTCCGGTTATGTCTTGCCTTCGGTAAAAGTGCCAGGCCGCCGCGGCCGCAAGCCAAAAGAATTCCAGCCAGAAAATGATGAAGTCGCCGCGCTGAATGCCGTCGAGCGGGCCGAACTGAAGGCCGTCGACAAGGCCAAGGCCAAGGACCGCAAGGCGAAGGAGCGCGCGCTGCTGAAGGATGCCTTCTCGTCCGACACGGAAGCGAGCGAGGAAGAACTCGAGCGCCGGCGCCAGAAACTCAAGACCCTGATCAAGTTCGGCAAGGAACGCGGTTTCCTGACGTATGCGGAAATCAACGATCACTTGCCCGAAAACATAGTCGATCCGGAAGCCATCGAAGGCATCATCGGTACCTTCAATGACATGGGCATCGCCGTCTACGAGCACGCGCCCGATGCGGAAACGCTGTTGCTGTCCGATAACGTTGCCGTCGTCACCAGCGACGACGAGGCGGAAGCGGCGGCCGAGGCCGCATTGTCGACCGTCGACTCCGACTTTGGCCGCACCACCGACCCCGTGCGCATGTATATGCGCGAGATGGGCTCGGTCGAGCTGCTGACGCGCGAAGGCGAGATCGAGATTGCCAAGCGCATCGAAGATGGCTTGAAAGACATGATCCAGGCCATTTCCGCCTGTCCCGTGACGATCGCCGAAATCATCGCCGCCGCCGACCGCATCGCCAACGAAGAGATCAAGATCGACGAAATCGTCGACGGCCTCGTCGATGAGAACGAACCGGTCGCCGCCCCTGTCGTGGCCGCCCCCGTGGAAGAAGAAGAGGAAGAGGCGGAAGCGGAAGAAGAGGAAGAGGAAGAAGAGGAAGAGGCGAGCGCGTCTGGCGCCGCCGGCTTCTCCGCGGAGCAGCTGGAAACCCTGAAACGCACGGCGCTGGAAAAATTCGCCGTCATTTCGCAGCAGTTCGACAAGATGCGCCGCGCCTTCGAGAAGGAAGGCTACAACTCGAAACCCTACGCCAAGGCGCAGGAAGCCATTTCGCAAGAATTGCTGGGCATCCGCTTCACGGCCAAGGTGGTGGAAAAGCTGTGCGACACCCTGCGCGGCCAGGTCGACGAAGTGCGCCATATCGAGAAGCAGATCCTCGACGTGGCCGTGAACCGCTGCGGCATGCCGCGCGCCCACTTCATCAAGGTCTTCCCGGGCAATGAAACCAACCTCGATTGGGTCGATGGCGAAGTCAACGCAGGACACGCCTACAGCGCCATCCTGGGCCGCAACATTCCGACCGTCAAGGAACTGCAGCAGCGCCTGATCGACTTGCAGGCGAGGGTCGTGCTGCCGCTGCCGGACTTGCGCAACATCAACCGCCAGATGGCGGCCGGTGAAATGAAGGCGCGCAAGGCCAAGCGCGAAATGACGGAGGCTAACTTGCGCCTGGTCATTTCGATCGCCAAGAAATACACGAACCGCGGCCTGCAATTCCTCGACCTGATCCAGGAAGGCAATATTGGCCTGATGAAGGCCGTCGACAAGTTCGAGTACCGCCGCGGCTACAAGTTCTCCACGTATGCGACGTGGTGGATCCGTCAGGCTATCACGCGCTCGATCGCCGACCAGGCGCGCACGATCCGCATTCCCGTGCACATGATCGAGACGATCAACAAGATGAACCGGATTTCCCGCCAGATCCTGCAGGAAACGGGCGCGGAACCCGATCCGGCGACTCTGGCGATCAAGATGGAGATGCCCGAGGACAAGATCCGCAAGATCATGAAAATCGCCAAGGAACCGATCTCGATGGAAACGCCGATCGGCGACGATGACGATTCCCACCTGGGCGACTTCATCGAGGACAACAACACCCTGGCGCCGGCCGACGCGGCCTTGCACGCTTCCATGCGCGGCGTGGTCAAGGACGTGCTGGACTCCTTGACGCCACGCGAAGCGAAAGTGCTGCGCATGCGTTTCGGCATCGAGATGTCCACCGACCACACCCTGGAAGAAGTGGGCAAGCAATTCGACGTGACGCGCGAGCGCATCCGCCAGATCGAAGCGAAGGCGCTGCGCAAGCTGCGCCACCCATCGCGCTCCGACAAGCTGAAAAGCTTCTTGGAAGGCAACTAGAAGCCAATAGGGCTTGACGTGCGCCCCTGATACCCCTATCCTCGCGTGTCCGTTTCCAAAACGGCCGCGCGAGGCGGGCATCAATAGCGCCGCCACGCTACAGTCCCCGGGCCTCTAGCTCATGCTTGGTTAGAGCAGCGGACTCATAATCCGTTGGTGCCGTGTTCGACTCACGGGAGGCCCACCAAAATTACTATTAAAAACAAGGGGTTGCGCGATTGCGTAGCCCCTTTTTTTATTCTGTTTCGGTAAAGGTTCAACGGAAGTTCAACCGTGATTGAGCCTTGCTAGTGGATTGAGGTGCCGTGTCTCCTGCAGGTGCTCAGGTGACAGGTGGGCGTATCGCATTGTCATTGTCAAACTGTGATGCCCCAGGACCTTCTGTAGAGCTAGGATGTTGCCACCATTCATCATGAAGTGACTCGCAAACGTGTGCCGCAAAATATGCGTGAGTTGGCCCACAGAGAGCTTAAGCTTAGCCTGAGTCAGCGCTTCTCGAAATGCAGAATAGGCAGTGGTGAAAAATCGCTCGCCATCTCCGGCGATCCCGTGATGGGTCTTTAATGATTTTTCGAGTTCATCTGTAATTGGAACTGCCCGTGCTTTGCTCGACTTTGTTTGCACGAACTGAATCAGGCCATTTCGAACTTGGGTTAAGCGTAAGCTTTCTGCTTCTCCCCAGCGTGCGCCAGTCGCTAGGCATACCTTAGCCACAAGTGAGACATGTGCATTTCTAGATTTATCAAGTTGCGTTAGTAGCGTGACTATTTGCCCCTGCTCCAAGTACGACAGTTCTTTTTCCTGAATTTTGAAGGCACGTAGTTTGGTCAGCGGGTTCTCTTTCTTCCAATGGCCTAGTCTGATCGTTTCGTTGAATACAGCCCTTAGGTAAGCTTGCTCACGGTTCATGGTGTTAGCGGTAATGCCGGCGTCCATGCGCTTCATCCGATATTCAGCAAATTGATCGGGCGTAAATTGATCGGCTCGGGGATTCCCCATCGCTTCACACATTGCGAGCAATATGCGCTTCCGTCCTGCTCCATCCTTTAGACCGGTCCCGTGGTGCTGGTGCCATACGTCGATGAGATCAGAAAGTCGTCGTGCATCTTTTTTTGGTGGCGCCCACTCTGGGGCTTCTTGCACCTTTGCCTGTATGTGTCGCTCCCAGGCGATTGCTTCTGCCTTGCTTGGGAATGTTTTCTTGACCCTTTTTCCTGCCCGTCCGCCAGGTTGAACATTGACCTGCCAGCCTGTCTTAACTTGTTTTATCGTCATTTCGTTTCATCTTTTGGTCGATAAAAAAGCTCCCACGAACTCTGGTGCTTTGTTCTCGGGTCTATCCCAGGGATACGCTGTTTTTGCTCCTCATTGGACTCTGTAGGCTGAGAACCATTGAACGCAGCTTCAGAGGGGGCAGAGCGAATTTTTTGTAGCACTTCCGAATGTTCGATCTCTCGAGCATTCCAGAGTTCCTGCAGGTCTGAATATTCTTGTGAGGCTGCAAGTTTGTATGCAGTATCTGAGAGAGCACTGTCCCACCAGTGTGCAAGCGGCCGTGTACGTTCAGCAGCATACATCCGTTCCTTTTCATCCTCAGTATTGACTTGACTGGCATCGAAAAGGGCTTTGAATAGTGCAATTTGTGCTCTAAAAAAATCTCCGCTGTACGAGCTTGTACGGAATGGACGTTCCGGAAAAGTTTGTGCATTAATCGGCGCAACATGTCCGTTTATTGCGTCCGTGATGCCAGTGGCAAGCCAAAATGCATGCTCAGGAAAAATCCGCGCAAGTGCTTCAAGCATGTCAGACGTTACTCGTTGCTTGCGTCCATAGACAGTGCGCCAACGTTTTGATGTGATGCCAGTGTATTCCCCCAATCTCTCCCAAAACCCATGCCCGCCAAACTTTCTGCCGGGATCGTAGCCTATCCATGACTTCACTCCTTCTGGCAGAACGATCGGTTTGGCATTGAGCTCTGCAGCGCTGGCTTTATCTCTTAGTAAAATTATAACTCTATCTTCGATTGTGGTTGACATAGTTATCCAATAAGTGTCTAATATCAAAAAAAACGCATTTGTCTAAAATTAGGACAAATGAGATCGCAAGTCAAACTGCTTTATAGAGGATTGTTATTGTGGATGCATCCAAAGCTGTTGTCACCCATTCGTTATCTAACAATGCGTCGCCGTTGGTGAGCAGAGAGCGGTTCGCAGAGATGGTGGGCTTGCCGATTGGCGTTGTTGTTGGCTTTATAAATCGTGGTTATTTGCCAACAATTTCTATTGGGAAATATTCGTTAGTAAATGTAGCTGCGCTTCAACGCAGCTGTGTTGAGAAGGAATTTTCTCTGTGAGAGGTCCGAAGACTTTAGCTGAGCGACTTGCGTGGATGGCGGAGAACCTCCCTGGCTTTCTTGAAGAACTTGAAGCAGTTGACCGTGTGGCGCGCCGAACTGCTTCGGCACGCTATACGCCTCGTGACGTAGAGCCGGTTGATCCTGTGGAAGTCGGCGAATGAAGCTGCGCGCCGATGTATACACGCTTGATCTGTTTGCTTCTCATCCGGTTGTTGCCGCTGAGCCATTTGTTTTGTCGGATGTGATGGCACGGCTTGGAGCCCATTTGGCGATCGACAGATTGATGTGGTGGTCTCATCCGGATCGTGAATTGCTACGTGGCGACTCTCAATGGAGCACCGTTTTCCTTCATTTGCGCGCTGCTGCGCCACGCACGCAGACGTTGGCTGAGGACGCCGGCCGCTCTGCGGCTGGTGGCCTTAGCCAACGTGCAGCAGCGCCTCTTGGTATATATGGCGAAAACGCCGTCACCTTTGACGAAAAAACTGCTCAATGATCGACGAGAAAGATACCTCGTCGCTCAGATTGCCAGATGGATTTGGCATTGAAGTAGACCTTCAGTCTGGAGAGGTTCGAAAGCAAATAGGCCCAGGCTCCTATGAAGTCGATCATTTTGAGGCGGTTGCTACAAGCTACCTTCTCCGATCCGCAGCGCGCAAACTTCTTTCGCGTTTTCGTTGGATTAAAGGGGCTGGGATGGAGGTTCCGGCCTACCGCGTGGTGAGGTGCGGCGTTGCTGTTCTTGACCAGAAGAAGGGCGTTGCTATCTATCGCGCATTGGCACATCGACGCGCTCACTATGGCGGAATAGTCCAGTGCGGAAGTGTTTGGCATTGCCCGGTATGTGCAAGGAAGATCGCTGTAAGACGGCGAGCCGAATTGGTCATTGCAACGAATCGCATGAATGAGAGCGGTGGAGTATGCGGGCTTTTAACTTGCACCATACCGCATGCTGCAAGTGATCGCTGTATTGACGTACTTGAGCGATTGCAGCGCCTCTTTGATCGTCTTAATTCAGGAAAATCAGCAAAGGTTTTCCGTGAAAAATTTTCTGTTGTCGGACAAATCCGAGCTTTGGAATTTACTAAGGGGCTGAATGGGTGGCACCCCCATGTTCATAGTCTACTTTTTTGCGACCAACCGCTGTCCTGGACCGAGGTCGGTGATGCACTTTGGTCACGTTGGGCGGCAGCCGCCCGCAAAGAGTATGGCTGGGAACTTCCTCGTCTCGCACTAGATGTACGCGGGGGGAACGCTGCAGGTGAGTACATCGGCAAATGGGGGCTGGAGTATGAACTTGCCGGCGGGGCCTTGAAGTCGGGCAGAGGCGACTCACAAACACCTTTTGGTTTACTTGGGCAGTACGGCGCAGGAGACAAGAGTGCAGGGGAGGCATGGGTCGAGTATGCCACTGCTGTGTCCCGCATGGGCGAGGGGCGTATCCATAGCAATCGCCAGCTTGTTTGGTCTCCGGGTCTAAAAGGCCGTTTTCAGATTTCTGATTTGTCAGATGAGGAAATCGCTGAGCAGCAGCAAGAGCCTGCAGTGCTGCTTGGTTCACTTAATTTTGAGCAGTGGCTCAAAGTGCTGGGGCAATCATTCGATGCTCGGGTTGTTCTTCTACAGATTGCGAGTGTCGGTACCTTTGATGACGTTCTTTCTTTTATAAATTCTCTTCCTGATGTTCAGGATAAATCCTATTTTCCACGGAGTTAAATTATGTCTCTTTTCCTCGCAAATAGCCGCTTTACGAAGCGTACTTATCTGATGAATGCATACGCTTCCAAAGGCGTGATTAAAGAAAGTGGTCAAGCCTACGATGCAACTCACCTATGGCTCATGGCACCACATAAAAACCCTGGTGGTACGTTCGGCCTTGGCTACGAAGCGGTTAAATGGGGAGATTCTTCGAACTATGACCGCATCAGCCATATCAATCTCTTGTCAACCGGGCCGGTCGAAGTAGAGGTGGAAATTGAAGAAGTGATGCAAGGTACTGGTGACAAAGAGAAAAAAATTACGGTAGTTCACAACGTCCGTTTCATTCAGCCTTCAGACAAGGCAGAAGGTTCCGCAGGCCGCAAAACTGCGTAAGCGCTTTCTATTCCATATGTGATACGGAGGCACCATGCTTTCTGATTACCCGATGCAGGATATCGCGTTGGTCGTGTCATGCATAGTTATCTGGGCACTTGGCTTTCAGGCCGGGTTGAGTCTCAAATGACCGTGCAGGATGCAATTGAATTGGGCGGTTTATTGCTCGCCGTCTATGCCGGTGGTTTTAGTTGCGGCTTTATTGTCAACTATTTTCGCAGGTTTCTTGAGCAAATTTAAATATGGATGATTTTCAAATGAAAAACAAATTGATCGCTGGTTTTGTTGTGTTGATTGCCGCGGCTGGCTCTGCAATGGCTGAAATACCTGCTTCGGTTGCGACTACGGTTGCATCGATTTCCGCTGATGGCAAGAGCATGTTCGACGCCGTGTTTCCGGTGGTCGGCGTCGTCCTCGGTCTGACCGTGGTAATCAAGCTGTTCAAGCGCTTCACTGCTAAAATCTAAGGTATCTCATCATGCGCGTGCCACTGTTCAGCAAAAAAAGGCTAGCAGCCCTAGTCCTTTGTTTCGTTTTCGTCGCTCCATTGGCGCATGCGATTCTTCCGGCTTTCGCTGCTGCTTGGCTCATCAGTGGCACCAATATGCTTATTACCGATCTCGTCATGGCACAACTTGGCGTGATCAGCGGTTGGCTCTGGTACGAGTGCAATGGCTTCACGTCGCTCAATGCGTGCAAGGCTACAACGCCTGCCATCGACCCCACCGCCGTAGACAATGCCTTTGGCAAGAAACCCATTGTAGTTAAGCTCAACCCTGATGCCACTCGCAAGAATCCTGATGCTAAAGTCTTCAATGATCCGTCAGGCGGATCTCGTGATGTGACGCCCAAAAATGCCATTGCACAGAATTCGCTCTATTCGCCTGCATCGGGTGGATGGAACGCAGATGCAATGATGTACCAGAGCATGGATAATCCCGTCGCTACCTATGGTACGCCCAGCGGGGCTACGGTGCAAAAAATCACATATCTCACTCCTTCCAGTAAGGCCGCACCGGGCACACCTTACACGGTTTACATGACCTGGACCTTCACATCGGGGGCTCAGCAGGGCAAGTCATATACGTTATATTCCAAGTCGGAGACCGTTCCTTACACCTGCCCGGCTGGGTACACACTATCCTCCGGAGCTTGCAATTTGACGGCGCCAGCTGATGTCAAGAAACCCTCTACGACAACATGCGAAGTGCTTTATAGCGCTGGAACGCAGACCTTTGATTTCGACGCTGCCAACCCAAACTGTGATGGCCTTAAAGAATCCCTCACTTCCAATGGTGGTCTCAATTCTCCATCATCGGCTACTGGCGAGAAGATGAGTGCCAAGCCCACGGCTAATGGCGGATTCAATATTTGTCAGACACAGCCGGATGGGGCCTGGAAGTGCGTCCAGACTGGTTCTTATAACCCCGGCATTGGTGGCTATCCTGGCCAGACTACCACTAGTGGCACAGGTGGCATTCCTGGTGATATTGGAGGCGGTAGTGGGACTGGCACTGGCACCGGCACTGGCACCGGCACCGGCACCGGCACATCTTCTGGCGGCTCATGTGGTGGGACATCGCAGGTCAAGTGCGGAATTGACGATTCTGGCCTCGATGGAAAGACGGCTAACACCGATACTTCAATTGCAAACGTTCAGGCTGCACATGATGGCGTTCTCGGTGCGATCCAGTCGCACATGCCCACGCCGTTTAGCTGGAACTGGGTTATCCCTATCCAGCCTGTTGCATGTAGCTCTCTGTCGTACAACGTTCTCGGCATGGCTTTCGTCATTGAGTGGTGTAAGTACATACCTATGATGCAGCAGGCAATATCGTTCCTCGCTTACTGTTTCACAGCCTTGCATTTGTTCAAAATCGTCACGCGGCCAGCTCGTCGCTAAGGGGTAATTATGCAGTTTTTTGGCAGTTTCTTTATTGGTCTTCTTGGCAGTCTTTTCGAGTTCTTCGTTAAGTATCTTGGCAAGCGGCTTTCGCTTGTCATAGCGCTTATTACTTTTCTCGGTGGATTGGCAGCAGCTTTTTTCACTGCCATCTTTGCCCTCATAACAACCGTTCAATATGCGATCAGTGACTATTCAATCTCATTCGCCATTGCTGTGCTCTGGCCCGTGCATGTTTCCGTTTGCATATCCGTCATTTTCAGCGCGGAGATAACTCGGTGGGTGTATGACCGCTCCACTTTCTATGTGGGACTTTTCTGGGAATCCGCAGGACGCTAACCACTATGGCCTTCTATATTGTTACAGGTAAGCTCGGAAGCGGTAAGAGCTTGGTATGCGTTTCGAAGATCAAGGAAGCGCTGCTGAATGGTCGTCGGGTCGCCACGAACCTTGATATCTTTGTTGAGAAAATGCTGCCGGTAGACTGTCGCCGAATTTCGCTCACACGTCTTCCTGATTTACCCTCGCTTGCTGATCTCGATGCGCTTGGGCGTGGCTCGGAATCATTTGCTGATGAGGATAAATTCGGCATGATCGTGCTCGATGAGGGATCGGGCAGTTTCAATGCCCGTGAGTGGGCTGACAAGTCCCGGCAGGGGATGATCGACTGGCTCAAGCATGCTCGCAAGCTTCGCTGGCACGTGTACATCATCGTCCAAACTGAGGGCATGCTCGACAAGCAGATACGCGACGCCTTCGGGGAACATCTTGTCACCTGCAAGCGGATGGATCGGCTTGCTATCCCTGTTGTTGGGCTTCTTGGCAAGCTTGCCGGTTTCAATATTCGACCGCCTAAAGTTCATGTCGGTATTGTTCGGTACGGCCTTAGCCAGCGCGATCCCGTCGTTGATCGCTGGTTCTTCCGTGGCACTGGGCTGTACAAGGCATACGACACTGAACAGAAATTCGATGCCGCTACGTCGCCTGGACGATTCTCGTATTTGGCCCCTTACTCTCTCGTGGGACATTCAATGAACAAATTCCAAATAGCGAAAGCCATTGCAGCCACTTACGTCGGGTCTGCTCTTGTCCTTGGCGCTTTGTTCAGCTGGTCGGCTAGTTGGTGGCTCTATAAGGGCAGTCAAAATGATCTTATCAAGCATGGCTCTGCCACGTTGAACCAGTTCAAAGCAGGTGACGTTGACAACTCGATTTCGATCGATGGCGTCATGTTTATCGATAACGTTGTTGTCGCGTACCTCAGCGATGGCAGGGTGATGCGTACTACCGACTTCGCGAGGGACGATGGAGGCATTCGTGTCAAGGTCGGCTCAAAATGGATTTACAAAAAGGACTGACGTGAAAAATTTCATCGTGGCCGCTATATTCACTATGACCGCTTTGTCGGTCACCGCCAAGCCCATCGCTTTTAACTTCTCCAAGGTGGACCTTAATAAATTTCTCGACGCAACCTATGGCGAGGTACTTCACAAGAATTACGTTCAGACGCCAGAGCTGATGGCTCAGGGCAAGAAGGTGTCGGTTCGTATTTCTGTCGAGGAATCTGAATTGTTGCCCTTCCTCGTCGGTTTTCTCGATCAGCTTGGAGTGGAGCAGCGTGAGACCGGCGGTGTTGTCTACCTCGCTCCTAAGTCGCTAGCGGCCCCGCAGGCGCTGCAAGGTATCTCGGCACCCGTTATGCCAGTGGGCCTTAATTCTCCGCTTCCGGTAGCGTTTGGTGGCCTGCAACCAGTATCCACTGCTCTTCTTGTTAGAAAAGATTACGAGGTCTACACGCCGGTAGCGCGTACTGGGGAGTTCATCTGTGCGTTTGTTGGCGCTATGTTTTCACCAGGTGCCTGCCACGTTTCCGGTCCTGTGGTCGTCTTCAAGCTTGATACTGAGGATATGGACAAGCTACATTCGCTTCTTGAGAAAATCGATACCGTCGCCGGTCGCGTTAAGATCAATGCCACCTTTGTGGAAGTGACTAGCACCGGCCGAGACGGTTTTGGTATGTCCGTCCTTGCCAACGTCCTCGGTTCGCAACTTGGTGTCACTCTTGGGACGCCATCTTCGGCAGCTGCCATCTCGCTCAAGGGTGCGAATTTTTCGGCGGTTATTGATGCCATCAAGCGTGACAGTCGATTCAAGCAGATCGCTGCCCCTTCCGGCACTGTTTATTCGGGTGAGCGATTCAGCATCACTACCGGTGAGGATGTTCCGACCCTGGGTGACATTCAGCTAGATAACAAGGGCAACACTTCTCAAGCGGTCGTTTATCGTCCATCAGGTGTTATCCTCGATGTCGTTCCTCGCGTCGTGCGTGGCCCGGTCGGATCACGTGTTGAGGCCGTCATTAAAGCGCAGGTGTCTTCGTTTGTTGCTACGACCAACGGTGTCAACGGGAGTCCTACTCTCAGCAAGCGTGAGGTTCAAACTGTCCAGTTGCTTGACGATGGAGAGGTCGTTGTACTAGGTGGCCTTAACTCATCCAAGACTACACATACCAAGGCTACCCTGTTCGGATTTCCGTTTGGACACGGGGATCAGTCCGATTCTACGGAGTTGATGTTAATCCTGGCAGCGTCAGTAGATCGATAATTTAGCCATGAAGTATTTTGAAATAAACTGACATTCAGAGAAATTGTTTGAAATTTAACTAAATACTGTGCAAATAAGTGAAATTGTTTGAAAATCGGCAGCTACGTGTGACCTTTCGATGGCCTGCCGTGACCTGTATAGAGGTCACGACTGGATCTTTTATCTCACTATGCTAGCAATGTGTTTGTGAAAATTTTAAAGGTAAAGTAAATGAGCTGGATCGTATACGCGGTAAGTCCGATTGATTGGAACTGGGAGCATCTTCAAAGCGTTGAGGCTGTGGCACGAAAAATTGGTAGTGAGCATGCTGCTCTGCAATTGGGTCGTGATGACGTTGATGCATACTATGAGGATGGGATTTCCCTGGAGGAGTTCCTTTCTGATTGGAAGGCGGCTCGTGAGGCGGCATCAGCTAAAGGGTGGAGAGGTGATTTTCGTCAAGCGCCTGTTGTGTTCTGGATTCCAGACGAAACAGGTTTTCGTTACGGATTTGCCTTCAAGCAAGACAAGAACGGTACGACCTTCATCATTACGCCTGTACAAATGCGGTGGCTTGAACGCTTAACCTGACGCCTCCTGTGCTTCGATGTTACCTCTTGGTGGCTTGCTGTACAGCTTGAGTTCTGGAGATAGCCTGCAGCGTGCTCCACCATGGCATGTTTTCCTTGCTGAGTTATGCCGTAACCGGCTGCACGACCAAGCGGACGCCAAGCGCGGTACAGACACGACTTACAGTGTCAAAGCGAGGCGCACTACCAGGGCGGAGCGCTTTATACAGTGCCTCGCGAGTGATCCCGGCCGCCTCTGCAATACCAGCCATGCCGCGTGCGCGTGCGATGTCACCCAGCGCCGCAGCGAGTAGGCCTGCATCGTTGGCTTCAAGAACATCGGTCAGATATGCTGCTATGGCCTCTTCACCGTTGAGATATTGAGCGGCGTCGAAGTCAGGGAGCGTATTTACGTCTATAGATTTGGTCATCATTCTCTCCGGTTATTTCAGTGTTGCAGCCAACTTTTTGGCCTTTTTGATGTCTCGACTTTGAGTCTTTTTCGACCCACCGACCAAGAGCACCACGATCTGCTCGCCGCGCTTGGTGAAGTAGATGCGCCAACCTGCGCCGACGTGGATGCGAAGCTCAGAAACGCCTTCTCCTACAGGCTCGACATCGCCCATCAACCCCAATTCCAGACGCTTGATACGAGCGACAACTAACCCGCGAACCGAAGAGTCCTTGAGGCCGTCAAGCCAGATAGTGAATTCTGGAAGTGACTTTATTTTGAACATACGCTTATTGTAATCGTTCGATTACAGCCCCGCAAGCACTATTTTTCGGCGTAACACAGGCACAGCCTCATTCCTCGGAAAATCCTGTCGCAGCTATTTCCAAAATCGTCGTATTAATTTCAGAAAGTCACAGTCTCCGTGAAGACGGGGAAAGGCCACTTCGAAGTCTTGCCGAAGCTAATGCAGGATAATTGTCGCGCTACTGCTACAGCCACGAAGATCGCGCTTGGCTGGACATGGCGCCGGTCGACGGGTAATTTAGATAGTGTATGTAGGATGTATTGCTTGCCAGCTCTGGTGCTAGCGTACCGAAAAAAGGGCGATTTGAGGCCCGAGAGGGCTGGAGCGAAGCGGAACCCTTTTTGCCTCATGGTGACATGTAGGAGCGTTTTGGCCGGTCGTCCCGGCCAGCGACGATGTCGTCCAGCTGATGTCAGTGGCTCAGTGTATTTGGTATTTGTGACCTTAGATATGGCACCGCTTACTGGTCATACTCAAATGAAGTTTGAGAATTGCGTTGACGACGCGAACTATGATGTGCACACTTGCCGTGGGGCATCTTTTTTGCCTATCGTTCTTGTGGTAAATATTCCATCACGCACCTATTAAATATTATAAGGACAAGTTTTGTCGACATCTCTAGTTATTCGAGCAGCTTTGGTTGCATTCCAAGATGCCATAGACTCTCCTGCTAAACAACCGGTTCTTGCAGAACAGCGCAAGCAACAGAAAATGCTCTTTGATGATATTGTTCAGACACTGGCCCATATCCCGGAAGCACCTGATACCATCGCTTATAAAGATAATTTTTCCATAGGGAAACATTATGAATTGCGATCTGAGCAGTTGCGCGAATGGATCGGCAGCTATCCGGACGGTGTTGCATTTCCCATTACGATAGCAAAAGCGGTCGATCCTTCGCTCATTTCGGCACCTATGCGGATATTGTTATTGGTGCCGTTTACCTCAAAAGGAAGTTTTTTAGGGATTCCCCGTCAGTTTGCCAAGCATTTCGTCAATACTATTCCGCTCGATTCCAAAGTTTCTTTGGGAGGGGGAGCCGCCATCGCTATTGGCATGTTTTGTGATGCTAATGGCATGTGGGAGTATGGTCCGGTTGCTGGCTGGTTAATCGACGCTGGACTGAATGAGTTGGTTTTTGGGGCGCATCTTCCTATTCTTCCTGATACGATAACGATGAGAGCAGATCAAGAGAAGATCACTTTTGAGGATGCATCATTAGCTTATTTGCATGAGTATGTTACCGATGAAATATTGATCTTATTGGGTGTAGATCATTAACCATGATAAAACGGCCTGGAGAAGTATGTTGATCTCCAGGGGACGTTTTGGATTTTGGCAAAATAAGGTCAACAAAGGTTCAACCGCATTGTTGTGTAACGGTATTGTAAAGTTATACGATGGTTGCTAAGTCTATGTAAAGTAAGACAAAGTTGAACATAGTTGCATGTCAGTAAGGACTCATAATCCGTTGGTGCCGTGTTCGACTCACGGGAGGCCCACCAGAATTGAGCAGCATCAAATGAAGCCCCGGCGGGTAATCTGCCGGGGCTTTTTTCGTGCTGTCGTACAATCGCGGCATCGTGATTTGATGAAGGGTATTTCGAGATGACGGCGGAAGTGAAGATGGACGATATCGTGGTGGGTGATGGCAAGGCGGCCGCGCGCGGCGCGCTGATCACGGCCCACTATCGGGGCTGGCTGGAAGATGGCACGGAGTTTGATTCGTCGCATAAGCGGGGCGAGCCTTTCCGCTGTGTCTTGAGCAATAACAAGGTCATCCAAGGCTGGATCCTGGGTTTGCATGGCATGCAAGTGGGGGGCACGCGCAAGTTGTGGGTGCCGGCAGAGCTGGCGTATGGAGAACGGCAGGTGGGATTGATACCGCCAGGTTCCAATTTGATCTTCGAGATTACATTGCTGGAAGTGCTGACGCGCGATTGATTCCTTGACGTGAAGTCAGGCGGGCAGGGCATTTGCCTTCACTCCGGCTTTTTGCGTTAGCAGTTGCTCGATGTCGGCGCGCAGCGCCTCCCGGGTGGGGAAGTTGGCATAGCGTAAGGTCACATAGCCGGCCAGCCTGAGCATGGCGTCGCGCTCCCCATCCTGGCGTTCGCGGCCGGCGTGGCTGCGGTCGTCGAGTTCGATGACGGCGATGACGTTCAGTTGCTGGCTGCACAGGACGAAGTCGGCCACCTTGCGGTCGAAGCGGTTCCTGTTCGCCCATCCCTTTGCCGTCACCAGTGCGGAAAACGCCACTTGCGCCAGCACCGTGCATTCCGGCAGGGCCGTTTGCAGGAGGCGGTACATCTGCTGCTCGCGCGCCGTCATGACGGGTTTTCTTTGCAGCCGCAGCGGCGCACGGGACTTCGCGTTCCCGCGCACGGCCAGTATGGCAAAGAACAGGAGCAATGCCGCGATGGCGAGCAGGACAGGATAGGAAGGCATGGACATGCGGCAAAATGGACAAACCTTGATGGTACGCGAACAGCGGCGTGATTTCGCGCCGCTGCAAGCGTATGTCAGATGATGTGTTTGCGCCGGATCAAGCCTGCTTCAGGTTCACTGGTATCGCGTCCAGCGCCGGCACGATGTCATGCAGGCTGGCTACCTCACAGGCGGGCATGGCGGCCGAGGTATTTGGCATGCCATCCGGATTGAACCAGCAGCTGTCGATGCCGTAGCGGTTGGCGCCGAGGATGTCGGCATCCAGCCTGTCGCCGATGATGATGGTGCTGTCCTTGCTGAAGACGCGGGCCATCTTGGCGGCGTATTCGAAGAAGCGCACGTCCGGCTTGGCATGGCCGCAGGCTTCGGACGTGGCAACGAAGGAGATGTAGTCGCCCAGGCCGGAGGCGTTGATGCGGCGGTTCTGGATGGCATCGACGCCGTTGGTGATGATGCCCACTTCGCCGATACGCGAGAGCGCTTCGCACACTTCCCTGGCGCCATCGATCAGCACGACCGTGTCCGGCAGCGATTCCAGGTAGAGGCGGCTCGCCAGTTCCGGATCCAGGTCGATGGCGTTTTCCTGGAAGGACTTGCGGAAGCGTTCCACCTTGAGGAAATCCTTGGTCACCGTGCCCAGTTCGAAACGTTTCCACAGGTCGACGTTGATTTCCTGGTAGCGCGTAAACAGCGCATCGATGCCGTCGCGCAAGCCCAGGGTGTGCATGGTGTGCAGGAACGAGCGTTTTTCGGAGGCCCGGAAATCGAGCAGGGTATCGTCCAGGTCAAACAGGAATAATTTGTATTTCATGGCAGGTCGTTGATGGCGTGGAAATCTATCTTGCATCGTAGCACGTAGCGCCGAGTTCGGTTGGTCCTCCCCGTGCCGGCGATCCCTTGCCATTGCTGCCAGACTCATTCCTTCCACGCCATTCCTGCCCGCGAGCCGGCTCTGCGTCAACGTCAACAAGGCCTGATTGCCGATACGCACTATCCGGTGCGGGAATGGGCGTAAACGCGGGCCATGACCTCGCTTGGCGCGATCTGGCCCGTTTCCTGGGCATTCCCGGCATCCTGGACCTGTCGACCGGCCATGCGCTGGTGGTCGAGTGCATTGCGGAGGGCGGCGAGAACGTGTTGTCCCGTTTCCCCTGAAATATGCCAAGTCACCGCCGCGGCATGAGCTGCCGGCTGCCGCCTACATCCCTTCCCACCATTTGAGCAGGGTTTCGTCATCGTCATCGTCGAGGTTGGCGTAGATATTGGCGAAATACCATTCCACGCCCGTTGCTTCGCGGAAGGCATCGAAAGGGCCGTTGACGTTGTAGAAGCCGTTATGTGCGGGGACGCTGAAGGCCAGGTTGCCCTTGTACTGGCCGTCGAGCGTGCCGCCCAGCTGCTCCTGCACTGCGCGTTCGAGCTGGTCGATCGCGGATTGTTCCAGTTCATCGGCATAGATCTGGATGCAGAAGTTGCCACCGCGCTTCAGGACTTCCGCGGGAGCCAGCGGATCGGCAATGCTGACGACGTCGCCACGCGCCAGGTTCAAGGTCAGGCCGGGCGAGGCCAGCAGTTCGTAGACGTGCTCGTCGATCTGGCGCGCGGGCAGCGTTTCATACACGGGGCCTGCTTTGTTTTCGCCTGCCAGCACGCGGATGTGGGGCAGTCCTTCGCAATTGATGTCGTCCATCGAATCTTTCAGTCCAAAACATATTGATGGCAGTATTGTACCGGGTCGCTGCCGTTGGACTAAGGCAGGCAGAACCATGATGAACAGGACGGCGGACAGATGGATGGCAGGCCTTGGACGGCAGCCGGTCATTCGTCTGGCGAGGGTGGCGGCTGGCATCGGGTGCCAGCCCGCTGCGGTTTAAGCGTGTTGGACAGACGGAGTGGCGCGTTTCCAGCGCAGGTGGGCGATCACTTCGCGTCCGCGCGCCAGCATCGGCTTGTAGGTGCTCAAGTGCAGGGTGTCGCCGTCGAGACGGGCGATCCGCTGCTGCACCTGGCCTATCCAGTTGGGAAAGAGCGACAGTTCCACGGAGTGGCTGAGCAAGCCCTGTTGTTCATCGACATGGTAGGGGCCAGAATAGCTGAGGTAAGCGCTTGCCGCGTCGCGGAATTCGTCGGCGCTGGCCTGGTAGATGTCGCCGCCCGCGAACGCCTTGCGTCCGGGACGCATCAGCTGCGCGGCCATGTAGCCGTCGCGGGCATACAGGATGGTGCCTTGGGCATCCTCGCCCAGCGGGTACGAGGCCTGCGTGTCGCCGACCGCCGTTTCCTTGTAGGACTGCAAGTGCCAGGTGCCGATCAATTGTTCGCGTAATGTGCCGCTCATTGCATACTCCTTGAGGTGGATCAAAGCAGGTATGTCGCGATGTCTATTGAAGCACAGTGAATATTTCGGTGACGCACGTTTTGTGTGGGGACGGGCATGAAAAAAGCACGCCGCAGCGTGCTTTGCAGGAATGCTGGCCTGCCTGCTTAATTATGTGCACTGATGCCGCTGCGGAACTGTTCGAAGCCCGCACGCGCTGCTTTGTAGCAATTGCCAGCGGCCGCTTCCAGGCCTTCGCGGTCCAGCACTTCCACGGTGCCGCGGCGGTACTGGATCAAGCCTTCGTCCTGCAGCTTGCGCGCCGTGACGGTGACGCTTTCGCGGCGCACGCCCAGCATGTTGGCCATGGTGTCTTGCGTGACTTTCAGCTCGTTCGACAGGGAGCGGTCGAGGCGGTCGAGCAGCCAGCGGCACAGCTTTTGCTCGATGCTGCAATGGCGGCCGCCCACCACGTTCTGGGCCATTTGCGCAAACATGGCGCTGTTGTAGCGCATCAGCAATTGCGCCAGTGCGCCGCCTTCCTGGAAGACTTCGCGCAGGAAAGCCGTTTTCAGGCGGTAGCCGTAGCCGGCGCTTTGCACGATGGCGGTGCAGGTGGCGCGCTCGGCTTCATACAGCACCACGCCGGCCACGCCTTCGCGGCCGATGACGGCGATCTCGGTGGTGGCGCCGTCTTCCATGACGTACAGCAGGGAAACGATGGCGTTGGTCGGAAAGTAGGTGTATTCAATCTTGCCGCCGCAATCGAACAGGTGCTTGCCAGCGGGCAGGGCGACCAGTTCCAATTGGCAAAACAGGCGTTCCAGATCGGTGCGCGACAAGGCGCGCAGCAATTCGTTCTGTTGTGCGCCGGTGATGCTGATCATGGGCGCGGCCGGTGTCTTGACGGGGGCTGCCTGCCAGTCGTGCTGGACGGCGGCGTGGGTATGCGTTGCTGGAGTCAGGTTGCTATAAGCTTTGTACATGATGTGGCCTCGTCTTCTGATTTTGTTGGATGGCGCTGCGCTTCTGGCTTGCTAGCGTTGTGTTACGTGTTGCATCCACTATAGGACGATGCCGCGCCGGTTGGCATCAGATGAGCCGACGCGCTTATGTAGGCTGGGAACATTGCCTCGTGTCATCCGGCTCCTACGCCGGGGTTTTACTTTTTCCATACGGAAATAACAGCGATTTGGCAAAAATGCGACACGTAGCAGGCATACAGCGAACTTTAGCCGGGTGCGGTGATCAAACCAATCTGCGGCCAGGAGTCGCGATGATAAAATGTTGCGTTGCAGAAATTTGACTTGCATTTCAGTATGCGCTGCCGCCGCGAACGGGTTTGCTGCACGGGGTGCCGTCCTGCCCCGTCTTTCCTGCTCGCTGCGGCCCGGCCTGCGATGCCTGGCATTCTTCGCTCCATTGGCCGCGCCGGCCCTGGTCAGTGCGCGCACCTGTCTCGCTCCGCTTGATTAATGAAGGAAGCAACGCATGAAATGGTTTTTTGATCTGAAAATTGCCACCAAGCTGATCTTGTCGTTTGGCGCCGTGCTGCTGCTGACGGCGGCGCTGGGCGTGTCGGCCATTTTTTCCATGGCGCGCATCAATGACGCCTCGACTGATCTGTCCGCCAACTGGATGCCCAGCGTGCTGGCGGCAATGTCCATGCGCAGCGACGTCAGCGATTTCCGCCGCTGGGAACTGGCGCACATGCTGGCCGCGCAGGATTCCGACATGGCGCTCAATGAAACGCGCATGACGGAAACGCAGGCCAAGCTGAAGACGGACGGCGACAAATACCGCACCCTGATTTCCGAACCGGGAGAAAAGGAAGTCTTCGAGCGTTTCCTGGCGCTCAACGATGAATTCATGCGCCTGCACGCGACGATGCTGAGCCTGTCGCGCGAGATGAAAAAGGAAGAGGCGCGGGCGCTGGCCGTTGGGCCGTCAGCCAAGGTCATGACGGACATGATGGTGGCGCTGGATAAACTGGTGGCCATTAATACGGACGGCGGCGCGCGCTCGAGCGCCAGCGCCGACGCCACCTATGCCGCCTCGCGCGCCAGCCTGATCGGCTTGCTGGTGGGTATCGTCGCCGTCGGCATGCTGCTGGCGCTATGGGTGGCGCGCAGCGTGGCACGGCCACTGGTCGAGGCCGTTGGCGTGGCGCGCCAGGTGGCGGCCGGCGACCTGACGGCGCATATTGTTGTGCAATCGCAAGATGAAACTGGACAATTGATGCAGGCTCTCAAGGATATGAATGCCAGCCTGCAGAATCTGGTGGGCCAGGTACGCAGCGGCACGGACACGATCGCCACGGCGTCGAGCCAGATCGCCGCCGGCAACCAGGACCTGTCCTCGCGCACGGAACAGCAGGCCAGCTCGCTGGAAGAGACGGCGTCGTCGATGGAAGAGCTGACGTCGACCGTGAAGCAGAACGCGGACAATGCGCGCCAGGCCAACACGATGGCGCTGACCTCGTCGAGCATCGCCGTCGAGGGCGGCAAGGTGGTGGGCGAAGTGGTGGGCACGATGGCATCGATCAATGCATCGTCGCGCAAGATCGTCGACATCATCGCCGTCATCGACGGCATCGCTTTCCAGACGAATATCCTGGCGCTGAACGCGGCCGTGGAAGCGGCGCGCGCGGGCGAGCAGGGCCGCGGTTTTGCCGTCGTGGCGACGGAAGTGCGCAACCTGGCGCAGCGCTCGGCGGCGGCGGCCAAGGATATCAAGGTGCTCATCGGCGACTCGGTCGAGAAGGTCGAAGCGGGTTCTAAGCTGGTGGACCAGGCGGGCCGCACGATGGATGACATCGTTGCCAGCATCACGCGCGTGACGGACATCATGAGCGAGATCACGGCCGCCAGCAATGAGCAGAGCGCCGGCATCGAGCAGGTCAACCAGGCGATCGCCCAGATGGACCAGGTGACGCAGCAAAATGCGGCCCTGGTGGAAGAGGCGGCCGCGGCGGCCGAATCGATGCAGGAACAGGCGGCCAGCCTGAGCGAGGTGGTCAGCATCTTCAAGCTCGACACGGCCAGTATCACCGTGCGGGCGCCCCGTCAGGCAGCCCCCAAGCCGGCCGTGGCGGCGCCTTTGGCGGTCCCGCGCAAGCTGGCCAGCGCTGCGCGCAGCACGGCGCCAGCCGATGAGTGGGAGAGCTTTTAAGGACGCTTGCGGGGTTTCCCCTGCCGTTTGGCGGCAGGCGTGGCGGTGGTGGCCTCCTGGCGCTGCTGCCATGCCCGCAAGGCGTCTTCATAGGTCGCCAGGTCTTCCTGGTACATTTCCAGTACGCAAAAAGTACAGCCGCTGTGGCAGCATTCGTCATTGCCTGGCTTGACGGGCGGCTGGGGCTGGGGATCGTGGAGGCGGGCAATGGTGGACATGGTGGGGAAGGCGGCAACGAGGGGCGTCAGAGCCAGCATGATACGGCATTCCGGCAGGCCGCAGCTGGAACGCTTTTTGCTCAAAAATCACGGTTTCCGTGTACAGTTGCGGTGAATTAGGGTATCGTTTACAGCACTGATATTGTATCTTCTGCGCGCGATGTTCCGCCGGCGCGATCTCCGCCGCCATCGCAGCACACCTCCTCACCGCTTCCGCACTCGCCGCACAGCATGTCCCGGAGCACGGAGGTGCCGCAAGAGCAATGATCTATGGCTTGCAAAACGAAGCTGTCTGCGCCCCGAAATGTTGTTTATTGAGAAAGCATGGCTTCCGCAGTGCGGAGGCACACCAGAAAATTTATGTCTGAAACTGAATCGACTCCTACGCCTAGCCCGGCGATCGCCACTGACGCGGCGCCTGCCGCCGCAGCGGCGCCTGTTGCACCTCCCGCCCCCATCGAAGCTCCCGCCGTGCGTTTTGCCGATTTTGGCCTGGCCCCCGAGATTCTGCGCGCCTTGACCGAGCAGGGTTATACCCATCCGACGCCCATCCAGGAGCAGGCCATTCCCGTGGTGCTGCAGGGCCGCGACGTGATGGGCGCGGCCCAGACGGGCACGGGCAAGACGGCCGGCTTCTCGCTGCCGATCATCCAGCTGCTGTTGGCGCATGCCAGCAGCAGCATGTCGCCCGCGCGCCACCCGGTGCGCGCGCTGATCCTCACGCCGACGCGCGAACTGGCCGTGCAGGTGGCCGAAAACGTCAAGGCCTATGCCAAGCACACGCCGCTGCGTTCGACCGTCGTCTTTGGCGGCATGGACATGAAGCCGCAAACGGTGATCCTGCGTGGCGGCGTGGAAATCGTCATCGCCACGCCGGGCCGTTTGCTCGACCATATCGAGCAAAAGAACATCAGCCTGAGCCAGGTGCAGATGCTGGTCATGGATGAAGCCGACCGCATGCTGGACATGGGTTTCTTGCCGGACTTGCTACGTATTATCAACTTGCTGCCGAAACAGCGCCAGAACCTGATGTTCTCGGCTACGTTCTCGCCAGAAATCAAGAAGCTGGCCGGCACTTTCCTCAACGATCCGCTGACGATCGAAGTGGCGCGCAGCAACCAGACGGCCGACAAGGTCACGCAAGTGGTCTACAAGGTGCCGGAAGACCAGAAACACGCCCTGGTCGCCCATTTGCTGCGCCAGCGCGACCTGAAGCAGGTCATCGTGTTTTCGAATACCAAGATCGGCGCCTCGCGCCTGGCCCGCGTGCTGGAGCAGGAAGGCATGAGCGCCACGGCGATTCATGGCGACAAGAGCCAGCAGGAACGCATGGCGGCGCTGGAAGCATTCAAGAAGGGCGAGATCGACGTGCTGGTCGCCACGGATGTGGCCGCGCGGGGCCTGGATATTTCGGACTTGCCTTGCGTCATCAACTTCGACCTGCCGTACAACGCGGAAGACTATGTGCACCGTATCGGCCGCACGGGCCGCGCCGGTGCCTCGGGCGATGCCATCTCGATCTATTCGGACAAGGACGAGCGCCTGCTGGCCGATATCGAAAAACTCATCAAGCAAAGCATCAAGCGCGGCGAACTGACGGGCTTCGCGCCGGCCCCTGCGCGCGGCAGTGACAGCGAGCGCCGTCCGCCACGCCGCAGCGAAGGCGGCGAAGCGCGTCCGGCGCGCGCAGCCGACAGCCGCCATGCCGGCGACAGCCGCGACAGCCGTTCCCCCGAGCGCGGCGCCCGTCCCGCCTTCGGTCCCGGCGCCCGCCGCGACAAGGTTGATCCGTGGTTCCTGAAGCCGTATGAACCGACGAAGGCTGCACCCGTGGCGGCCGTGAATCCGCCAGCGAGCAAGCCCAAGCAGAAATTGGCGGCTTTGCTCGGCGGCTTGTCGAAGTAGTGTGCCTGACGCGCCTCCTATCTTCCTGGCAGTAGGCGTCATGGGGGGGGCGGACTGCCCCCTCCCGTGACAAGCTGATGGGAGGACACCGGATGTGCTTGCGTGCAATGGGGTGAGGGTGCATGACAGGCGTAGTTCTTGATTGTAAATAATTCCTGGCCAGATTTTTCAGGCGGGCTGAGTTCTATCTCCACACCATAAGACGGGCGCGCCTGACCTAGTCTTCATGTCTACATTGATAAATAACAAGTCTGAGCATTTGTATTAATCAATTCTCTGTTGCAATTGTTTTTGTTAATTTCAATGCTTGTTGTCTTGATGTGCCGTATCGTGCGCGGCCATGAGCAAAATGCCATTAATGTTAAAATAAGATGACGATCTTGTTGTTACATAATGTTACCAGCTTATTAAAAAGCTCTGACATCTGCGATACTTCCGGACTTAAAGTGCTCCGCACGTCGAAAATGTCGGGACTGATCAAAGGTGGAGACGAGTACGAGTGAATCAATTGAATAGAATGATGGCTGGCGAGTCCGGGGCTTTTCTCAAGGAGCTGCAGTCCGAAGGAGTGCCGGTGCTTCGGGCAGGGGGAGGTGCGCAATCTACGCATAGCAGCGATGGCGAGTCTGCGTGTGCGCAAAAAATTGCAATTTTGCTATGCACGTATCACGGGCAACACTTCCTGGTCGATCAGCTTGATTCCTTTTCCGCGCAAACCTACCCCAACTGGGAAGTATGGGCTTCCGATGATGGTTCGCTCGATGATACGCATGCCATTCTCGAAGCCTACCAGCAGAAATGGGGCAAGCAGCGCTTGTCCATGCACGCGGGACCAGCGCAAGGTTTTGCGGCGAATTTCTTGTCGCTCAGTTGCGATGCCGATATCGTCGCCGACTATTACGCCTACTCCGACCAGGATGATGTCTGGGAATCGGATAAACTGCAGCGTGCGGTGGAATGGTTGCGCACCGTTCCACCGGAGACGCCCGCCCTGTACTGTTCCCGCGCCTTGTTGGTCGATATAGGCAATCAGCCGATAGGCTTGTCACCATTGTTCACGCGGGCGCCAAATTTTGCCAACTCCCTGATACAAAGCATCGGTGGCGGCAACACGATGGTATTCAATGACGCCGCCAGGGCGCTGCTGCGCAAGGCAGGCAAGGATGTGAACATTGTGTCGCACGATTGCTGGGCCTATATGGTAGTCAGCGGTTGTGGAGGCCAGATTTTTTATGATGCTGTGCCTGGCGTCAGATATCGCCAGCATGACGGTAATCTGGTTGGGACCAATATCAGCTGGCAGGCGCGCTGGTCGCGCGGTACGCGGCTATGGAATGGTTGGTTTCGCAGCTGGAATGACCGCAATATCGAATCGCTCCAGCGCCTGTATGGCAGCTTGACACCAGAAAATAAACGTATCCTGGATGACTTTTCCAAGGCGAGGCAAACCTGGCTGTTGCCCCGGCTTTGGCTGCTGGCGCGTTGCGGCGTTCGTCGCCAAAGTACGGCAGGTAATTTCGCCCTTTTTGTTGCAGCAATTTTTAATAAAATATAAATATAAATATAAATATGAGTGTGATTGTTACCGGTGGTGCAGGCTTTATCGGCAGTAATTTCGTCCTTGACTGGCTGGCACAGTCCGATGAATTGCTGATTAACCTGGATAAACTGACTTATGCCGGAAATCGGGAAAATTTATCCGCGGTGCAGCATAATCCCCATCATCATTTTATTCATGGCGATATTGGCGATAGCGTGCTGGTCGCAGAATTACTCGCCAAGTATCAGCCGCGGGCAGTAATTAATTTCGCCGCAGAAAGCCACGTGGACCGCTCCATCCATGCCCCGGGGGCGTTTGTCGAGACGAATGTGGTCGGAACTTTCACCTTGTTGGAAAGCGTGCGCGCCTATTGGAGTGGGCTGGACGCGTCCGACAAGGCGGCGTTTCGTTTCGTGCACGTTTCGACCGATGAAGTGTATGGCTCGCTCGCTCCAGGCGCAGCGGCATTCACGGAGCAGCACCGCTACGAGCCGAACAGTCCTTACTCGGCCAGCAAGGCTGCCAGCGATCATCTGGTACGCTCCTATCATCACACCTATGGCTTGCCCGTCCTGACGACAAACTGTTCGAATAATTATGGTCCCTATCACTTTCCCGAAAAGCTGATCCCGCTGATGATTGTCAATGCACTGGCGGGCAAAGCCTTGCCCGTGTATGGCGACGGTCAGCAGATCCGCGACTGGTTGTACGTCAAGGATCATTGCAGCGCCATTCGCCGCGTGCTCGAAGCGGGGCAACTCGGCGAGGTGTATAACGTGGGCGGCTGGAACGAAAAGCCGAACCTCGAGATCGTGCAGACCATCTGTCGCCTCCTTGATGAGCTGCGTCCGCGTGCCGATGGGGCCGGCTATGCCGGTCAGATCACCTATGTGACGGATCGCCCTGGCCACGACCGCCGCTATGCCATCGATGCCAGCAAGATCGCCCGCGAACTAGGCTGGAAACCGGCGGAAACGTTTGACAGCGGCATTCGCAAGACCGTGCAATGGTATCTGGAGCATGCGGACTGGGTCGAGCACGTTCAGTCGGGGACATACCGGGATTGGTTGGCAACAAACTATGCAGGGAGGGCCGCATGAAAATTCTGTTGCTAGGCAAGAACGGACAAGTCGGCTGGGAACTGCAGCGCAGCCTGGCGCCATTGGGCGTAGTGGTAGCGCCGGCCAGCGACAGCGTGGATTTCTGCGGCGACTTGCGTGACCTGGACGGCATCGCCGCCACCGTGCGCAGCGTTGCTCCGGATGTTATCGTCAATGCGGCTGCGTATACGGCTGTCGACCGCGCCGAGAGCGAGGAGCCGTTGTGTCGTACCGTCAATGCGCTGGCGCCCGGCGTGCTGGCGCGCGAAGCGGCCCGTAGCGGCGCCCTGCTCGTGCACTATTCGACCGACTACGTGTTTGACGGCAGCGGCGAGCAGCCCTGGAGCGAGAGCGATCCCACCGGGCCGCTGAGTGTATATGGCCGGTCCAAGCTGGAAGGCGAGCAGGCCATAGTCGCGGCTGGCTGTCGGCACCTGATCTTCCGCACCAGCTGGATATATGCAGCACGCGGCAATAATTTTGCCAAGACCATGCTGCGCCTCGCCGCAGAAAGGGAGCGCCTGTCCGTGGTCAACGACCAGATCGGCGCACCGACTGGCGCCGAACTGCTGGCCGATGTGACGGCCCATGCCATCCGTGCCACACTCGTCTCGCCCGAGCTGAGCGGCATCTATCACTTGGCTGCGGCAGGGCAGACGTCGTGGCATGGCTATGCCCGTTTCATCATCGAGTCTGCCCGTCAGGCCGGGATGAACTTGACGGTGGCCCCGGAAGCGATCGATGCGGTCGATAGCACGGCTTTTACCGTGATTGCCCCGCGCCCCAAGAACTCGCGCATGGCCTTGCATAAGTTGCAGCAGGCATTTGGATTGGAATTGCCAGACTGGCAGGTAGGCGTGGCTCGCATGCTGACCGAAGTTTTGGAAAAGTAATCATGCATAAAAGAAAAGGTATCATTCTCGCGGGCGGTTCCGGTACGCGCCTCTATCCCGTCACGATGGCGGTATCCAAGCAGTTGCTGCCAGTGTATGACAAGCCAATGATTTACTATCCGCTCAGCACTTTGATGCTAGCGGGCATACGCGACATTCTGATTATTTCAACGCCACAAGATACCCCGCGCTTTGAGCAATTGCTTGGCGATGGCAGCGCCTGGGGCTTGAATCTCACCTACGCGGTGCAGGTAAGCCCTGATGGGCTGGCACAGGCTTTTATTATCGGCAAGGACTTTATCGGCGACGCCTCGTGTGCGCTGGTTCTCGGCGATAACATTTTTTACGGACATGACCTGCAGAAGCAGCTCGAGCAAGCTGCAGCTCAGGCGAGCGGCGCGACGGTTTTTGCCTATCACGTGCACGATCCCGAGCGCTATGGTGTCGTTGATTTTGATGTCAGTGGCCGCGCCACGAGCCTGGAAGAAAAACCTCATGTGCCGAAAAGCAACTATGCAGTTACCGGCCTGTATTTCTACGATAATCAGGTGGTCGACATTGCCGCCAGCCTGACGCCATCGGCTCGGGGCGAACTGGAAATCACGGACGTGAATCGTATTTATCTGGAGCGCAAGCAGCTGAATGTGGAAATGCTGGGACGGGGATATGCTTGGCTCGATACCGGCACGCATGAAAGTTTAATTGAAGCAGGTAATTTTATCGCGACCATCGAGAATCGCCAGGGCTTGAAGGTCGCTTGTCCTGAAGAAATTGCATATCGCAAAGGTTTTATCAATGCCATGCAGTTGCAGGCCTTGGCGCAACCATTGAGCAAAAATGGCTATGGCCAATACTTGCTGCATCTGTTGAGAGACGGGAGCAAGACGTGACGCGGCACAGTTTCGGCGTCGCCGATTGCGCGGTGTCCATGCGCCAGGCATTCTGGCTGCCAAGGAGTGTCCACTAATGCGGCATTTTTCCACCTCCCCCAAGGAAATGGTTGCCAGCCTGTGGCGTAACCATAGCCTGATCTTTGTATTGATACAGCGCGAAGTCATCGGCCGCTATCGCGGTTCCGTACTGGGGATCTTATGGTCGTTTTTTAACCCCGTCTTCATGCTGGTCATCTATACCTTTGTTTTCAGCGTAGTCTTCAAGGCGCGTTGGAATGCGGGTAGCGACTCAAAAACGGAGTTTGCCCTAGTGCTGTTTGCCGGTTTAATCATTTTCAATCTGTTTTCTGAATGTATTAACCGTGCCCCGGGCCTGGTAACGGCGAATGTTAACTATGTCAAGAAAGTCGTATTTCCTTTGGAGATATTGCCTTGGGTTAGTGCAGGCTCCGCCTTGTTTCACTTCATGATTAGCCTGGTCGTATGGCTGATTGCGTATGCGGTGCTGTTTGGCGTGCCACACGCTACCGTGTTGCTGATGCCAGTGATCATCTTGCCCGTGCTTTTGCTCATCATGGGACTGAGCTGGGTACTGGCGTCGCTGAGCGTGTACCTGCGCGACGTGGCTCAGTTTATTGGCATGGTCACCACCGTCCTGATGTTCTTGACGCCTATTTTTTACCCGGTAAGCTCTTTGCCTGAAAATTATCGCCATCTCCTGCTCTTCAACCCGCTCACGCCAGCGGTGGAAATGACGCGTGACGTCTTATTCTGGGGGAAGTTGCCCGACCTGGGCATGTTGGCGCTATATGGTGCGGCGACATTGCTGTTGTCGTGGCTTGGGTTTGCCTGGTTCCAAAAGACACGAAAGGGTTTCGCCGATGTCCTCTGATATTTCGATTCAGGTAGAGGGCCTCAGCAAGTGCTACCACATTTATGACCGCCCCCGTGACCGCTTGTTGCAAATGCTGCGGCGTGGAAGCAAGCAGTATTTCCGCGAATTCTGGGCATTGCACGATGTGTCGTTTTCCGTTCGCCGTGGCGAAACGGTGGGCATTATCGGCCGGAATGGCAGTGGTAAATCCACCCTGCTGCAAATGATATGCGGCACGGTGGCGCCGAGTACGGGAACGATCAGCACGCAGGGGCGCGTTGCCGCTTTGCTGGAACTGGGCGCAGGCTTTAACGTCGAGTTTACCGGGCGGGAAAACGTCATGCTCAATGCCGCCATCCTGGGTTTTTCCGCGCAGGACATGCAGGCGCGCATGGCGGAAGTGCTGGAGTTTTCGGAGTTAGGCGATTTTCTCGATCAGCCCGTCAAGACGTATTCTAGCGGCATGTATGCGCGCCTGGCCTTTTCGATTGCCATCCACGTCGATCCGGACATCCTGATCGTGGATGAAGCCTTGTCCGTGGGCGACGCCCGCTTTGTCGCGAAATGCATGCGCCGCATCAAGGAAATCAAGGAGCAGGGCACGACGATCCTCTTCGTAAGCCATGATGTCGGATCGATACGCACGCTGTGTGAACGTGTGGTGTGGCTGGACAAGGGACGCCTGGTCGAACAGGGTGACGTGTTCCCGGTCACGGGACGCTATATGGAATACATGTTCCAGGATGAACAGACGGAAGAGGAACTGTTGCATGCGGAGATAGAGTCCGAGCAATTGTCCAGCCCTGATAGCAACGCGGAACGGCAAGGCGAGCATGCCTTGACTCTGGCCACTGGCGCACGCGATATGCCAGAAATCCTGCTCGATTCGCGCCCAGTCACGCATTGGGGATCGCATAAGGGCAGCATCGTTTCGGCCGCCGTGCTCGATTCCGACGGCGTGCGCAAGAACGTGCACTACTGGAATAGTGCCATCGAAGTCCGTATCGAATTGTGTATCCCTGCGGATATTCCACGCGAGCATCTCAGCGTTGCTTTTTCCATCAAGGATTTGCAAGGGAGTGATCTAATTGTTTCTACAACGCATGATTTTGAAGAGAAAGTTCTTCCCGGTGCGGAACAATTTAGCGTATCGTTTCAACTTAATAATTACTTATTGACAGGGAAATATCTCTTGGTGGCGGCGCTTGAAAATCGTCAGCATAGCGATATTCATTATTATGAATACGTGGAAGGTGCCCATTACTTTTCATCCCTGTCCGATGCTCGCCTTTTTGGCCAGTTTCAGCCTCCCATTCAGCACTCTATTTTGCTCAAGTAAATGACCGACGCTACTAAAATTAATACCGATAATTATTGGGACGGTCGTTTTTCGACCGATTGGGAAACATTTGACGGCCCGCGCCAGTCCCGTTTCTTTGCGCGCCTCGCCATTGAAAACCTGCCGCGCTGGCTGTTTGATCAAATCCGGCAGCAAAGCTTGAGCGTGGTCGATTGGGGCTGCGCGCAGGGGGATGGTACGGACTGCCTGGCCAGTCATATCGACGCGCGCCAGTTGACGGGCGTTGACTTTTCCCCGGTGGCGATTGAGCAGGCCAGCGAGCGTTATCCCACCCTGCAATTTTTGAATGAAAACTGGCTGGAGGGCGAGCAGGGGACGGCGCGGCAATTTGACATCGTATTTTCCTCCAACACCCTGGAGCATTTTCACGCGCCGTACGAGATTTTGCAGATCTTGGCGCAACGGGCAGGGAAGGCCGTCGTGCTGGCTCTGCCCTATCGTGAAATGCAGCGTATTGAGGAGCATTTTTATTCCTTCCTGCCGGAGAATGTGCCATTGGTGCTGCAGAATGGTTTCCGCTTGGCTTGGTCGCGTGTCGTCGATTGCCGCACCCTTCCTGATTCCTTGTGGGCGGGCGAGCAGGTTATCCTCATGTACGCGGCTCCGGCCTGGCTGGATCACCTCAAGCTACGCTTGCTGGACTGCCGTATCGAACAAGATGATCATTTGGCACAGACGCAACATCTGCAGAGGATCAGTGCCGAGGAACACCAGGCTGTGGCCGGGAAACTGGCGCAGCGCTTGAGCGAGGAAGGGGCAGAAATTGCCCGGATTCGCCAACGGATGATGGAATCTGTTTTTGATCGCGATATGCTCAAGGGAAGCCTGACTGCCGCGCATGACACCATAAACGCATTGCAGCAGGAGGTGGCCATGCTCGCTGCCGAAAACCTGCAATTGCAGCAAAAAACATCGCTGGCAAATACGGCAATTGAGAACCTGAGCCAGTCCGTCGTTACCCAGCAGGCGGCCCAGGAGGCAGCGCAAAAAGTACTCGACAGCATGCGCAGCACGCGCTCGTGGCGGCTGACAGCACCGTTACGGTTCAGCGCGCGCATGTGGCGCTACGGTTTGCTGAGCGAAGACCGCCAAAAAATGCTGCGTGGCTTGCGCAAGGTTTATCACCGTTTGCCGTTGCCGGACGCGGCCAAGCGTAGCATGGTCAATGCATACAGGAAAACCGTCGGGAAATCGTATGTCGCGGTTCGCAAGCAGGTGCTGGCGACGGTGCCTTTCGCATATCCGGACGTGCGTCCCGTTGCGCAAACCGGCGATGCGCCCGATTATATCGTCTGGGGTGTTATCGACTGGCACTTCCGCCATCAGCGTCCGCAGCAGCTGGCACAGGCTCTGGCCCTTTCTGGACGCCGCGTCTTTTATGTTTCGGTAAATTTGATTGACGATGCCCGGCCTGGCTTTCAGCAGGAACAGCTCGATAGCGAGGGGCGCCTGTTCCAGATCTGCCTGCACGCCGAAGGCGCGCCGGTGATTTACACGTCGGCGCCCGGACACGATACCGTATTGCAACTGCGCAATGGCCTTGGGGCTGTGCTCGAGTGGGCTAACTCGCGCAGCATGGTCTCGCTGGTGGAGCACCCTTTCTGGTACGACATCGCTGCCGTATTGCCCAACAGCCGCGTGGTGTATGACTGCATGGATCATCACGAAGGATTTGGCAACACGGCTGATGCCGTGTTGCAGCTGGAGCGAGCCCTGATGCGTAATGCGGACTTGACCATCACCACTTCGGCGTGGCTGGACCAGATCGTCTCCACGCATACCCCGCACCGCGCCCTGGTGCGCAATGCGGGCGAGTTTTCGCACTTTGCGCGCAAACCGGATACGCTGTACGTGGAGCCGCAGGGCCGGCGCATCATCGGCTATTACGGCGCTATTGCCGAATGGTTCGACCTGGATCTGGTCGAAGCAATTGCCGCGCGCTTTGCCGACTGCTGCATCCTGCTGATCGGCGACGATACCGTCCAGGCGAAGGCGCGCTTTGCGCACTTGCCGAACGTGGTCATGACGGGCGAGGTTGCTTATGCCCAGTTGCCCAAGTACTTGCATTCCTTCGATGTCTGCCTGCTGCCGTTCAAGGTGATTCCGCTGACGCTGGCCACCAATCCGGTCAAGGTATATGAATACCTCAGCGCCGGGAAGCCGGTGGTTTCCGTGGACTTGCCGGAGATGCAGCAATTCGATGATCTGGTACGCGTGGCGCAGGATACCGAAGGCTTTCTGTCCGCCATCGACGCGGTCTTCCTGGAGGGCGAAGATGCGCAAGCCATTACCCAACGCCAGGATTTTGCGCGGGAACAGACCTGGACGCACCGCGCCCAGGCGCTGATCAGCCATGCGGAATCCGGCATCCGCGATCCTTTCGTCAGCGTGGTCGTGGTTACCTATAACAATATCGCGTTTACACGTGCCTGTCTGGCCAGCCTGGAAGAACAAACCCAGTATGCGGCAATAGAAATTATTGTCGTGGACAATGCTTCGTCTGACGGCTCTCCCGATTTCTTGACGGAGTGGGCTGCTGGTGCCGCGAACCGCAAGCTGATTTTGAACAGTGATAATCGCGGCTTTGCTGCTGCCAATAACCAGGGCCTGGCGATTGCCGGTGGCGAATATCTGGTGTTGTTGAATAATGATACCTACGTCACGCCAGGCTGGGTGCGTACCTTGTTCAAGCACTTGCAGCGCGATCCGTCCATCGGATTGATCGGCCCCGTCACGAACAATATTGGTAACCAGGCCAAGATTCATATTGAGTATGACGGGATGGAAAAAATGCTGGTCGAGGCCGGGCGTTATACCCGTGCGCATATCGGCCAGACCTTCCCGTTGCAGACGGCTGCGTTTTTCTGCGTGATGTTCTCGCGCAACGTGTATGAACGGGTGGGAGATCTGGACGAAGCGTTTGGCCGCGGCTTCTTCGAGGATGATGATTACTGCCGCCGCGTCGAGCAGCTTGGCTTGCGCGTGGTATGTGCCGAAGATGTCTTTATTCACCACCACTTGTCCGCGTCGTTCAACCAGGTGAAGAGTGCTGACCGCCAGAAACTGTTTGAAGACAATAAGGCGACCTACGAAGCCAAATGGGGACCTTGGGTTCCGCATAAATATGAACGGGACGAGGCTTGATGAAGACTGAATTGAAGAGAACTGCCCAGGCACCGGTCCCGGGTGGCAGATTCTTGGCTGGCCCCGGCGGCGCGCTGCTTGCTTTGCTGGTGCTGGGCGTAATTTTTTATCTGTCCACCTACTGGGCGACGACGCATCAACTGCCGTCCTCCGTGCCGGTGCACCATGACGACTATTCCAATTATGGCTCTGGCGGCAATGCCTGGGCGTGGGTATGGATACGTCCGTTTTCGACGCTGCTGATCCAGGCCCTGGCCCAGATGGGACCGGAATGGCTGATCTGGAGCATACGCCTGCTGGCGGTAGTGTTTGTTTTCTTGAACTGGAAGCTGTTGTGCGAAGTTGTACGTCCAGCCCATAACTGGCTCGTGCTGGTCTTGTTCGCGGTCGCCTGCTTTGCCAGTCCAGTCATTGTCGAGTACGCACGTTATACCGGCATGAGCACGCATCTGTTGTCCGGATGTTTTGGCGTTGCCGCGGCCTGGGCTGTGTTGCGCGAGATTAGCGCCCCCCGTCGTGGCTATTTGCCGCTTTCGCTGATGCTGCTGGTGTTGTCCGTGTTGGCCAAGGAGGACTTCGTTGTCCTGTATGGCGTCTCGGCCGTGTACGCTGTTATTCGATCCCCCGCCGGGCGTGTCCGCATCGTCGCCTGGACCGGCCTGGCACTGGGTATTTGCGCCGTGCTGATCGCTGGCGCCAAATTCATGGGCGCATCGAGTTTCCTGGGCATGAGCGGCAGCAGCTCGCCGTATTTTATCGACGCCACGCCGTGGGGTATCGCGCGGACAATGTGGCGCTATTTGCTGGGCGCCGGGCACCCTGCCATGCATACGCACGGCATCCTGATCGCCCTGGTATTCGTTTGCGCGGCAGTGGCCGCCCTGTGGATCGCGGTGCGGGACAAGAGGATGCCCGCAACGGCCTTTCTGCTCGTTGCAATGCTCAGCGTAATGCTGCCCTATTCGGTCTTGCCAAATCACGTCAACGCCTATTATGAGCTGATCTGGCTGCCCTTGCTGCTGGCCAGCGTCTACGCCGCATCGTATGAATTGACCTTGCCTGTGTCTTCCGCCGGGGCCGGCCGACGCGTTCCGGCCGGTACGCTGATTTTTCTGCTGCTGGTAGTGCTCCTGTCCGCGGTCGACTATGCCAAGCGCAGCAGTATTGCGACTTGGTATGACGAGGTCGGCTCGTCGAACCGGCGCGTATTGCAACTGTTGCAGGGCCAAAGAGACGCCATCAATCAGGAGGGGAAGGTTTGCATCCTTGGTGCGAATGCCTTTTCCCCGTGGTACATGCATGGCGGCTCCTATCTCACCTATGTCATGGATCTGCACGCCACCTGGTATCTGCTTGTCGATCCCGCGTCAACCTTGCAAGCTGGCATGCAGTCAGGTGCGGAATCCTCGGCGGGGCATACGGTGGTAGTCGATAACCGTGACAAAATGCCGGTACCCTGCCTGACGATAGACCTGGAGCAGGTGAAATGACACCAACACTGGGTAGTCTTTTTGTCGGCAAGCATAACAATCTGACCTTCATTCGCCTGTTGGCGGCGCTGACCGTCATCTATGGTCATACGCCATCGATCGTACCTGGCACGCCAGCGGACTGGGTCACGCGCACCACCAACTACGCGTTCAGTGGCGGCGTCGCCGTGGACCTGTTCTTTTTGATCAGTGGCTTTCTGGTTACTGCCAGCATCCTGAAAGGTGGGGTACGCCGGTATGTGATTGCGCGCGTGCTGCGTATTTATCCGGCGCTGTGGGTGAACCTGATACTGACGACGTTCGTCATGGGTGCCGTGCTGACGACCCTGCCGCTTGGCGACTATTTGAAACACCGCGAAGTATGGTCTTACTTCCTGGGCCTGGCAGGCACCTTCCGAGGTGCCTTCTTTCTCCCTGGCGTTTTCGAAGGCAATGCCGACCACGCCATCAATGGCTCGATCTGGTCCGTGTTGATCGAGGTATGGCTGTATGTCGTCTTGCTGATCATTTATTTACTAGGGATCTTGCAGCGCCGCGCCGTCTTCAATGTCGTCTTCTTTGTCGGCATCGTGGCCTTGTGGTCGGCGCCGGAACTGACGCCGGGTATTTTCAATAATTCGACTAGCCGCCACGTCTGCCTTCTGTTCTGCATCGGCGCTTTTTTGTATATCAATCGTGATACGGTGCCGGTGAGTCCATTCTATTTGCTGACCGCCCTGTTTTTGGCTGGCATTACCTTGGGAACGGACCGTTTTCCCTATGCTTATGTATTGTTGTTGACGACATTCTTCTGTACTGCCAGTTTCTACGCGCAATTTGCCTGGCTGGACCGGTGGGGAGATCTTTCTTATGGCGTGTACTTGTACGGCTGGCCTTGCCAACAGTTGATCGCCCATTATTTTCCGCATCTGACAGGGATGCAAAACTGTATTTACGCATGTACCGCCGCACTGATCTGTGGTTTTCTGTCCTGGCATCTTGTAGAAAAGCGTGCCATGAAACTGAAAGACGGCTTTTCAGCCAAGGTGGGGCTGGCACCGATGCGTACAATGATAAGCACTTGATAGGAGTTTTGAATGATTAACTTATTTTCCGACGTTGCGGCCAACGCCACGCTTGATTTTGAAGCCGCGATCAAGCGGGTATTGATACGTCACTGGTATGTACTTGGCCAGGAAGTCAGCAATTTTGAAGCGGCCTTTGCCGCCTATGTGGGCGTTGAGCATTGCATTTCTGTCGCGAATGGTACGGATGCACTTGAGATTGCCTTGCGCGGCCTAGGCGTCGAGCGTGGAGATGTGGTTGTTGCGGTGGCGAATGCGGGCTTCTACAGCAGCACGGCGATTCATGCCATTGGTGCCGTTCCGTTGTATGTCGATGCCGATGAGACGAGCATGACCATGTCTGCCGATGCGCTGGCGCTCGCCCTGGCAGAAAAACCGAAATGCGTGATCGTGACGCACTTGTATGGCCAGCTGGCGGATATGGATACCCTGCAAGCCTTGTGCCGCGCGGCGGGTGTGCCCCTGATCGAAGACTGTGCCCAGTCGCATGGCGCCCGCCGCAACGGCCGTATGGCTGGTGCCTGGGGTGAGGCGGCTTGCTTCAGTTTTTATCCTACCAAGAATCTGGGCGCGTTGGGGGATGGCGGTGCTATCGTGTGCAAGGATGCCGCATTGAATGCGCGCCTGCGCACCTTGCGTCAATATGGATGGTCGTCCAAGTACCAGGTCGCCATGGCGGGGGGGCGCAACAGCCGTCTCGATGAAATGCAAGCTGCGATCCTGAATGAAAAGCTGCCGCATCTCGATAGCTGGAATTCCCAGCGCCGCAGCATCGCCGGCCGCTACAACGTGGCCTTCGCGGCATTCCCGCTGCTGTCGCTGCCTGCCGTCGGCGATGATTATGTGGCGCACCTGTATGTCATGCGCGTGCGCGAGCGGGATGCCTTCCGCGAGTTTCTCAAGGCGGAAGGTGTTGCCACGGACGCGCACTATCCAATCCCCGACCATCATCAGCCAGCATATCCTGGCGCCCGCTTAGCTGGCACCTTGCCGGTGACGGAAGCCGCCAGCGAGACCGTGGTCAGCCTGCCTTGCTTCCCGGGCATGACTGATGAGCAAGTCGACCATGTGATTGCTGCCGTCAGTGCCTACTTCCAGCGCTAAAAAGGGGGGCGCATGCTTTCACTAGTCATTCCCGTATATAAGAATGAGGGTTCGATTCCATCCTTGCTGCAGGCAGTCGATGGCTTACGCCAGGCTACGGAAGGGGATTTCGAAGCGGTATTCGTTATTGACGGCAGTCCTGACCGCAGTTATGAATTGTTGCGCGATGCCTTACCAGGCTGGGGTTTCCAGTCGCAGTTGATATTGCTTTCGCGAAATTTTGGCTCATTTGCCGCCATTCGTGCTGGCTTGCAGTTGGCCAAGGGAGAACGTTTTGCCGTCATGGCAGCGGATTTGCAGGAACCGCCAGAACTGGTTTTGCAAATGGATAAGTTATTGCGAGCCGATGAGGCGGACGTGGTCGTGGGCTCGCGCGAAGGACGCATGGATCCGCTGATGACGCGGCTGCCATCGCAGATCTTCTGGAGCTTGTACCGCCGCTATGTCGTGGCCGAGGTGCCTGAGGGCGGTGTTGATGTGTTCGGCTGTAACAAGGCCTTCCGCGATACTTTGCTGACATTGGATGAACAGCACACATCGTTGATCGCGCAGCTATTTTGGCTGGGCTTCCGGCGCAAGCATATTACTTATATGCGCCAGGAACGTCAGCACGGCAAGTCTGCGTGGACCTTGAAAAAGAAGGTCAACTACATGATGGACAGCGTCTTTGCCTTCACGGACTTGCCAATCCGCTTGCTGATACGTGTCGGTGGCATGACGGCGTTGCTGGCCGCATTGTTTGGTATTGTCGTCGGCCTGGCCCGCCTGGCGGGGTGGATCATGGTGCCGGGTTATGCGATGACAATGACCGCCATCGTTTTCCTGGGTGCGGTTAACCTGTTCGGGTTAGGTATCGTCGGTTCCTATGCCTGGCGTACGTATGAAAACACCAAGGGACGACCGCTGGCTATTCCAATGCGGGTTGAACGGTTCCAGTCGAAGGAAGAAAACTAAATGGACTATTTTGTACACCAGAATGCTTTGTGCGAAAGCACGAATATTGGCGCCGGAACCCGCGTCTGGGCGTTTGCGCATGTGTTGCCCGGGGCCGTTCTGGGTAAGGATTGCAATATTTGTGACCAAGTCTTTATCGAAAATGATGTCAAGGTGGGTGACCGTGTCACCATCAAATGCGGCGTACAGCTGTGGGATGGTCTGGAAGTCCACGATGATGTGTTTATCGGACCGAATGTAACGTTTACCAATGATCGTTTCCCGCGCAGCAAGCAGTTTCCTGAAAAATTCTTACGCACGACAGTCGCCGCGCGCGCGTCCATCGGGGCCAACGCCACCATTTTGCCAGGATTGACGATCGGTGAAAACGCCATGGTCGGTGCGGGTGCCGTGGTCACGCGTTCGGTGCCACCGCATGCGATCGTGGTCGGCAATCCCGCCAAGATTGTCGGCTATGCGGATGCTTCGGATTTCGCCGGCACGGAAAAAGTGCCAACGACCGGCATGCAGCCGAATATGCTGCAGACGCAGATCCGTGGCGTTACCCTGCACACGTTCCGCGCCGTACCGGACATGCGGGGCAGTTTGTCAGTTGGCGAGTTCGAGCGCGAAATCCCCTTCTTGCCACGCCGTTATTTCATGGTCTATGACGTGCCGACGGCGGAGACGCGCGGCGAACATGCCCACCGCAACTGCCATCAGTTTCTGATTGCCGTCAAAGGCAGCATCCGGGTAGTGGCGGACGACGGTGACAAGCGGGAGGAGGTGCTGCTGGATAAACCGAATGTCGGCCTGTATCTGCCGCCGATGACCTGGGGTATCCAGTATCGCTATTCGGCGGATGCGATCCTGCTGGTCTTTGCATCCGATTATTATGATGCTGGCGACTACATCCGAAATTACGCGGACTTCATTACCGAGGTGAAACGCACGAAACCGGGTGAGGGATGATTGTTATCTCCAGCAAGATGCAGTATTGGCTGCGCTTCCTGGCCGGAGGCTTGCTGAATACAGGCCTGACCTATGGCCTGTATTTTTTATTGCAAAAAGTATTTTTTTATCAGGTTGCCTACGCGATTGCCTATGCCTCCGGTATCGTCTTTTCATATTGGTTTAATGCAAGGATCGTATTCAGGACGCCATTGAGCTGGAAGGGATTAATGACCTATCCACTCGTGTATGCCGTGCAATATGGCAGTTCTGCCCTGCTTTTAGGTATATTCATTGAACGACTGGGCATTCCGCCGGCGTTGGCGCCATTGTTGGTACTGGTATTGATGATTCCGTTGACATTTTTTTTAAGCCGATGGATTTTGCGCGGCCGCCAACATGCAAGTTGATGCAGCCACAGGCCATGGAATTGCGTTATAGATAGGAATAGTATGTCAAAAATTAAAATTATTTGTGCCGTCGGCACACGCCCCGAAGCCATCAAGATGGCGCCGGTGATTTTGGCGCTCAAGCAGCAGCCATGGGCGGACGTGCGCGTGTTGGCAACTGCCCAGCATCGGCATTTGCTCGATCAGGTGCTGGCCTTTTTCGGTATCACACCCGATATCGATTTGAACATCATGCGCCCGAACCAGGCGCTCACGACCCTGACGGCGCGGCTGCTGCTGGAACTCGATGAAGTATTGCTGGCAGAAAAGCCTGATGTCTTGCTGGCGCAAGGTGATACCACCACAGTCATGACGGCAGCCCTGGCCTGCTTCTACCATCGCATTCCTTTCGGCCACGTCGAAGCTGGCTTGCGCACCTGGGATATGCAAAACCCATTTCCGGAGGAGGCGAATCGGGTTATCGCCGGGCGTCTGGCGCGCTGGCATTTTGCACCTACCGATGGGTCGCGCCAGAACCTGTTGCGCGAAGGCGCGCACGACCGCGACATTATCGTCACCGGCAATACGGTCATCGATGCCCTGCTGATGACGGCCGAGCGCGAACTGGAACTGGGCATCGACCTGGATCCGGCGAAGCGCCTGGTATTGATTACGTCGCATCGCCGCGAGAATTTTGGGGCTCCTTTCCGCGATATTTGCCGGGCCATTCAAACGCTGGCCGAACGTAATCCGGAGGTGAATTTTCTGTACCCCGTGCACCCGAACCCGAACGTCAAGGACGTGGCTTATGAAGTATTGGGCCAATGCGCGAACATTCATTTGTGCGAGCCGCTCGACTATGCGCCATTTGTCGCGGCCATGAAACGCTCTTATTTGATCATCAGCGACTCCGGTGGCGTGCAGGAGGAAGCTCCAGCTCTGGGCAAGCCGGTACTCGTCCTGCGCGATGAAACGGAGCGTCCAGAGGCGGTGGAGCAAGGTGTCGTGAAACTGGTCGGCCCCAATTACGAGCGGATCGTGGCAGAAACACAATTGTTGCTTGATGATGAGCTCGCGTACAGGACCATGGCGCGCGGCATTTCACCATATGGTGATGGGCATGGCGCGGAGCGCATCGTGACCGTGCTGCGTGAGCACTTCACATGACATGTTTGATTTACCTGTCACCGTTACCCTGGAGTAGCTTCGCGCAGCGCCCGCATAAATTTGTTGAATGGTTTCACGCCAGAACGGGGGGCCAGGTGCTTTGGGTTGACCCTTACCCGACACGCTTGCCTACGTCAGACGATTTTCGTCGGATCAAGGCCGCTATCGGTATCGCGCCCCCGCCGGTGATGATGCCGGTGCCTGAATGGCTGACAGTATTGCAGCCAAGGGCGCTGCCGATTGAGCCTTTTCCCGGATCAGTCCTTATCAATCGATTGTTGTGGAAGCAGGTGCAGCGAGAAATTGACGGTTTTATCCAGCGTCCGGGGTGTTTACTGGCGATTGGAAAACCATCCAAGATGGCGGCGGATATCTTGCGGCGCCATCCGCAATTGCCATCCCTGTTCGATGCCATGGACGATTTTCCAGCCTTTTATCGGGGCTTTTCGAGATGGGCAATGGGTTCCAGTGAACGCACGGTTGCTCGGCTGGCCAAGCAGATAACGGTATCGTCAACCCTGCTGGCGCACCGCTTCAGCGAATGTGGCGAGCGGGTGTTGGTGGCCTTGAATGCGTGCGCTATCGAGGTTTTACCCGCTATCGATGCGCAGCGCGTGCCATCCACGCCATACGTACTAGGTTATGTTGGCACTATCGCCCAATGGTTCGATTGGGAAATGGTCACTGCACTGGCGCTAGCCAATCCGCAAATGCTGGTTCGTTTGATTGGCCCAGTGTTTGGTGCGATCCCCAGCGGATTACCCAGGAATATTGAATTGTTGCCCGCTTGTTCGCACCAACAGGCAATCAATCATATGCAACAATTTTCCATAGGCCTGATTCCTTTCAAGCGTACGCTCCTGACCGAATCCGTCGATCCTATCAAGTATTATGAATACCGGGCGCTTGGTTTACCGGTCCTGTCGACGCCATTCGGGGAGATGGCCACGCGGGAAAACGCGACAGGAGTATTTTTGGCGGATGGGCTGGCTAATCTGGCCAATATCGTTGGTTTGGCGCTGATGCATAAGGATAATGCTGCACAGATTGCGCAGTTTCGCAGCGAAAATTCCTGGTCTGCGCGTTTCGATTCGGTGGACATACTCTGATTAATCCAGCTCCTCCATGAGCGCAACAAAGGCTCATGGGGTGTCTGCGCCGGGAAGCTAGTTGATGCGTTACACCATCTCCTTTGCGCTATCCGGAAGTGTCACGGACATTCGGTTTTTCCAGTTCTTGAGTAGCTTGTTTCCAAGCTGAATTCCTTTGCGCTCTACTGTTTTATGCATGATATAGCAGATGATAAACAGTCCAAAGAGAGCCTGGATGTCTGCTGGAAGGATGCTGAGTGATAGCTTTTCAAAAAGAATTTTGATCGGATTCCATGCCCAGTTATGAAATAGATAAACTGAAAAAGTCAAATTCGATAGCAAAAGGACGAGTGGTGTTGCTTGGAATTGTTTACGGCCTATCCAGGCTGCGGTAAAGATGGCGAAGGCGATTCCAATGAAGTGCGAACCGAGCCAAGTGGGCCAATACAAGGCGATCATCTCAAAATACTGATACAGGATGGTGCCAATAAACAGGATGAACCAGAAGACATTGATCTCTTTTCGTTCAAAAAGAGTGACGTACACGCCAATGAATAAAATCGGTGCATAAATTGTAAAGTAGCCGAGGAATACACCATTGAAAGATGGAATCGGTTCCATCATGCCCACCCCCCAAGTGGCGGCGAGCATGGCCCATGGCAGCAGCCGGCGGTACTGGTTCAGGATGCCAATGGATTTCAGCGCAGCCATGAAGAGATAGAAGGCAATTTCAATCCGCAAGGTCCATTCGACACCGGACAGAGCATAGGGCGCTTGTAGAAAGTCACCTAGCAATGTCATTTGCGCGAGAACTACGCGCATCCCTGGAAAGGGTTGATGGAATAAAAAATGGTCTACGGCCAGCTGGCAAAGCAGTGCCGCGATGTACAGGGGGTAGATCCGGAAAATTCTCTTGAACAGGAATGTGCTGGTGGATTCCGTGATTAACACATTACTTATGATATACCCCGAGATGATGAAGAAAACGGCCACGCCGGTTCCGCCATTCCAGAATGCAGGCAGGACAAGTTGCATCAGGAGTTTTGGAGTGGCATGCAGCGTCGGGCTATCGACCCATTGGCTGAGCTGGCTGTAGAATTTATGCCCGATTAAAACACTGATGAAAGAGAAAATACGAAGGTAATCCAGAAAAACAAGGCGCTTTTCCAGACCTTTTTCTGCGGTGATAACTTGCGGTAGCATTCTCTTTTATATCCTGAATATAATAATCTGCTGGCGATTAATTATTTCAAAATGAAAAATTAAGCACTCGTTATTGTGGGTTGGTTTGGCAGTATAAGCGAATAAGATTCGATTTGCTAACTAATGCGACAGGTATGGCCCGTCGCACGGTATGTATGTTGTTTATTCTTGATTTTTCTTAAAACAGTGCGGGCAGGACACCTCATACACATATTCCGGCGCCAGTTGCTGGCGCGGCGTGACGACGGCGCGGCAGACGAAGCACTGCACGGTTTCCGTCGGTTCCAGCTTCGGGTTCAGGGCCGTGCGGTAGTCGAAGACGAAGCAGTCGCCCGTGTAGTGCTCGCCGCCCACTTCCTCGAAATACTTCAGGATGCCGCCGTCGAGCTGGTAGACGCTGTCATAGCCGATTTCCTTCATGTGGATGGCGGCCTTTTCGCAGCGGATGCCGCCCGTGCAGAAGGTGACGACGGTCTTGCCTTCCAGTTCGTCCTTATGGGCGGCGGCCACGGCCGGGAATTCCGTAAACTTGTCGATACGGTAATCGAGCGTGTTGTTGAACGTCCCCACGTCCACTTCAAACGCGTTGCGCGTTTCCATCATGATCACGGGTTTGCCCGCGTCGTCGACGCCGGCATCGAGCCAGCGCTTGAGCGTGTGCGCGTCGACGGACGGGGCGCGGCCCAGTTCCGGCTTGATCAGCGGCATGCGCATGGTGATGATTTCCTTTTTCAGTTTCACCAGCATGCGCTTGTGCGATTGCTCGTTCGACAAGCTTTCCTTCCATTCCAGGTCGGCCAGGCGCGCGTCGCTGCGCACCCACGCGAGGAAGCTGTCGATATGCTCGCGCGTGCCCGACAGGAACATGTTGATGCCCTCCGGCGTCAGCAAAATCGTGCCCTTCAGGCCCAGCGCCAGGCATTGCTCCTGATACAAGGGGCGCATGGCTTCCGTGTCGTCCAGCGTAATGAATTTATACGCTGCAATATTGACAAACGTGGTGGCGGGCGTGGCGGCCAGCGGGCTGGCGGCGGCGGAAACGGCTGGTGCTGCTTGGGTGTTGGCTTGCATGATGGCGATCGGCTTAGACTGAACAGCCGATATTATAAGCCCGGCGGGCCAGGCGGGATACCCGCCAAGCCACGTTTTGCCGTGCCGGCGGGCTGTGCGCGGCAGGAATTTCTTGCCTGCAACTGGGGGCCGCGTCGCCGGTCCGGGGCCGCGACGCGGTAGAATAGACCCCATTGAATTTTGCACGAAACGGTACACAGGATGGAAATGGTAATGCAAGAGGCCGGCGCTCCGGCAGGTTCACCGCAAGCGATGCAGCAGGCCCCGCAAGGGCCGGGATTTGTCCACCTGCGCGTGCACTCGGAGTACTCGATCGTCGACGGCCTGGTGCGCATCGACGACGTGGTGAAGGCGGCGGCCAAGGACAAGCAGGTGGCGCTGGCCGTCACCGACCTGTCCAACCTGTTTGGCATGGTCAAGTTCTACAAGGAAGCGCGCGGCAAGGGCATCAAGCCCATCGTCGGCGTCGACGTGTGGATCACGAATGACGACAACCGCGAAAAACCGTCGCGCCTGCTGCTGCTGGCAAAGAACCGCATGGGCTACCTGCAGCTGTGCGAACTGCTGTCGACGGCCTGGCTGACCAACCAGTACAAGGGCCGCGCCGAACTGCGCATCGAGTGGCTGCAGGCGCTGGCGACGAATACCTATGACCTGTACCCGGGCGAAAGCGCGGCGAATGGCTTGATTGTGCTCTCCGGCGCGCACTTCGGCGATGTCGGCATCGCCATCGAAAATGGCAACCTGGCCCTGGCCGAGCGCAACGCACAGCGCTGGGCCGAGATTTTCCCTGGCCATTTCTATATCGAAATCCAGCGCGGCGGCCAGGCCAACCAGGAAGCGCAGGTGCGCCACGCGGTGGCCCTGGCGGCCAAGCTTGGCTTGCCCGTGGTGGCGACGCACCCCGTGCAATTTATTTCTCCAGAAGAATTCATTGCCCACGAAGCCCGCACCTGTATCGCCGAGGGCGAAATGCTGGCCAATGCCAAGCGGGTGAAGCGCTTCAATGACAGCCAGCGCTTCCTGTCGCAGGCCGACATGGCCGAACTGTTCGCCGACCTGCCGGCCGCGCTGGCCAATTCCGTGGAAATCGCCAAGCGCTGCAACTTGACCTTGACCCTGGGCAAGCCGCAACTGCCGAACTTCCCCACGCCGGACGGCATGACGATCGACCAGTTCCTCGTCGCCGAATCGCAGGCGGGCCTGGAAAAACGATTACTACAGCTGTATCCCGATGCCGAGCGCCGCGAAAAGGAGCGCCCGCGCTACGAGTCGCGCCTGAAGTTCGAGACGGACACGATTTGCAACATGAAATTCCCCGGCTACTTCCTCATCGTGGCCGAATTTATCCAGTGGGCCAAGGAAAACGGCGTGCCCGTCGGCCCGGGCCGCGGTTCCGGCGCCGGTTCGCTGGTGGCGTATTCGCTGCTGATTACGGATCTTGATCCATTGCAATACAACCTGCTGTTCGAACGCTTCCTGAATCCCGAACGCGTCTCGATGCCCGACTTCGATATCGACTTTTGCCAGGAAGGGCGCGACAGAGTCATCCAGCACGTCAAGGATTTGTACGGCAAGGAGGCCGTCTCGCAGATCGCCACCTTCGGTACCATGGCGGCCAAGGGCGCCATCCGCGACGTGGGCCGCGTGATGGACTTCGGCTACAACTTCTGCGACGGCATTTCCAAGCTGATCCCGTTCAAGCCGGGCAAGCCCGTGTCGATCGCCGACGCCATCGAAGAAGAGCCGCTGCTCAAGGAACGCCTGGAAAACGAGGAAGAGGTCAAGCAGCTGCTGGACCTGGCGCAGCAGGTCGAAGGCATCACGCGCAATATCGGCATGCACGCGGGGGGCGTGCTGATCGCCCCGGGCAAGCTGACGGATTTCTGCCCGCTGTACACGCAGGGCGGCGACTCGGGCGTCGTGTCGCAGTACGACAAGGATGACGTGGAAGCCGTCGGCCTCGTGAAGTTCGACTTCCTGGGCTTGACGACGCTGACGATTCTCGACCGCGCCGTGCGCTACATCAAGCAGCTTGATCCTGCGCAAGCGAACTTCGACCTGGCGACCTTGCCGCTGAACGACAAGCCGTCCTACGACCTGCTGACCAAGGCCAAGACCGTGGCCGTGTTCCAGCTGGAGTCGCGCGGCATGCAGGGCATGCTGAAAGACGCGCGTCCCGACCGCTTCGAAGACATTATCGCGCTCGTGGCGCTGTACCGTCCGGGTCCGATGGACCTGATTCCCGATTTCTGCAAGCGCAAGCACGGCGAACGTTTCGATTATCCCGATCCGCGCACGGAATCGATTCTGTCCGAAACCTACGGCATCATGGTGTACCAGGAGCAGGTGATGCAGATGGCGCAGATCGTCGGCGGCTACTCGCTGGGCGGCGCCGACATGCTGCGCCGCGCCATGGGTAAAAAGAAGGCCGAAGAGATGGCGGAGCACCGCGAGATCTTCCGCGCCGGTGCCGCAAAGGACGGCTTGACGGCGGAAAAGGCCGACGAGATCTTCGACTTGATGGAAAAGTTCGCCGGCTACGGTTTCAACAAATCGCACGCCGCCGCCTACGCCTTGCTGTCGTATCACACGGCCTATTTGAAAGCGCACCACACGGCCGCCTTCATGGCCGCCAACTTGTCGCTGGCCATGGACGACACGGACAAGATCAAGATCCTGGTGGAAGACTCGCTGGAAATCTGCAAGCTGACCTTGTTGCCGCCGGATATCAACGAATCGGACTACCGCTTCACGCCGAGCGGTGCGCCGCCATCCGTCAGCGGTAAGAAAGTCACGCAGATCCGCTATGGCCTGGGCGCCGTGAAGGGGTCCGGCCAGAATGCCATCGAAGCCATCATCGCCGCGCGCGAGGCGGGCGGGCCGTTCACGAGCCTGTTCGATTTCTGCAAGCGTGTTGATAAAAAGCAAATCAACCGCCGCACCATCGAATCCCTGATCCGCAGCGGCGCCTTCGACTGCCTGAAGGTCGACCGCGCCATCCTGCTCGCGTCCGTGGCCTTCGCCATGGAGTGCGCCGACCAGGCGGCCAAGGCGGCCAACCAGGTAAGCCTGTTTGGCGGCGACGACAGCGACATGGTGGCGCCGCCCGAGTACGTCAAGGTGCCCGTGTGGACGGACAAGCAGCGTTTGACGGAAGAAAAGATCGCCCTGGGCTTCTACCTGTCCGGCCATTTGTTCGATTCGTATGCGCCCGAGGCGCGCCGTTTTGCCCGCACGAAACTGTCGGAACTGTCGCCATCGCGCGAGCCGCGCATGATGGCCGGCGTCATCACGGGCTTGCGCACGCAGATGACGCAGCGCGGCAAGATCCTCATCGTCACCCTGGACGACAAGAGCGGCACGGTGGAAGTGACGGTGTATGGCGAATTGTTCGAGGCCAACAAGAAAATCTTCAAGGAAGATGAATTCCTCGCCGTCGTGGGCAAGGTGTCGGAAGACCGCTTTTCCGGCGGCCTGCGCATCACGGCCGAGAGCGCATTCGACATCATCGCCGCGCGGGTGCAGTATGGCCGCCAGCTGGGCCTGACCCTGCCCACGACGCTGGACATGAAACGCATCAGCGATGTCATCATGCCGCACCGGGCCGAGGATGGCTTGCCGATCGCCGCCAAGGTCAGTCCGCAGGGCGTCAGCTGCGTGCTGCAGTTTGGCGACGCGTGGAGGGTGGCGCCATCGGATGAATTGCAGACGGCACTCGAGCAGGTGCTGGGCGCGCAGGAGGTGGCGGTCGAATACTGACCGGCTTCGCCCGCGCATGGATCAAAGCCAAACCGCAGACATGCTGGTTTGGCTTTTTTCGTTTACATGTCTTTCAGGCCCGTGATCGCATAGCCCTTGGCGGCGATCTGCTGGTGCGGCTGTTCGATATGGTAGTCGGGCAAGATTTCGGCATCGTCGGCCACTTCACTGGCGCGCACTTCGAGTTGCCAGTCGGTATTGGTCACTTCTTCCGGAATGAGCTTTCCTTCCGGCACGGCGAGGTAGGAAAAAATGCCGTCGTGCTCGGCCCGGCGGTAGATATCTACACGCATGTATGCCTCCTAGTAAGCGTTGGGGGAACCGGCGCACGGGACGTGCTGTCCGATAGCGCTAGCGTAACAGGATTGTGGGACGGGCGGGTTTCAGGCGTGTGCTGCAGGGGGAAACGGGGCGGTGCGGAAGTGGTGGCTGGCGATGACGCGGGGGCGGGGCGTCGTGTGCTTGCCGGGGGACGTCAGGCGATGGCGGAAGCGTAGTCGTCCTCGAGATCGGGCGACTGGCGCAGATCGTTGGCGGCTGGCGTGGCGTTGGCCATGGCGACCTGGGCCGGGTTGCGATGGGCGTCGAGGCCGCTACGCAGGCTGCTGATCATTGCCAGCGTCAATTCATGGCGCTTGCGCGCTTCCGAGCGTTTTTTCGAGGGAATGTCTTCCATGGCGGGCAAGGGCAGGTTTTCGCATGGCAAATCAAAATCGCCATCCGGGCGTGCCTGCGCACCCAGTTCTTGCCAAAGGGTATTGTAATCGGCGAACAAACGGCCTTTCTTGGCGGAATGGTGCACGGTACGGTTGGCGTTGCCTACCAGAATCATGTTGCGGCAGCCATGCTCATGCCCCAGCTGGCGCACGAGGCGCACCATCAGGGCCTTGGGACGCATGCCATGCAGGTCGCGCGTGGCGTCGCGCACGCGGCGCAAGCCTTCCGCGCCCCGCGGACCCTGGAGGCAGCCGATGCCCACGCCCATGCTGGCGCGGGCGCGGGAACCGAAGAAGGTGAAGGCCACGGAATAGATCACGTCATTGCCGTGCGCCAGTTGCAGGACCATCTCGCCTTCGCGGTCCATCGGTTGCAGCGAGCACAGCTGCAGATGGTAGGGCGCGCCCGATTTTCCCGCTACCGTCCCCAGCCGTACTGGCGCATGGGCCGCCTGGGCCATCAGCTTGCCCCAGCCTTGCTGCAGGATGAAATGATAGTGTTCGACCAGCAAGGTGACGCGCTGTTGGCAAGACAGGTTTTTGCTCAGGTAATGGCGGTAGATTTTGTGCATCAGGCGGGGATACGCTTGCAGCAGATCCGCAAAAACGGGATGGGAATTGAGCAGTTGCAGCCAGATGCGCGTCTGCCGCTGCTGCAGGCGGGCCCGCAGCTGCAGCTTGAGCAGCTCACGCACGCGGGAGAAGCCGGGGGACATGTTGGTGAGGCCAGCATGCAGGGTAATTGCTTGTGTCATCAGGCACTTTCCAAGGTGAGTGAGGATGAGGGGAGGGCCGGCATCGGATGCAGGCGGTAATGGCTCAGGCTGGAGGCGGCCCGCTCATGCCGTCCGTGTCGGCCAGCAACACGGTGGCGCAGCGCGTGGCGCGCGCCAGCTTGCGCGCCAGGGTGCCGGAAAAGCGGCGCTGCCACGGGCTGTGCTTGAGGGCAGGCAGGACGATTTCATGGCAACCCAGCAATTCAGCCGTGTCGAGTATCGTGAAGAGCAGTTCGCCAGCGAAAATGTGGGTGCTGAAGGCAATATGCGAACGGCTCAGGTACAGACCTGCCTCGTGCATCATCTGCTGCGTTGCCGGGTCCAGCGTATCGCCGTCGCCAGCGCTCTGCTGCGGCACGCCGTCCGCGGGCTGGAGCGGTGCGGGCGTCACGTGCAGCAGGCGAACGCCCACCTTGATGCCCCATTCCTGCAAGCGTTTGGCGTAGCGGGCACCGTAGATGATGTCGCTGGCGTGCTTGACGGGCAGCAATAGCAGCAAGGTATCCTGGCTGCAGGCGACCGCGGCGCTGTCTGGGGCGCGGTGGCGTTGCGGGGCAGGGCGCGATGCATGCATGGGCGTGCTGGTCATGGGAGGGAAAACCGTGCCATCTTATCTACGCCGCTTGTCCGTGTAAATTCGCGAAACAGCGTACGGGTTTCCCTTATGCCGGCCTGTCTTTAATAGCGGTAAGTGACGTACACCGCACCGATCGGGGCCGTCTTGCGCTGCACGATGGGGCTCTTGGCCGCGTCGCCCATGCGGCGTTCGACGCCGACGAGGGTGTTGACGGCCCAGCTGGCGTCGATGCGGTGTTCCCAGCTCACGGTGGCCTGGGCTTCGTAGAAGCCGCCCTTCGGCGTGTATTGCTTGAACGAGGTATTTGCCGCCTGCTGCGCCGTCACGCCATACATGGTCTGCACGTATTTGCGCTCGCCCCAGCCCAGTTGGCCGCCGATGGACACGCTGTCCTGCTGCATGCCCCGCGCATCAGCCCGGCCGTAGATCTGGCCGCTGGCGCCGAAATGCACGTTCGCGCCATTTTCGCGGTTCGACAGGGGAATGTCGCTGGTGACGCTCAGCGACAGGCCGGGCAGTGGGGCATAGCCGGCGCTCAGCAGGGCGCTGGCATTGCCCTTGACTTCGCCCATGCCCTTCAGGAAATCGCTGCCGCCCCAGCCATTGATGCCCTTGCGCTTGTGGTCTTCGCGGTTGCCGCGGTAGCCCAGGGCCGCGCTGTAGCTGAAGGGGCCGGCCTGGCCGCCGTAGCCGATGCCGCGCGAGGTGCTGATGAACAGGCCGTTGGCCATGGCATAGTCGGCAATGATCAGCGGCGAGGCGGACAGCTTGTCGGAGCCGGAATAGCTGGAAATGGCGGCGACGCCGCCGCCGATGGTGAAGACATTGCCCGAGGCGGGGTCGGCGGCTGCGGCGGCCAGCGGGTTGAGAGTCAGGCCGCAGGCGAGGGCCAGCGAGGTCAGCAGGGTTGTGGGTGTGTGCATGGCTTTTCCGTCAGGTGGAGAACCGAGTCCGGAGTGGCTCGATTGACTGCCGACAGTATCGGCCTGTGCCATGAAGGAAAAATGAGCCTTTTATTAAGATTGCATGAAGAAGCCGTCTTTACCCATTCTTCAGCTTGCGGTGGTTTAATAGTGTGCATGAAAATACTGCTGATAGAAGACGATATGGACCTGGGCAATGGCGTGCGCATCGCCCTGCGCGACCAGGGCATGCAGGTGGTCTGGGTACGCAGCCTGGAAGATGCGGCGCGCAGCATCGAGCACGACAGTTGTGAACTGGTGCTGCTGGACCTGGGCCTGCCCGATGGCGACGGCCTCGACTTGCTGGCCCGCTTGCGCGCGGCGCGCCTGCCCGTGCTCATCCTCAGCGCCCGCGATACGCTGGAACAGCGCCTGCGGGGCCTCGATGGCGGCGCCGATGACTATCTGGTGAAGCCGTTCGTGCTGGCCGAGCTGCTCTCGCGCGTGCGTGCCCTGGCGCGCCGCAGCTACGGCTTCGATGGCGACACCATCGAGCTGCGCGGCCTGCTGCTGCAGGTGCCCACGCGCCGGGTCAGCGTGCACGGCCGTCCCGTGGAACTGACGGCCAGCGAATATGCCTTGCTGAAAACCCTGCTGATGCGCGCCAACCGGGTCATCACGCGTCGCGTGCTGGAAGAGCATATCCTGCCTGGCGGCCTGGCCAATGCCAGCAATACCTTGGACGTGCACATGGGTAATTTGCGCCGCAAGATAGGCGAAGGCTATATCCGCACCGTGCGCGGCGTCGGCTACGTGATCGACCAGCAGGGCGAGGCGTCAGCCCAGCCGGGACCTGGCGCATGATGGGGCGTTTCTGGGCCATGCTGCGCCGGCCCACGCTGGTGCGCCGCCTGATGATGGCGCAGATGCTGATGCTGAGCATATTGTGGAGCCTGGCCGTGGCGTATGTGCTGTTCGAGGGCACGGGCGAAGCGAGCACCGTGAGCCGCGGCGTCCTGCACGCCATTATCAGCGTGACGGACAACCTGGCTGAGCAGCCGCAGCGCCAGGAGCAAAGCCTGCGCGCCATCGATGAAGCCCTGCGCGAGGAATTCGAAACGGGACAGGTGCCGGAACTGGCGCCGCGCATCCTGGTCTGGCGCGAGGGCAAGCTGGTCTACAAGTCGCCCGATGCGCCCAGCGGCATCCGCAGCGCCGGTCCCGAGCAGATGGAAGTGATCTATATCAAGGGCCAGGCCTGGCGCAGCCGCAGCCTGGCCGAAGGAAGCACGCGCGTGACGGTGCTGGAAGTGGGCGGGGCCTGGCAATTCTTTATTACGATCAACTCACGCGGCTATTACCTGCTGCCACTGCTGATCAGCCTGCCATTCCTGCTGTTGCCCGCCTGGCTGTCGATCCGCCTGGCCATGCGGCCGTGGCGCAAGGTGGCGCAGGAAGTGGCGTCGCGGGGACCGCAGGACCTGCGCCCGCTGGCGTTCAAGCCGCCGCACGGCGAGCTGGCGGCGCTGGTCGACAACATCAATGCGCTGCTGCAGCGCGTCGATGCCAGCGCGGCGCGCGAACGCAGCTTCATCGCCGATGCCACGCATGAATTGCGCACGCCGCTGGCGGCCATGCGCGTAAATGTCGAAGCCTTGCAGGGCCAGACGCACGATCCGCGCCAGCAGGAGTTGCTGGATGGAATCTTGAACAGTGGCAATCGCGCCGCGCGCCTGGTGGGGCAGTTGCTGCAACTGACGCGCAACGAGGTGCAGGCGGAGGCGGGCGAGCGCCAGCCGCAGGTACTGGACGTCTTGCTGCAGGACCGGCTGGCCGCCCTGTCCGGCCTGGCGCAGGGCGGCGATATCGAACTGGAATTGCAGGCCAGCGTGTCCCTGTGCGTGCCGGGCCAGCGCGAGAGCCTCGTCTCGCTGATCGACAACCTGGTGGAAAACGCCATCAAGTACAGCCCGCGCGGCAGCAGCGTGACGGTGTCGCTGCATGCGGAACGGGGCCAGGCGGTGCTGCACGTGGCGGATCAGGGGCCGGGGATCGCGCCGGCTCTGTACGAGCGCGTCTTCGACCGTTTCTTCCGCGCCCCGCAGCAGGGACAGCCAGGCAGCGGCCTGGGCCTGTCCATCGTCGCCTCGGTGGTACGCCAGCATGGCGGCTCGATTAAGTTGCATCGAGGCAACGGCGGCGTGGGCTTGCTGGTGGAAGTGCGGCTGCCGCTGGCACCGGGCGGCTAGCCCCGGCAGAGGGGTGTGAGTGTTGCATGAAGAGCATCATGTGTGCATATAGCGCAATACGTCATGGCGTGGCGCGCGCCTGCGATGCATAATGCGGAACAGTCAGAAAACACCGTACATGCGACCATCCCTCTCTTCCTACCTGCAGTATCCCGCCTTCGTCGGCCTGTACCTCCTGTTCGACTGGGCCACGTACATCGATCCGATGTACGGGCTGAACATCACCCCGTGGAATCCCGACCCTTCGCTGGGCCTGGTCTTCTGGCTGATTCACGGCCGCAAGGCCGCCTTGCCCTGGTTTATTGCCCTGCTGGCCGGCGAAGTGTTCGTGCGCGGCATGCCGGCGGGTCTGCCGCTGACCCTGCTGTGTTCGGCGTGGCTGGTGCTGGGCTATGGCGGCATCGGCGCGGCCCTGCGCCGCGGATTCACCAGCAGCGACATCTTCGACAACCGGCGCCGCCTGAGCAGCTGGGTCGCCATCGTGCTGCTGGGCACGATGTTCAATGCGCTGGGCTATATTTCGCTGCTGTCGCTGACAGGACGCATCCCGGCCGGCGAATGGGCCACGGCAGCGTTGCGTTTTGGCATAGGCGACACGGTCGGCATCGTCGTGTCGATGCCGCTGATCTGGGTGCTGGTTAGCGAGCGGGGGCGCGAGCGCTTGCGCTCGGCCGTCTGGCGCTGGGAAACCCTGGCGTATCTGGCCCTGGCCAGCTTCGTGCTGTGGAGCGTGTTCGGTTCCATCGTGCGCTCCGAGTACAAGCATTTCTACTTCCTGTTTCTCCCTGTGATCTGGGCCGCGTCGCGCCAGGGCTTGTATGGCGCCGTGGTGGCCGTATTTGTGCTGCAGCTGTGCATCATTACCCTGGTGAAATGGTCGCATGCGGTGAATATCCAGTTTTATGAGTTGCAGCTGCTCGATGCCGTGCTGGCGCTGGTAGGCTTTTTTATCGGCATCGTCGTCGATGAAATGCGCCAGGTGGCCGATGAACTCAAGCATACGATGCGCCTGGCGGCGGCCGGCGAGATGGCCGCCGCCCTGGCGCATGAGCTGAACCAGCCGCTGACGGCCCTGTCGACCTATGGCAAGGCGTGCGAATACCTGCTGGAGCGGGGCGAGAGCGGGGCCTTGCTGCAAAGCGCCATCGGCCATATGATCGTCGAATCGGGGCGTGCCGCCGAAGTGGTGCGCCGCCTGCGCGATTTCTTCCGCACGGGCGCGATGCAGCTCGAGGCGGTGGAGGCGGGCGTCTTGATCGACGGCATGGCGCGCCAGTTTACGCCGCTGTTCCATGAACATGGCATCGAACTGGTGCTGGCGCCGCCATCGCCCCTGGCCGTCAACGCCGACCGCCTGCAGATCGAATTGGTGTTGCGTAACCTGCTGGCCAATGCCCAGGATGCAGTGCTGGGCCAGCCGCGCGGCCAGCGGCGCATCACGGTGTCGGCCGAGCAGCTGGAAGGGGGGCGGCTGCGGCTGTCCGTGGAAGACAGCGGCCCCGGCATCTCGAATAGCCTGGCGGCGCGCCTGTTCGAGCCCTTCGTGTCTTCCAAGGCCAGTGGCCTGGGGCTGGGGCTGGTGCTCAGCCGTGCCATTGTCGAGGCGCATGGCGGCCAGCTGTGGGCCGAAGTGGGCCAGCATGGCATTTTTCGTTTTGTCCTGCCCCTGGCGCGCGCCAGTGCGGCCGCAACAGGAGAGTCTGGTGACAAGTAATCTGACCGTGTTTATCGTCGACGACGACCCGGCCGTGCGCGATGCGCTGGGCTTGCTGCTGGGCGTGCGCGGCTATCGTACGGCCCTGTTTGCCTGTGGCGAGGATTTCCTGCATGGCTGGCGCCGCGAGTGGGCCGGCTGCCTGCTGATCGATATCCGCATGTCGGGCATGGATGGCTTGAGCCTGCAAGCGCGCCTGCAGGAGCTGGGCTGCCTGTTGCCAGTCATCATCATCACGGGCCACGGCGACGTGGCGCTGGCGCGCCAGGCGTTCAAGGCGCAGGCCAGCGATTTCCTGGAAAAGCCGTTTGACCATGACAAGCTGCTGGCGGCCATCGATGAAGCATTCTCGCGCGAGGCGCATGCCCGCGGCCAGCTGATGCGCCAGGTGGAGGGACAGGCCCTGCTGCGCGCCCTGACGCCGCGCGAGCGGGAGGTGATGCAGCTGGTGGTGACGGGCCAGCACAACCGGGATATCGCGCCGGCGCTGGGGATTTCCGTGCGGACGGTGGAGGTGCACAAGGCCCGGCTGATGGACAAGCTGGGCGTCGACAACGTGGCCGACCTGGTGCGCATCAGCATGCTGGGCGGCACGTAAGCAGTGTCGCGCTGGCTAGGCGATCGCCTTCAATACTTGCTCGACTGAAATAGCCTTGACCCAGTCGCTGCGCCGCGCCACCGTGATGACGGTGCTGTTGTCGCTGTCGAAGGGGGCCCATTCCGGGTTCTTCTTGCGCATCAGCGCCACCACGGGCACATGCACGGCATTCGCCAGGTGCATGATCGATGTTTCCACTGAAATGATCAGGTCGCATTGCGCCAACATGGCCGGCAGCTGGAAAAAGTTGTCGACGGCACTGAAGGCTTGCGTGCGCGGTAATTTGTGGGCCTGCACCACGGCATTGACCTTGGCCAGTTCCTGCGGCATGGCATTGATCAGGAAACAGGCATTTGCCCACTTCGGCATTTTTTGCATGCGCGCGATCAGTTCGGCAATGCGCTCGAGCGGCCAGCCGCGCTTGTGCGACTTGGCGAATGGGTTCAACAGGACGAGGGGACCCTGGCGCGGCGTAAAGTTCCAGGCGGCCAATTGCTCCTGCGCCTGCTGCAAGGCCTGCTCGGGAATGTGCACGAACGGGTAGCGCTCGGCGACAGGAATGTCGAGACCCGTCAATTGGTGGAACCAGTCCGCATAGACGCTGCTGATGTGGTGCTCGCCCGCATCCTGTCCCGCATATGACGCCAGTACGGCGTCGATCTTGCGGTAGGCCAGGTAATGCCAGGGGCGCAGCGGGCTGAACGGCTTGCGCGTGCCGATCACCAGCCCGTCGGGGCTGATGGCGCGGGCCAGGTCCGCATACTGCTGCGGCCGCACGTGGGCCAGCGACACGACGACCGGATAGTGTTCCGCCCTGGCTTCGCGCAGTGACTCTTCGTAGAGTGCCGGACTGTAGGTCTTGCGGTACACCTTGGCGAACAGGCCCGATTGCTCGACCCAGTCGTACAGCGAATAGTTACGCAAGCCTTCCCACTGCGTGGCATCGGAGGTGCGGCGGACTTCATCGATCCACAGGTGGACCTTGATGTGCGGGTAGGCCCTGGCAAAGGCGCGGAAGCCGTTTTGCAAGTAAGTAAAGTCACCCAGTGCCAGGTGGGCGATAAAGAGAATCTTGTCCGACTTTTGCAGAAGTTCGGGGGGAATCAAAGGCGTCATGTATCAGTACGGTTTCAGGTATGCATTCGATGTGGCTGGCCACTCGGCGGGAAAATGCCAGACAATACAACAGGCATGCACGCCATGCGCATCGCCTTGTTGTCCGTGATTGCCGCTTTTTAGTATTTTCCCGTGTGACAATACCATGATACAGTGCGGCCGCTCAATTGTTGATAAACAATCGCAGTCGGCAATGCGTTGTCGCGCGACCCGGGCGTGTCAGCTGCGGCGTTCTTGATGACGCAGTTGTGCCCACAGCATGACCATGGGGAAGACCAGCATGAAGATGCCGATGTTCAGGGTCAGTGAACTGGTCGTCAGTCCAAAGATCGGATAGCAGGTGCATAGCACCACGCCGGAGAGGGCAAATGGACGGGATTCGGCATTGCCGCGATTCAATGCTTTCACAAACAGGCTCAGTGGCAGGAAAAACAACAGCAGCAACGTCGCCACGCCGGTCAGGCCACGCTTGACCAGGGCGTCGATGTAATCGTTGTGCGCATTGGTGTGCTTGAGGATGTTTTTGTCCATCTCGCCTTCGTTCGCCAGCAGTTGTTTTGCCGCCAGATAGCCATTGGTGCCCAGGCCGAACCAAACGTGTTCGGTCGACAATTCCAGCGCCGTGCGCCACATTTCAATGCGCTGGCCGAGCGACGTCGTAACGTTGTCGCTTTGCTGGAATTTCTGCAGATCATCGACAGCGAACGCAACGCGCGCTCGCACCGGGGACTCGGGCAAGGCGTAGGCGAGGACAGAAAGCCCCAAAAAGGCCGCCAGCACGGCGGCAATATAGTGCTTGCCGCGCCCTTGGGTGTAATGAAAGGCGAAGAGACAGACGCAGACGGGCAGGACCAGCCAGCCGCCGCGGCTGCCGCTGACGATGGAGCCGATCAGGCCAGCCACGCTGCCGGCGATCAGCAGCAGCGTCCAGGCACCGCGATGACGTTGCTGGCGTGCCCAGCCCAGCCCGCACAGGGACAGCATGCCCAGCAAGATGCTGACGTTACCGTAGTGAATGGCATTGCTGGTGGCTGCCTGCGGACGTTCCATGTGCTGAACGCAGAATTGCCATACGGCCAGCGCCGCGCCGGCTATGGCACCGATGGGGATGCCGGCCCACCAGGCGGCTGGGCGCGGCGGATAGGCCAGCAGCAGCAGCAGTACGGGGACGGCCAGCAGGGCGCGTGAAGGCATGTCGAGCTCGCGCGTCTGGTCGCCGTGGTACAGCATGTTGAGGGTATAGATGCAGAAATATCCGAGCAGGGTGGCAATGATCAGATAGTCATGACGTTGCAAGTTCAGTCGGGGGCGTTTCCAGATCAGTACCATGCTGGCCAAAACCATTATCAGGGCACCCAACGAATAGCCGCTGGTCACCGCCAATGACAGGGCGAAGAAAAGAAAAACGCAAACAGTGGTCAGGCCGAGCATGAGTATCCTTGGGTAACGCGCGCCAACACCAGTGTGATAACTGTGGCAATATAATGTACGCGTCATTGTAATCGAAGGTCGTTGCGAAATACGCCGGCGATTAGTTTGTTTTTTGATACTACTTGACCCTTCCCAAGGGCAAAACAAAAAAAACCATGGTTTTCAGCCATGGTTTTTTTGTAAGCAATGGTAACTATTGCTGTTTCATTGCATGAAAATCAAGCGTTCTGCGTGTTCAGGCGCTGGCCGGCACGCGCGTGGCCACGCCGGTGGCAATCGCCGCTTGCGATACGGCCGGCGCAACCCAGCTGCGCAGGCGCTCGTCGAATGGCGACGGAATCAGCTGCAGCGGCGTCAGGGCGCTGGTGGTGTGGCCCGGCAATGGTTCTTTCGCCAGTGCGGCGATGGCGCGCACGCAGGCCAGCTTCATTTCCTCGTTGATGGTGGTGGCGCCCACGTCGAGCGCGCCGCGGAAGATGTACGGGAAGCACAGCACGTTGTTGATCTGGTTCGGGTAGTCCGAGCGGCCCGTGGCGACGATGGCGTCGTCGCGCACGGCGTGCACTTTCTCCGGGGCAATTTCCGGATGCGGATTGGCCAGGGCGAAGATCAAAGGCTTGGCGGCCATCGATTCGACCATCTGCGCGCTCACCACGCCGCCCTTCGAGACGCCGATGAAGATGTCGGCGCCGACCATGGCGTCGGCCAGGTCGCGGTCGCTCGTGTCGTTCGCGTAGCGCGCCTTGTTCTCTTCCATGCTGGCGTCGCGGCCCGGATAGATCACGCCCTGGCTGTCGCAGACCTTCAGAAGGGACTTGTTCAGACCCAGCGAGACGAGCAGGTCCAGGCAGGCGATCGAGGCCGCGCCCGCGCCCGAGACGGCCACTTTCACGTTGCCGATGTCTTTGCCCACCAGTTCCAGGCCGTTCAGGATGCCGGCCGCGACGATGATGGCCGTGCCGTGCTGGTCGTCATGGAAGACGGGAATGTTCATGCGCTTGCGCAATTGCTGTTCGATGTAGAAGCAGTCGGGCGCCTTGATGTCTTCCAGGTTGATGCCGCCGAAGGTCGGCTCCATGCGTACCACGGTGTCGATGAACAGGTCGGGGTCGTTTTCGGCCAGTTCGATGTCGAACACGTCGACGTCGGCGAACTGCTTGAACAGGCAGGCCTTGCCTTCCATCACCGGTTTGCTGGCCAGCGGGCCGATGTCGCCCAGGCCCAGCACGGCGGTGCCATTGGTGATCACGGCCACCAGGTTGCTGCGCGAGGTGTAGGTGCCGGCCGTGCGCGGATCTTCCACGATGGCTTCGCAGGCAAAGGCCACGCCGGGCGAGTACGCCAGGGTCAGGGCGCGGGCGTCGCCCAGCGGTTTGGTGGGCGTGACGGAAATCTTGCCTGCGCGGGGCTGCGCGTGATAGGCGAGGGCGGCTTCTTTCAGGTTGAAGGTTTCGCCGTTCGGTTCGGCGTGCTTGCTGTGGGAAGTAGACATAGGAATTCTGGGAGGGGCAACCAGGCCCGAGTGGTAAGTCCGAGCCATGGTATGCAAGCGTTTGCACGCTGTCAAGGCTCTATTTGTGACAATTCCATGAAAACCGCTTTGGAACGTGGGAGAAATTCAATGCAAGCGTTTGCTCGGTTTTTGACGAAAAGGGATTTTTTTGCGATAAAATCACGGTATTGCAATCCGGGAAGCCCATGACAAACAAGAACCCCACCTTAAGCGACGTCGCGCGGGCCAGCGGCGTGCATTTTTCCACCGTCTCGCGCGTGATGAATCCGGCAACGCGGCAAATGGTCAGTGCCGAGGTGGCGGCACGCGTGCTGGCCGAGGCCAGCCGGCTCGGCTACCGTCCCAACCGCGCCGCCTCCACCCTGGTCACGCGCAAGTCGCGCATCATCGGCGTGGTCTTGCCCGATATTACCAACGCCGTTTTCCCGCCCATCCTGCTGGGCATCGAGGAAGGCTTGCGCAAGCATGGCTACCTGGCCATCGTCGCCAACGTGGGGGCCGACGAGGAAGAGCAGTTGTTTGTCATCAACCGCCTGCTGGGGCAGCAGGTGGACGGCCTGATCCTGGCCACGGCGCGCCGCGACGATCCCGTCATCAAGATGTGCATCGACCAGAACGTGCCCGTCGTGACCGTCAACCGCAGCGACGAGACGGGCGTCGCTTCCTGCGTCGTCAGCGACGACGTGGTGGGCATGCGCCTGGCCGTCGAACACTTGCTGGCGCTGGGTCACCGGCACATCGCCCACATCGCGGGGCCGGAAAACCTGTCGACGGGCCACGTGCGCCGCCTGGGCTTCCTGGCCGCCATCCAGGCCAGTGAACTCGACCCGTCGCAAGCATTCGTCTTCGAAAGCAGCGGCTATTCGCGCGAATGCGGCAAGGCGGCCCTGCTGGAACTGCTGCGCCAGTCGCCGCAGACGACGGCCGTGGTGGCCGGCAGCGACCTGGTGGCCATCGGCTGCTACGATGCCATCCGCGAGCTGGGATTAAGTTGCCCTGAAGATATTTCTGTCGTGGGACACAATGACATGCCGTATATGGACATGATCCGTCCGCCCTTGAGCACCATCCGCATCCGCCACCATGGCATCGGCACGGAAGCGGCCCGCCTGATCCTGCAAACCATCGATTCTCCCGACACGGCAGTGCTGGATGTGCGGCTCAAGCCGGAACTGGTGGTGCGCGAATCGACGGCGCCTCCCCGCAGCTGACGGCGCCCGGGACCCGGCCGCGCCAAGGTGGTACACTGGCGCCCCTCATTGTTTCTCTTGCCCTCTATCGCCATGACTAAAACCAACACGCCTACACCCAAACGCCGCGAAGAGGGCGTCGCCAAGCTGACCGTCAATCCCTTCCTGGACGCTGAATTTTATGCGCGCATGCGCGATTACACGGAACGCGACGCGGCCATCATCAAGGAATTGAAGGCGATCGCCGAGATTCGCGCCGGCAACAAGCAGCCTGATCCCCGCCTGGCGCCCTCGCTGGCTGCCTTGCGCAGCACCGTCAAGAAAGGCCTGACGTTTGGCGACATGCTGGACCGTATTGCCGCTGGCAAGGAAAAGGGCCTGTGGGAGCCGTGGATGACGACCTTCGGCATCGAGATCCGCGCCGTCAACTATGGCGCCGGTCCGCGTAATGCCTGCCTGGTGCTGGACCTGGCCGCCAATGCTCCCGCGCACGCCATGTTTGCCAAGGCCGGCATCCAGAATTGGCGCAGCCTGGCCGCCGACGATTGTTCCGTCGTGCGCTCGGAAAAAGCGACCGAGACGTCGCCCTTGAAAGTGTATGCCGTGTTCTACCTGGACCCGCTGCCTGCCTGATTGGGTCGCCTTACGGGCGCTGCTGGCAACATTCGCCAGCAGCGCCGCCGCCAGCAAGATCAGCATGATGCCGGACAGGCGTTCCAGCCCCGGCAGGGCGCGCGCAAAGCGCTGCCGCAGCGTCGCGTTGCCAATCGCCAGCGCCACCGCCATATCCCACGCCAGCACGGCGCATACCATCCATACCCCGTAGAACAGCACCCAGCCGCCGCCCGGCTGCCGGCTGGCGACGGCCGATGCCAGGCTGACATAGAACAGCGCATTCTTCGGATTTAATATCGCCGAGAGAAATCCCATGCCCATGCCGGCGCGCCAATGCGCCTTGCCTGTGGCCGGTAGCGCTTCCAGCGTGCTCTTGCCCGCATGGCGTAAAAACAGCCAGCCCAGGTACAGCAGGTAGGCGCAGCCGGCCAGCTGCACGGCGATAAACAGGGCGCTGCCCGGGCGCAGCACGGCCACGCCGCCGAACGCCGCCACGATGAACACGCCATTGGCCAGCGTGATGCCGAGACAGGCGCCCACCGCCCCGCGCCAGCCCTGCGCCAGCGCGCTGCGGGCGACGAGGAAAAAGTCGGGGCCTGGGGACAGCAGGGCGAGAAAATGGGCGATGGCGACGAGGAGAAAATCCTGCATGAGGCGCGGCTCCGGTAAGGGCGATGCGCGAGTATGCGAGGAACGCCGCCCCCGTGTATTGAAGAATATTGCAGCCGTGCTAGCGGCGATAGCGCCCCGGCGTGATGCCCGCATGGGCCTTGAAGACGCGCTGCAGATGGCTCTGGTCGGCAAAGCCCAGCTCGCAGGCGATATCGGCCAGGGCGCTGCCCGCCTGCAAGCCGTCGCGCGCGCGGTTCACGCCCAGGTTCAGCTGATACGCATGCGGCGTCATGCCGGTGGCGGCGCGGAAGGTTCTGATCAATTGAAAGCGGCTCATGCCGGCCAGGCGGGACAGCTGTTCCAGGCTCGCCAGCGGCTGCGCCTGCAGCGCCTGCAGCACCGATTGCAACTGCGCGGGGATGCGGGCGGCGGCGGAGGGCAGGGTGCATGCCTCGCCGGCGCCGGCGCAGGCATGCAGGAAGGCCAGCAGCGCTGCCTGCTTGTCCGCCGCGGGGGCGCCCGAGAACAGCAGCGCATTCATGCTGCAGAACTGCGCGTACAGTGCGGGAGAATGCAGCACCGTGGCGTTATCCGTGCGCAACCGCGGCACCTGGCCTTGCAGCCAATGCGCGTCGAGGTGCAGCATCTGGTAGCTCCAGTGCGCGCCGGACAGGGGATTGCAGGCGTGTACGCAGCCGGCCGGCACCAGCACCAGGCTGCCGGGACTGAGTGCGCTCTGGCGGCCATGGCTGCCTGTAAAAACGCTGCCGCCCGCGTCGACGGCGCCGATGGAATACGAGGGATGGCTGTGCGGCTTGTAACACGCGCGGCTGCGGCAGGCGCGCCGGCTCTCCACGTGGGGGAGCAACGGATCGCGCCAGAAGGCGGTATCGCCCGGCATGGCTACATCAAAATCACGTCGTACTGCTCCTGGTGGTAGGCGTTCTCCACCTGCAGCGAGATTTTCTTGCCGATGAAGTCGCCCAGCATGGCCAGGTGCTGCGATTCTTCTTCCAGGAATAAATCCACGACTTCCTGCGAGGCGAGGATGCGGAATTCGCGCGGGTTGAACTGCTTGGCTTCGCGCAGCAGTTCGCGCAGGATTTCATAGCAGATCGTGCGCGAGGTCTTGACCTGGCCCTTGCCGGCGCAGGCGGGGCACGGTTCGCACAGGATGTGCGCCAGCGATTCGCGCGTGCGCTTGCGCGTCATTTCCACCAGGCCCAGGGGCGAGAAATTGCTCACCGAAACCTTGGTGCGGTCGCGCGACAGCGTGCGTTTCAGCTCGGCCAGCACGGCGTTGCGGTGCTCGGCATTGTCCATGTCGATGAAGTCGAGGATGATGATGCCGCCCAAATTGCGCAGGCGCAGCTGGCGCGCGATGGCATGCGCCGCTTCCAGGTTGGTCTTGAAAATCGTGTCGGCAAAATTGCGCCCGCCGACAAAGCCGCCCGTGTTGACGTCGATGGTGGTCATCGCTTCCGTCTGGTCGACGATCAGGTAGCCGCCCGATTTCAGGTCCACGCGGCGGCCCAGGGCGCGCAGGATCTCTTCTTCCACGCCGTACAGGTCGAACAGGGGGCGCTCGCCCGTGTAGTGCTGCAGGCGCGTCAGTTCGCTGGGGGTGTAGATTTCCGCAAATTCGCGCAATTTGACATAGTTTTCGCGCGAGTCGACCTGGATGGTGGCCGTTTCATCGCCGACGAAGTCGCGCAGCACGCGCTGGGCCAGGCTCAGGTCCTGGTGCAGCAGGCTGGTGGCGGGACGCGTGCGCGCGCCGTGCGTGATGGTGCTCCAGGTCTTGCGCAGGTAATCGACGTCGGCCTTCAGGTCCGCGTCGGATGCGTCTTCGGCCATGGTGCGCACGATGTAGCCGCCCTTTTCATCGGGCGGCAGCAGGCTTTGCAGGCGCACGCGCAATTGCTCGCGTTCCGCTTCCTTTTCGATTTTCTGCGAGATGCCGATGTGCTTGTCCTGCGGCAGGTACACCAGCATGCGCCCGGCGATGGAAATCTGCGTCGACAGGCGCGCGCCCTTGGTGCCGATCGGGTCCTTGATCACTTGCACCGTCAGCACCTGGCCGTCAAACAGGATTTTCTCGATGGGGGCGGGCGTGGCGTTCTGGCCGTCGTGGCCGCGCGCTTCCCATATGTCGGCCACGTGCAGGAAGGCGGCCCGTTCCAGGCCGATGTCGATGAAGGCCGACTGCATGCCCGGCAACACCCGCACCACTTTGCCGGAATACACATTGCCGGCCAGGCCGCGCGTGAGCGTGCGCTCGATGTGCAATTCCTGTACGGCGCCCTGCAGGATGAGGGCGACGCGCGTTTCTTGCGGCGTGATATTGATCAGGATGTCTTCGTTCATGGAGGCGCGGGAGTGGAGGCAACGAATGACATCATACCCGGGATCAGGGCAGGGGCAAACCTGCCAGCCTTAGCAACTGTGCAGTTTCGTACAGGGGCAGGCCCATGATGCCGGAATGGCTGCCTTCGATATGTTCGACGAACAGCGCGGCGCTGCCCTGGATGCCGTAGGCGCCGGCCTTGTCGTACGGTTCCGGCGTGGCGCAATACGCGGCGATGGAGGCGGGCGAGAGCACGCCGAAGCGCACCTGCGAGATCTGCGTGCGCTGTTCGGCGAAATCCTTGTAGTGCACGGCGATCGACGTGAGCACCTGGTGCGTGCGGCCCGACAGCTGCTGCAGCATGGCCACGGCCTCGGCGCGGTCGGCCGGCTTGCCGAGGATGACGCCGTCGATGCTGACGGTGGTGTCGGCCGCCAGCACGGGCCGCGGGGTCAGGTGGCGGCGGCGCACCAGGTCCCAGGCGAAGGCGGCTTTTTCATTCGCCACGCGCGCGACGTAATCGAGCGCCGACTCGCCAGGGAGGACTTCCTCGGTGACGTCGGCGCCGCGCGGCCCTTCGCTGCGCAGCAGCAGCAATTCGAAATCGATGCCGATCTGGCGCAGCAGTTCGCGCCGGCGCGGGCTCTTTGAGGCGAGATAAATCTTGTTATCGGCCGGTTTCATGGCGGGAGTTCAGACGCGGTGATAGGGATGGTTTTGCGTGATCGACCAGGCGCGGTACAGTTGCTCGGCGAGGATCACGCGCACCACGCCGTGCGGCAGGGTCATGCTGGAGATGCGCAGCATGCCTTCGGCACGGGCCTTGAGTTGCGGATCGAGGCCGTCGGCGCCGCCGATCAGGAAGGCCGTGTCGCGGCCATCCTGCTGCCACGCCATCAACTGCTGCGACAGGCCGACGCTGGTCAGGTCCTTGCCGCGTTCGTCGAGGGCGATGATGCGCACGCCCTTGGGCAGGACGGCTTCGATGCGTTCGCGTTCCAGCGCCATCGCCGTGGCGGCGGTCTTGCTGCCGGAACGTTCCACCGGCTTGATTTCCTTCAGCACGATGCGCAATTCCGGCGGCATGCGCTTCGCGTATTCCGCGAAGCCCGTCTCTATCCAGGCCGGCATTTTATGGCCGACCGCAGCGATGATGAGCTGCATCGAGGCTTACGCTTCGACTTTTTTGATACGCTTGATCACGGTTTTTGCCGGTGCCGCATCGGCTGCCGGCTTGGCCGCGCGTGGGGCGCGTACTTTTTTCTCCGGCAGGGCTTTCAAGGCTTTGACGGCGGCCGTTTCGGTCTTGGTTGGCGCGACTTTCACGGTCTTGCCGACGGCTTTGGACGCGGTGGCTTTTTTCGCCGGGGCTTTCTTGGCGGCGGTGGTGGCCGCAGCTTTCTTGGCCGGCGCCTTTTTCTCGATCACGGGCGTCGCTTCCACGTTGGCCTTGCTTGCCGCCAGGTGGCCGCTGACCTTTTTCGGCTCGTCGCCGGCGGCTTTTTTCGGCGCGCGCTTGGCGGCACCCAGCTTGACCGGCTTGTCGCCCCAGATTTCTTCCAGGCGGTAGTAGGCGCGGATAGGCGCCTGCATGATGTGGACGATCATGTCGCCCAGGTCGACCAGCACCCACTCACCGGTGTCCTCGCCTTCCATGCCGATGATTTCGCCGCCGGCGTCCTTCACCTTGTCGCGCACCGAGGCGGCCAGCGCCTTGGTCTGACGGTTCGAGGTGCCGGAGACGATCGCGATGCGGTCGAACAGGCTGGTCAGGTGTACCGTGTCGAAGACAGCGATGTCTTGGCCTTTGACGTCTTCAAGGGCGTCAACGACGAGGGTTTGCAGTTTTTTGATGTCCATTTAGCTTTTGTATAAATTATGTTGTTCAATATAGTCTAGCACTAGCGGGGAAACAAGCGGGTTTGCCCGATCCCCCCGTTGTAATGCCGCACGTATTTCGGTGGCGGAGATATCCACCGCGAAGTCCTGTGCCAGATAAGTCAGACCGTGCGGCGTGTTGCGGATGCTTTCCAGTGACCCCAGGCGGCGCGAAAATTCGTCGGCGACCACTCGTGGCACTGCTGTGTCATTCAGCGCGAAGCCGGGGCGGGCCGCGACGCAGATATGCGCGTATTCAAATAGTTGCTGCCATTCGCGCCAGGTGGCGAGCCGCTGCAGCTGGTCGGCGCCCATCAGGAAAGCGATGGACGCGCGCGGCCCCAGTTCGGCGCGTACCTGGCGCAAGGTATCGATGGTGTAGCTGGCCTGGCCATGCTCGCTGCGCGCGATTTCCTGGCGGTCGATCACCACCGGCAGCGGCAGGCCGGCGAAGGCCAGGCTGGCCATGTCGGCGCGCTGCGGGCCGCTGGCGCCAAGATTGCCTTTTTGCCATGGTGCGCCGGCCGGAATCACGCGCAGTTCGTCGGCGCACAGCAGGCTGGAAAAAAGCGTGCCCAGCGCGACATGCCCCATGTGCACCGGATCGTAGCTGCCGCCCAGCAGCGCCACGCATGGAGCATTGCGCGCTGTGCTTCCCGCCGTACTACCTGTCACGCCTGCAGCCAGTCGCGGTGCACGAGGAAGTCAGTATACAACGCCGCTTCGGGGCTGCCCGCTTCCGGGTGCCAGTCGTAGCGCCATTTGACCACGGGCGGCATCGACATCAGGATCGCCTCGGTGCGTCCGCCCGACTGCAGGCCGAACAGGGTGCCGCGGTCGAATACCAGGTTGAACTCGACATAGCGCCCGCGCCGGTAGCACTGGAAATCGCGTTCGCGTTCGCCGTAGGGCGTGTCCTTGCGGCGTGCCAGGATCGGCACATAGGCGTCGATGAAGGCGTCGCCGGTGCTGCGCATCATGGCAAAACTGTCGTCGAAGCCCAGGGCGTTGAAGTCGTCGAAGAAGATGCCGCCGGCTCCGCGCGCTTCGCGCCGGTGCTTCAGGTAAAAATAATCGTCGCACCACTGCTTGAACTTCGGATGCAGCTCTTCGCCAAACGGCGCCAGCGCGTCATGGCACACCTGGTGGAAGTGCTTCACGTCGTCCGCGTCGCCATAATATGGCGTCAGGTCCATGCCGCCGCCGAACCACCATACGGGTTCGCCACCGGCATTCACCGTGGTGAAAAAGCGCACATTCATGTGCACCGTAGGCGCATACGGATTACGCGGATGCAGCACCAGCGACACGCCCATCGCCTCCCACGCCTTGCCGCCCAGTTCAGGGCGCGCGGCCGCTGCCGATGGCGGCAATGCGGCGCCGGTGACGTGCGAAAAATTCACGCCGCCCCGCTCGAATACGTTGCCTTCCTCGATCAGCCGGGAAATGCCGCCGCCGCCTTCGGGACGCTGCCAGGTATCGGTGAGGAACGGCTTGCCGTCCTGCGCTTCGAGCGCCTGCACGATACGGCTTTGCAAATCGAGCAAATAGGCCTTGACGGCCGAAGGAGAGGGAGTTGACGACATCGCGTGGGCCGACGAGGCCGAAATAAAAAAGTAAGGACGGATTGTACCCTGTTACGCGTTTTTGTGATAGGCCAGCGCTTGCGCTGTGGTTTTGACTCTGGCCGCGGGGGCTGCCGGCGGCCAGTCCTCGCCGGCCTCCTTCACAGCATGCGCAGCTGTTTCAGCACGGGGAGCTTGTCGCGCAAGAATGCGTCAATGGCACCATCGAGCAGCAGCTGGTGCGCCTGATCGTCGGCACATGCGGCACCGTCCTTGAGCAGCCTGCGCCCGCAGCGCGCCATGGCGTCGGCGGCCTGCGCCTGCAGGTGCGCCAATTCCGGCTGTCCGCGGTCCTGGGTCAGCAGGGAAAACAGCAGCCGGTCGATGAATTCCGTTTCGATGCCGCTGCCCGTCAGTGGGCAGCACAAGGTGCGGTAGTCGTCGCCATAGCGCAGTTGCGCGGCGATGGCCTGGTTCAGGCGGTGCGCCGTGATGCCGCCACTGTCGGCCTGCGCCTCGCCCCTGAAATACATGACGACCTGGCTGCCGGTGACCAGCATGGCAGCCACTTCCGCCAGGCTTTGCAGGCTCTGTCCCTGCAGGCTTTCCAGTGCTGCCAGCTCCGCCAGGCTATGCGGACGGAGCGCCAGGGCGTCGCAGACGGCGCCGTAGACCTGCTCGTTGCCTGTTATTGTGCCGGCCTTGGTCTGGAAGGTGAAGGCCATCTGCGCGCGCGGCACCAGCATTGCCAGGTGTACGCCGGCCAGGCACTCGGCCTGGCGCACCGCCCCCATGCGGCGCGCGCCGCGCACCAGGACATCCTTGCGGAAGCTGGTGTTCAGAAAATAGTCCTTCATCGTCTCGCGCATGGCGGCGTCGGGCAGCAGATCGATGGTGGCCTGCTGGTCCGCGTTCAAGTACAGCTCGGGAAAGGCGAAAGGCAGGTCGGACGAGCCGGCGAAATCGAGCTTGGCGCGCGCCACATCGCGCATCACGTCGGCGTGGTACAGCGGTTCCCAGTCCTGGTTCAGGTATTCATGCACGCTGTAATGGGGATCGCTGTCGGCAAGCGCATTGAGGCGCGGCGCGAGCGCAGGATTGGCAGTGATGTAGCCGGCCTGTAGGTTCTGCAACTGCTGCACGTAGGCTGCTCCGGCCTGTATCTGCAAGTCGCTGCGGCCGGGGAAGCTGGCGGAAAATTCCAGCAGCAGGCGTTGCAGGGGCAAGGCCGCGCTCCAGCCGGGCATGGCGTTATAGCTGAGCGAAACGATGCCGCCCGGTTTCAGGTAGCGGGCGATGAAATCGACGATATGCTGGCGGTTTTCCGGGCTGACCCAGGTATAGATGCCGTGCAGGGTGATGAAATCGAACTGCGGCAGGCCGGCCACGCAGCCCTGCGCCAGTTCTTCAAAGCTGTTTTCCAGCAGGGTCAGGTTGCCCAGCTGGGCCGTTGCCGCCAGGGCGCGCGCGCCAGCGACATGGGCTGGATTGAAATCGTTGCCATAGAACTGCCCATTCGAATTGGTGGCGGCCAGCACATTGAGTGTCAGGCCACGGCCGAAGCCCAGTTCAAAATAGGTGTAAGGCTGATCCAGCGGCACCGGCTCGACGCCGTTGAGGATGCAGCTGAAATTGAGGTGATGCGGACTCAGGTCGCTGTAAAAGCCGTTGGTGTACTCGATATCCGACACGTATCCTTCATTCCAGGCCATGGTTTCCCTGCGTTGGTGGCAAAACGGCAGTATGCCATCAGTGCCGCCGGCGCGGGGAGGCCGGACGTGTCAAAAGCGTTGAATTAATGCTGCAGATTAATGCTTCAGGCCGCGCCAGCCGATGTCGCGGCGGTATTGCGCGCCGTCGAAGTGGATTTTTTCCACGGTTTCATAGGCCTGCTTCTGCGCCATCTTGATGCTGTCGCCCAGGCCGACGACGCACAGCACGCGCCCGCCGTTGGTGACCAGGCGCTCGCCTTCGATGCGGGTGCCGGCGTGGAAGGTGACGGAGTCAGTCGTTTCGGCCGGAATGTCGCCGATCGGCGTGCCCTTGACGGGATCGTCCGGGTAGCCGGCGGCGGCCATGACGACGCCGACGGCCGTGCGGCGATCCCATTCCAGTTCCACGGCATCGAGCGTGCCGTTGACGGCGTGTTCCATGACCGTGACCAGGTCGGTCTTCAGGCGCGCCATGATGGGCTGCGTTTCCGGGTCGCCCATGCGGCAGTTGAATTCCAGCGTCTTTGGCGTGCCCTTGTCGTCGATCATCAGGCCTGCGTACAGGAAGCCCGTGAACGTGATGCCATCCTTGGCCATGCCCTGGATGGTCGGTACGATGATTTCGCGCATGACGCGCGCATGCATGGCCGGCGTGACGATGGGTGCGGGCGAATACGCGCCCATGCCGCCCGTGTTCGGGCCCTGGTCGTGGTCCTTCAGGCGCTTGTGGTCCTGGCTGGTGGCCAGCGGCAGGATGTTCTTGCCGTCGCACATGACGATGAAGCTCGCTTCTTCGCCGGCGAGGAATTCCTCGATGACGATGCGCGCGCCGGCGTCGCCGAACTGGTTATCGGCCAGCATCATGTCGACTGCCTGGTGCGCTTCTTCCAGGGTCATGGCGACGACCACGCCCTTGCCGGCGGCCAGGCCGTCGGCCTTGATGACGATGGGGGCACCCATGGCATCGACGTAGGCGTGCGCGGGGGCGACGTCGGAGAAGGTCTGGTAGGCGGCCGTGGGGATGCCGTGGCGCTGCATGAAGGCCTTGGCGAAGTCCTTCGACGACTCCAGCTGCGCCGCTTCTTTCGTGGGGCCGAAGATTTTCAGGCCGCGCGAGCGGAACAGGTTGACGATGCCCGCTGCCAGCGGCACTTCCGGGCCGACGACGGTCAGGCCGATGTGTTCCTGCTGAACGAAGTCGGCCAGCAATTGCGGGTCGCTGATGTCGAGATTGACCAGGCGCGCATCGCGCGCGGTGCCGCCATTGCCCGGCGCGACATACACCATCTGTATGCGTTCGGACTGGGCCAGTTTCCAGGCCAGGGCGTGTTCGCGGCCGCCAGAGCCGACTACCAGAATTTTCATAGGGACCGTTCGTTCAGTGTGGGTTGCAGGGCGGCAGTGCCGCCCTTGTTTAACATATTGCCTGGCACGCGGTAAAAATGTTCAGGGCAAGGCGCATGGCCGAAGACAGTACGGCTAGTACGGCGAGGCCATGCAACGCCGCCATGGACTTTTTTACCCCGTGCCTAGTTTTCGATCAGGGCATTCGTAAATACTTCCTGCACGTCGTCCAGCAGCTCCAGCGCATCGATCAGCTTTTGCATCTTGATGGCGTCGTCGCCCGTGTACACGGTTTCCGTCGCCGGCTTCATGATGACTTCGGCCACTTCGGCCTTGAAGCCGGCCGCTTCCAGCGCTTCCTTGATGGCGGCGAAATCGTGCACGGGGGTCAGCACTTCGAAGCCGCCTTCCTCGTCGGCGATGACGTCTTCGGCGCCCGCTTCCAGGGCCGCTTCCATCAGCTTGTCTTCGTCGGTGCCGGGCGCGAACAGCAACTGGCCGCAGTGCTGGAACATGAAGGCGACGGAGCCTTCGTTGCCCATGTTGCCGCCGTTCTTGTTGAAGGCATTGCGTACCTCGGCCACCGTGCGCACGCGGTTGTCCGTCATGCATTCGACGATGACGGCAGCGCCGCCCACGCCATAGCCTTCGTAGCGCACTTCTTCGTAGTTGGCGCCATCGACGCCGCCGCTGCCGCGGTTGATCGCGCGCTGGACGTTGTCTTTCGGCATATTGGCGTCGGCCGCCTTGTCGACCGCCAGGCGCAGGCGCGGATTGGCCGCGATGTCGGCGCCGCCCATACGGGCCGCGACCGTGATTTCCTTGATCAGGCGAGTCCAGATTTTGCCGCGCTTGGCATCCGTGGCAGCCTTTTTATGCTTGATGTTGGCCCATTTGCTATGTCCTGCCATGTCGAATCTTCCTTAGACGGGTGTTCAATTGTGGCCGACATTTTAGCATATCGGCCCCCTGCCAAGCGGCATGGCCCCGTCATCAAGCGGACATAATCTGTTGTTAAAGTGACGCGCTTTCACCATAGTTGAGGGCGCGACATCATGGCAAGTCAAATGGACAGGCGGCAATTTCTGAAATTGGGTGGCTTTATCACCGTCTCGGTGGCTACCGCCGGGCTTGCCGCCTGCGGCAGTACCGATTACAGCGACCCCGGCGTGTCGCTGGCCTCGGGCAGCGACTGGAAATTCCCGCAAAGCGTGGCCTCGGGCGATCCGCGCCCGGATAGCGTCATGCTGTGGACGCGCGTCGTGCCCGCCAGCTCTGATGCCGTCGCGCCTGCCGTGGCCGGCAAGTCGGACGTCGCCGTGCGCCTCATCGTCAGCGCGGCGGACAATACGGCCGCGCTGGGCGGCAATACCGCCCTGGCCGGCACGCCCGTCGTCGATGCGAAACTGCCGCTGAAGGCCGATTTCGACAATACCTTGCGCCACAAGGTGACGGGCCTGCAGCCTGGGCAGGTGTATTTCTACCAGTTCATTGCCGGCGACGTGCGCTCGAACGTGGGCCGCTTCAAGACGGCGCCCGCCGCCACGGCCGACGTGAGCCAGCTGCAGTTCGCCTACCTGACGTGCCAGGACTGGAGCATCAACCACTGGGGCGCGCTGTCGCACATCGCCGCCAACGAATCGCTCGACTTCATCGTCCACCTGGGCGACTACATCTATGAAACGGTGGGCGAAGCCTTCCAGAGCGGCGCCGTGGAGAGCCGCCATGACCAGCTGAAGCTGCCCGATGGCACGTTCAAGAGCGGCACCTCCGGCGCGAAATACGCCACCACGGTGGCCGATTACCGCTACCTGTACAAGAAATACCGCACCGATACGCGCCTGCAGGCCGTGCACGAGCGCTTTGCCTTCATCGCCATCTGGGACGACCACGAATTCACGGACGATGCCTGGCAGGATGCGTCCACCTACGAAGGCATCGTGGCGGCCGACGGCAGCGATCTGCACCAGCCGGCCCGCCGCCGCAGCGCCAACCAGGCGTGGTTCGAATACATGCCGGCCGACGTCACCTTCGATAGCGCCGCGACGACCTTCCAGAATATCCAGATCTACCGCGATTTCCAGTTCGGCAAACTGATGCAACTGGTGATGACGGACGAGCGCCTGTACCGCGCCGACCATGCGATTGCCGAATCGACCATCAACCCCGCGACGGGCAAGCCCATGGGCAGCATCGGCAGCCGCTACCTCGTGCCGCAAGCGCTGTTCGACAGCGTGGAAGGACAGAAAATGGCCGCCGCGACGAAGGCCGGCACGGACCCGCTGGCCGCCGTCGGCATGCTGGGCAGCACGCAGCGCGACTGGTGGAAGGGCAAGATGAAGGCGGCCACGTCAACGTGGAAGCTGTGGGGCAATGAGGTATCGCTGCTGCGCATGGGCCTGAATGGCACGGATGCCATCGCCACCTTGCTGGCCCTGAACGCCATGACGAACGTGGGTAAGGCCATCGCCACAACCTTGCCATTGGTGGGCGGCAGCGTGCCGCTGGCGTCCGCCATCGTGGCCGCCTCGACGGCGGGCGCATCGACGCCCCTGGCGCAGGCCGCCGCCATGGCCATCGCCGGCGCAGCAGCCAACGCCAGCGCGCAGGGTGCGGCGGCCGTGGGCGCCGGCCTCTCTGCCGCGCAGGCCGGCATCACGGTGGCCGCCTACAACAGCGGCTCACCCACGGCCGCCGCGCAGGTAATCGCCTTTGGCTGGATCAAGCCCGACGTGCAGGCCAAGGGCGCGGCATCGGGCTTTGTCGCCGCTTCCGGCCAGCAGGCGGCGCTGGCGCCGTTCTTCACGCGCTTCCTGCTCAATTGCGACCAGTGGGATGGCTACAACAGCGAGCGCAAGAACCTGATGGCGCACCTGAAGACGAATGCCATCGGCAACGTGGTGGCGATGACCGGCGATATCCACTCCTTCTTCGCCGGTACCGTGAACGACGATTTCGATGCGGCGGGCGGCGGCACGCCCGTCATGGTCGACCTGGTCTCGGCGGGCGTCAGCTCGGATTCCTTCTTCAGCTACCTGAAGTCGGCGGCCGGCACCATGGGCGACATCGGCACCCTCGTCAGCTACCCGCTGGCCATCCCCGTCACGGGTCTGGGCACGGTCAATCTGGACATCAACCTGCTCGACTACACCATGGGCAAGGCCGTGCCGACCGTCGACAGCCTGCTGGAGCAGTTGCGCGTGCAGCTGCGCGGCGCCCTGGCCGCCAAGGGCGTGCCGGAAGCGCAGCTCGATGCGACGGTGACGGCCGTGCAGGCCGGCTTGAAAGCGAGCACTGACTTCAGCGTGACCCTGCTGGGCCTGGCGCAGCAATTGTCCGGCCTGGGCAACAATCCGTGGATCAAGCATCTGAACACGGATGCGCAGGGCTACACGGTGGTCACTTTGACGCCGGGCAAGCTGGTGGCGCAGTTCAAGCAGGTGAACAAGCTGGTCGGCACGGCGGCGCCGGCGAACGTGATCGCACGCGTGACGACGGCCACGGTGGCGGCCGGTACGGTGGGAGTGAGTATTTCCTGACCTGTCGCTGGAGTCGGGGCTGGCGGCCGGCCTGGAAGGGCCGGCCCGGCAAACTTGTGCTTATCCATTACAATCTGGGCATGAGCTCCAGTTCCCCGCAAGCAACGCCTCCTTCGATTCCCCGTTCCGTCTACCTCGGTGGCCTGGCCATCGCCGTGGGCGGGGCGGTGCTGTTTTCCACCAAGGCCATCGTCGCCAAGCTGCTGTACCGCTACCAGATCGATGCCGTCACCCTGATCGCCTTTCGGATGATCTTTTCGCTGCCCGTGTTCGCCGTCATCGCGTACTGGCAGATGCGCACGGAGCCGCCGTTATCAAACAGCGACCGCTGGCGTCTGGTGGGCCTGGGTCTCGTCGGCTACTACCTGTCCAGCTATCTGGACTTTCTCGGACTGCAATACATTTCCGTGGGCCTGGAGCGGCTGATCCTGTTCCTCACGCCCACTTTCGTGCTCCTGATTACCACGGTATATTTCAAGCAGCGCATCAGCCGCCTGCAATGGCTGGCCCTGTTCACCTCGTATTGCGGCATCGTGCTGGTGTTCGTGCATGACTTGCAGGGCGGTGCCAGCAATGTGGCGCTGGGCTCGACCCTGGTGCTGGGCTCGGCCTGTTCCTATGCCGTGTACCTGCTGGGCTCGGGTGAACTGGTGAAGCGCATCGGCTCCATGCGCCTGGTCAGCTACGCGATGTGCGTGGCCAGCTTTGCCTGCATCGCCCAGTTTTTTATTTTGCGCCCCGTCGAATTGCTGATCCAGCCCATGCCCGTGTATGGCTTGTCATTGCTCAATGGCATCTTTTGCACGGTGATGCCGGTCTTTATGACGATGATCGCCGTCGAGCGCATCGGCGCGCCCGTCGCGTCGCAGGCGGGCATGATCGGCCCCGTATCGACCCTGTTCCTGGGCGCCATGATCCTCGATGAACCGATCACCAACTGGCAACTGGCCGGCACCAGCCTGGTCTTGGCCGGTATTTACTTGCTGTCGAAAAAGAAATAATTCCACCCACCCACTGAAAAGTTCCCACCATGAAAACACGCATCGCCCTCATTGCCCACGACAAGAAAAAAGATGACATGATTACCCTGGCGGGCGAATACCTGGACTTTCTCAAGGGCTGCGAACTGTCGGCCACGGGCACCACGGGCGGGCGCCTGATCAACGAGCTGGGCCTGGCGGTCGAGCGCAAGCATTCCGGCCCGTTCGGCGGCGACTTGCAGATCGGCTCCCTGCTGGTGGAAGGCTTGATCGATTGCGTGATCTTCCTGCGCGACCCGATGACGCCGCAGCCGCACGAGCCGGATATCAACGCCCTGGTGCGCGCCTGCGACGTGCACAACGTGGCGTGCGCGACGAATCTGTCGTCGGCGCACCTGGTGCTGTCGCAGCTGCAGGCGCGCGCCCAAGCCGCCGCCTGACGTTTTTTCCGATTCTTCTTCAAGGAGCATATTGTGAGCGCAACGATTACCACCAAAGCCATCCGCGTACAGCGCGTGGGCGGCCCGGACGTGATGGAATATGTGGATGTGGAACTGCCGCCGCCCGGCCCCGGCGAAGCGCGCGTGAAACATGAGGCCATTGGCCTCAATTTCATCGACGTGTATTTCCGCACGGGCCTGTACCCGCAGCCGCTGCCCAATGGCCTGGGCGTGGAGGGCGCGGGCATCGTCGAGGCGGTGGGCGAGGGCGTCACGGAAGTGAAGGTGGGCGACCGCGTGGCCTACGCGGCGCGCATCAACGGCGCATACGCGCAGCAGCGCAACCTGCCGGCGGCCCTGCTGCTGGTGCTGCCCGAGCGCATCGGTTTCGACACGGCCGCCGCCATGATGCTGCAGGGATTGACGGTGCAATACCTGTTCCACCGCACGGTGGCCCTGAAGGCGGGCGATACGGTGCTGTTCCACGCGGCCGCAGGCGGCGTGGGCCTGATCGCCTGCCAGTGGGCGAAAGTGCTGGGCGTGAACCTGATCGGCACGGCCGGTTCCGATGAAAAGGCGGCGCTGGCCAAGGCGCACGGCGCTGCCCACGTCATCAACTACAACACGGAAAACTTCGTCGAGCGCGTGCGCGAGATCACGGGCGGCAAGGGCGTCTCCGTCGTCTACGATTCCATCGGCAAGGATACCTTCATCGGTTCGCTCGACTGCCTGGCGCCGCTGGGCATGATGGTCAGCTTCGGCAACGCTTCCGGCCCCGTGCCGGCGTTCACGCTCAGCGAGCTGGCTTCGCGCGGTTCGCTGTTCCTCACGCGTCCGGCCCTGTTCAGCTATGCCTCGAACCGCGCCAACCTGGAAGAGATGGCCACTTCGCTGTTCGGCGTCGTCAGCAGCGGCGAAGTCAAAATCGAGATCAACCAGCGCTACAGCCTGGCCAACGTCGCCCAGGCCCATGCAGACCTGGAAGGACGCAGGACCACCGGTTCGACCATCATCGTGCCATGAGCGGCCCACATGACGGCACGCCGAAGTTCGGCCGCCTGCTGATCGTGCTGCTGCTGGCCGTAGCGCTGATCGGCGCGCTGACCTTTGCCGCTGAAGCGTATTATTCTTGAATGAAAAAAACCGGCTGGCACATCGCTGCACCAGCCGGTTTTTTTATATTGCAACGTCATTACTCGATTTTGACTTCGACTTTCCGGGGCACGCCGCTCTGGCCGGGGAAGTCGGCAAAGGCGCTGGCGACCATGGCGGGCATCACTTGCGACGTGGCACGCTTGTTGCTGGTCGATTGCACGGTCACGTCGTACAGTTTCTTGCCGGTGCGGTCATTGATCGTCACGCGCAGTTCGCGCTCGTATTTATGGCGCACGCTTTCTTCCACTTCCATGGGGCCGTACCAGTAGGGGTTATAGCCGAAGCGGCCATAGCCTGGCCATGCGCCGTAGCGGTAGCCATAGCGGCCGGGCCAGTAGCCGGGGCCGTACCAGAACGGGTCGGTTGCCTGCAGCACGCGCTCAGGATAATCGACCGTGGAAAAATTCATCGCCACGCGCAAATTGGCTGCCGCGGGGCCGGAAGCTTCGCCAAAACCATGTTTGGCCAGTTCCGCACGCACCAGGTTTTGATAGTTGCGGTACTCCAGCGTGTCGGTTTCAGGTGCCGGGGCTTCAAAAACATACGATTTGTCCTGCAATTGCGCGGGCCATTCATGGAATGCCGTCACATCGCTGCGTATGGTGGTGGCGCATCCGGTCAGCAACACGGTCAATGCGGCCATCATAATGGTGAGATATCGTTTCATTGCATGATCTCCTTAGATTAGCTGCAATTCATTGTTGGTAGACGCAATTCATCGCTTAGTATTATAAGAATAGTTCTATTTGTTTCCATTCATTATTACAGAATGTTACCTAGCATGTCGGCGTGTAAGGGAATCCAACATTCCTGATCCGAATCGCGGCAATTGGCGCGGGAATCGCGACTATCAGGGGCCGGTGTTGGTAAAATAGGCTTTTGCCTCCGCTCCCACCCAAATCCCTATGCGCACAGACAGCCCTCAGACGATTTACCGCAAAGATTACACGCCGCCCAGTTTCCTGGTTGACAGCGTCGAACTTGGTTTCGATCTCGATCCCGCCCGCACAGTGGTGGCGAGCCGGATCCGCCTGCGCCAGAATCCCGCCAGCTCCAGCCGCAGCATCGAACTGCATGGCGAACATATCGAGCTGGTGATGGTGCGCCTGAATGGCAAGGTGCTGAAACCATCGCAATACAAGCTGACGGCCAGCATGCTGACGATTCCCAAGGCCCCCGACGATGTGACGCTCGATATCGAGACCGTGCTGGCGCCGCAGGACAATACCTCTCTCTCCGGCCTGTATGTGTCGAACCATAACTTCTTCACGCAGTGCGAGGCGGAGGGCTTCCGCCGCATCACCTTCTTCCCCGATCGCCCGGACGTGATGGCCAAGTACACGGTCATGCTGCGCGCCGACAAGGACAAGTATCCCGTGCTGCTGTCGAACGGCAACCTGATCGAAGAGGGCGACCTCGGCGACGGCCGCCATTACGCCAAGTGGGAAGACCCGTTCAAGAAGCCATCCTACCTGTTCGCCCTGGTGGCGGCGCGCCTCGTGTGCCAGGAGGAGCGCTATACCCTGAAATCGGGCCGCGAAGTGCTGCTGCAGGTGTGGGTGGAGGACGGCAACCTCGACAAGACCGACTACGCCATGCAGTCGCTGAAAAACTCGATCCGCTGGGACGAGGAGCGCTTCGGCCTGGAGCTGGACCTGGACCGCTTCATGATCGTCGCCGTGGGCGACTTCAACATGGGCGCCATGGAAAACAAGGGCCTGAACATCTTCAACACCAAGTACGTGCTGGCCAATCCGCGCGTGGCGACCGACATCGATTACGCGGGCATCGAAGCGGTGGTGGGCCACGAATACTTCCACAACTGGACCGGCAACCGCGTGACGTGCCGCGACTGGTTCCAGCTGTCCTTGAAGGAAGGCCTGACGGTATTCCGCGACCAGGAATTTTCGGCCGACATGATCGGCACGGACACGGGCCGCGCCGTCACGCGCATCGACCAGGTGCGCACCCTGCGCCAGGCGCAGTTCCCCGAGGACGCAGGGCCGATGGCCCATCCCGTGCGTCCCGACTCCTTCGTCGAGATCAATAACTTTTATACCGTCACGATCTACGAAAAGGGCGCCGAAGTGGTGCGCATGTACCAGACCCTCGTGGGCCGCGACGGTTTCCGCAAGGGCATGGACCTGTACTTCGAGCGCCACGATGGCCAGGCGGTGCAGTGCGATGACTTCCGCGCCGCCATGGCGGACGCGAATAGCCGCGACTTTACCCAGTTCGAGCGCTGGTACAGCCAGGCCGGCACGCCCGTCGTCACAGCATCCACGCACTACGACGCCGCCAGCCAGACCTTCGAGCTGACCCTGGCGCAAAGCTGTCCCCCCACGCCGGGCCAGCCGAAGAAACTGCCTTTCCACATTCCCGTCACCGTCGGCTTGCTGGGCGCCGATGGCCGCGACCTGCCGCTGCACGTCGATGGCGTGGCCTCCAATGGCGCCACCAGCGTCGTGCTGGAATTGACGCAGGCGTCGCAGACCTTCCGCTTCACGAACGTGACGCAAGCGCCCGTGCCGTCGCTGCTGCGCGATTTCTCCGCGCCCGTGGTGCTGGAATACGACTACAGCGACGACCAGTTGCTGCACCTGTTTCGCCATGACAGCGACCCCGTGAACCGCTGGGAAGCGGGCCAGCGCCTGGCCATGGATCGCTTGCTGAACCTGACGGGCGCGGTCGCCGCCGGCGCAACCCTGGGGCTGGACGACACCTTCATCGAAGCGCAGCGCGCCTTGCTGGTCGACGACAGCCTGGACGCGGCCTTCCGCGAGCTGGCCTTGATTCTGCCGTCGGAAACCATCATCGCCGAGCGCATGGCGCAAGTCGATCCGCAGGCGATCCACGCGGCGCGCCAGTTCATGCGTCGCACCATCGCCGCAGCCCTGAAGCCCGAATTGCTGGCGCAATACCACGCCAATCAGACGCCGGGCGAATACAGCCCGGACGCCCTCTCCGCCGGCAAGCGGGCGCTGAAAAACCTGGCCCTGTCCTACTTGCTGATCGCTCCGGGCGAGCAGGAGCTGGCCCTGGCGCAGCAGCAGTTCGACAGCGCCGGCAACATGACGGACCGCGCGGCCGCCCTGGGCGCGCTGATCCATTCCGGTTCCACGGCACACGCGCAGGCGGCGCTGGCCAGCTTCTATGCCGACTTCGAGAACGAAGCGCTGGTGGTCGACAAGTGGTTCGCCATGCAGGCCGCGGCGCCATCGACGGACGTGCAGGCCGTGCGCCAGCTGATGACGCATCCGGCCTTCACCCTGAAAAATCCGAACCGCGCGCGCAGCCTGATCTTCAACTTCACGAATGGCAATCCATCGCAGTTCCACGCGGCGGACGGCAGCGGCTACGCCTTCTGGGCCGAGCAAGTCATCGCCCTCGACGCCCTGAATCCGCAAGTGGCTGCGCGCCTGGCCCGTTCGATGGACCGCTGGCGCCGTTACGTGCCCGGGCTGCAAGGCCATATGCGCGGCGCGCTGGAACAGGTCGCCGGCCAGGCCAGCCTGTCGAACGACGTGATGGAAGTGGTCAGCAAGGCGCTGGCCAACTAATCCCGGGGTCAGACCCGCCGGGCCCGACCCCAGCTTTGTGCTGTTGGGTCGGGCCAGAAAAAATAATCACCAAAACAAAAGGGAATTCATGAAACGCATCAGTCTTACGCAATACCTGGTTGAAGAGCAGCGCTCGAACAACAGCATTCCGGCCGAGCTGCGCCTGCTGATCGAAGTCGTCGCGCGCGCCTGCAAGACCATCAGCCACGCCGTCGGCAAGGGCGCGCTGGGCGAGGTGCTGGGCACGGCCGACACGGAAAACGTGCAGGGCGAAGTCCAGAAAAAGCTCGACATCATCTCCAACGAGATCCTGCTCGAAGCGAATGAATGGGGCGGCCACCTGGCGGCCATGGCGTCGGAAGAGATGGAATCGATCCATCCGATCCCGAACCGTTATCCGAAGGGCGAATACATGCTGCTGTTCGACCCGCTGGACGGCTCGTCGAACATCGACGTCAACGTCTCGATCGGCACCATCTTCTCGGTGCTGAAGGCGCCGGAGGGCATGGGCCAGCCGACGGAGCAGGACTTCATGCAGGCCGGCAGCAAGCAAGTGGCGGCCGGCTACGCCGTGTACGGCCCGCAAACCATGCTGGTACTGACCTTCGGCAATGGCGTGAACTGCTTTACCCTGGACCGCGAGATGGGTTCGTGGGTGCTCACGCAAAGCAATATGCAGATTCCTGCCACCACCAAGGAATTTGCCATCAACATGTCGAACGCGCGCCACTGGCATCCGCCCGTGAAGCGCTATGTTGATGAACTGCTGGCCGGCGACACGGGCCCGCGCGGCACCAATTTCAACATGCGCTGGATCGCCTCGATGGTGGCCGACGTGCACCGCATCCTGAACCGCGGCGGCATCTTCATGTATCCGGCCGACCTGCGCGACACCTCCATGCCGGGCAAGCTGCGCCTGATGTACGAAGCGAACCCGATGGCCTTCATCGTGGAGCAAGCCGGCGGCGCCGCCACCGACGGCCAGCAGCGCATCATGGACATCGCCCCGCACAAACTGCACCAGCGCGTGCCCGTCTTCCTCGGCTCGAAGGACGAAGTGGCCCGCGTGACGGCTTACCACGCGGAGTAAACCCCGCACTTTTCCATGATTTTTGGCGGTCCGCAGCCGGGTCGCTAAAAAAAATGAAAAAAGATCGAGTTGACACTAGCAAATTTTGTGCATTGTTTGTAGAATGTGGGTCTTCGCCGTTGTAGCTCAGTTGGTAGAGCAGCACATTCGTAATGTGAAGGTCGCCAGTTCGATTCCGGCCAACGGCACCAAGTATTCGTAAGAGGTAGTACGGAAAAACCCAGATTAACCCGTTTTCATAGGGGGAGGCTGGGTTTTTTTACGTCCGCGTTTTCGGTGTACTCCGGTATAAAACGGTTAAATCCTGCTACCATTTGCCAAAAATTGGCAAATGGTTTGGCAAAAATGGCAGCACCAATAAAAGACGGCAAGGTATGGCGCCACAGGGTAATGGTAGCTGGGACACGGTCCAGCGGGACATTTGACACGAAGGCGGTTGCCTTGGCTTTGGAGGCTGAGCAGCGAATCAATGCTGGCGGCAAAAAAGCAGTGGTCAATACGAAGACCTGCGCCGATGCCTTCCGCAAGTACGAGCTTGAGGTATCTAAGTTGAAGCGTGGTCACCGCTGGGAAGCGTTTCGCCTGGCGTTCTTTGCCGAGATGTCGCTTGGCTCCGTCAGGATGTGCGATTTGGATGCTACCCATATTGCCGCTTGGCGCGATGAGCGGCTGCAGACTGTCCAGGGCGGTTCTGTAACCCGAGAAATGAACCTGCTGTCGCACGTATTCTCCGTCGCTCGCAAGGAGTGGAAATGGATATAGGCCAGTCCTACGGCCGACGTCGCGCGGCCAAAGGCAAAGCCGCCCCGAGATCGCCTTATTAGCTCTGAGGAGATCAAAAAGATTTGTATCGCTCTTGGTTGGGATCACCAGGCGGCCGGTGTGGTCCCGAAGACCAAGCAGCAGCGTATCGCAATAGCTTTCCTGTTCGCCACTGAAACTGCGATGCGTGCTGGAGAAATATGCTCGTTGCAGGCGGAAGATGTGAATGGTCGCGTGGCGCGGCTGCGGATGACGAAAAACGGATTGCCTCGCGATGTGGCCTTGTTGTTGGTTTGCATTTGATTCTGACCCGTGATTTGCATCGAATTCTGACCCGCTCTTCAATTGATGTCTTGGGGGTTACAAGGGGACTAAGTTATGCCTAACCTCCTTTCCTGTCTGCTGGGTTGAACTATTTTTGAATCGATAGTGTTCGTTTGCTAGCAGGATTGACCTGGTCAGATTGACCCGCCCTCCATGCCCTCGCGAACGCCGCGACCCTGTCGTAAGACCCTTCGAACCCCAATTCCTTTAGGTCCTCATGAATCTGTTTTAGCGTGCGCCGTTGCTTGCGCGTCCGCGCTGCTTCAGTCTTGAGTAGCGCGGAAAGCTGGAACGCGTATTTGTCGATGGCGCGGGTGGAACGCCGCTCGGCGTAGGCCGGCTCTATGGTTTCCGAGCGTAGGTAGCGTCGGACGGTGTTTCTGGGGATGCCCAAACGCCTGGCGATCTCTCTCAATGGGACCTGGTCGCGAATGTGCCAGCGTCGAATAATGCCTAGTAATGCCACGTCGATCACTCCAATTCCTCACTCAATGTCATGAGTAGGATTGTGTCTTATACGTGGGTCAGTTCGGTTTGCAAATTATGCGGTGAAATGGGTCAGATTTCGCTGCAAATCAACAAACAGAGATTTCAGTGATCACCTCTCAAGCGGACCTGGAAAAAGCGGCCGCCGCCCGAACTGGCCCGGTAATCCCCCCATTTTTAGATTGCACTAAAAGTAGAGGTTAAGCGGCCAAGGCAAGCTTCTGTTTTGGCGTGATGCCGCCAAGTGCCATGTTGGGCCGGTCGTGATTGTAAGTCCACAGCCAGCGGGTTGCAAAATTCTGGATCTCATCGAGCGTTTCAAACAGGTGATGGGCCAGCCAGTCGTAGCGCACCGTGCGGTTATAGCGCTCGACATAAGCATTCTGCTGCGGCTGGCCAGGCTGAATGAAGTCGATGCGTATGCCGCGCTTGGCGGCCCAGGCCAGCGTCACAGCGCTGATGTACTCCGGGCCGTTATCGCAGCGAATGACCTGGGGTGTACCACGCCATTCGATGATCCTGTCGAGGGACCGGATGACCCGTTCAGACGGCAATGAGAAATCAATCTCGATGCCGAGTCCCTCACGGTTGTAGTCGTCGATCACGTTGAACAAGCGGATGCTACGGCCATCGGCCAGTTGGTCGTGCATGAAGTCCATCGACCAGGTGTCATTGATCTGTGTAGGCACGGCCAGCGGCAGCGGTTTTTCGCGCACCAGGCGATGTCGCGGCTTGATCCGCAGGTTCAGTTCCAGCTCGCGATAGATCCGGTAGACGCGCTTGTGATTCCATTTAAAACCCTTCACGTTGCGCAAATACAGGAAGCACAGGCCGAAGCCCCAGTTGCGCTGGTTGTTGGTCAGGCGCACCAGCCAGTCGGCCACCAGGGCGTTCTCGGCATCGAGCTTGGCGCGATAGCGATAGCAGGTCTGGCTGATGCCGAACGCCTGGCAGGCCAGTCCAATTGTGGCTGAACGCTGGGCCACGGCCCATTGCGCCATCTCCCGCCGCTGAGATGGCGTTACCACTTTTTTGTCAGGGCTTCCGCGACGATCTCGGCTTTCAAGCGTTCCTCGGCATACATCTTCTTCAGGCGCCGGTTTTCGTCCTCCAGCTCCTTCATGCGGGCCATCAGCGAGGCGTCCATGCCGCCGAACTTCGAGCGCCATTTATAGAACGTGGCGTTGCTGATGCCGTGCTCGCGGCACAGCTCAGGGACGGGCGAGCCGCCCTCGGCTTGCTTGAGGATGGCGATGATCTGGCTATCGGTAAAACGGGACGTCTTCATGCAGAACTTTCAAAAAATCTGAGTTTGGAAAATTCTACTTTTAAACGCGATCATTTGGTGGGGGGATTACCGGGCTCGAACCCACGACAACAGGAATCACAATCCAGCGGAAAAGTCTAGTTTTACTCAATTAAATCATAGACTTAGGGTAATTCTGTTGCAGCGAAATATCATCGAAATCTGCCTGTTTCCGGTTTTTTTGAGCCAGTCGTTGTAAAGTTTTTGGCGTCGATTCGCAAGGACTTGTCTAGGCCAATAAGGTGCATGCATCCATAGCGTTAGCGTCTCAGTTTCAGAGGGTGGTGGTAGCTCAATGATCTAAACAATGAGTCAGCTAAGTACATTTTTGGGTAGTTAACTTTCAGCTGTGTACCCGTAGAGGACTTGAACGGTACGTAGTAAGCTTTTGTTACATGCCATTCAATTTCTCCCGCCACAGAGTCGCGAATGAAAAAATTCCCCGAACCGATGACGGTTATTCGCTCTCCTACCATCACTGCTGCCTTCGGAGCGCGGACGAAAGATGCTTTTTCAGAACTGGAAATCGCACTAGTCCCATCCTTTCCGTAGACTGCCTCAACTGTTGACGGGGGTATGCCTTGTTGTAGAGCCCATTGTGCCGCAGCTAACCTTGTATCCTTATCCCAGCTCGGGTCAGAGCGCGAGTGTGCCTCCATTTCTTGCTCCCAAGGAGCCCATGGATCTTCAGCAATTGCAAGTCGCTTAAGGAGGCGTTTTAGTCGTGTCAACACAGCAATAACAGGTTATGGAGTGGGCTAAACGTTAGCAATGCCTTAGTCTACCAAAAAATCTTACTTTGGTTTCTTACTCTTTTCAATGTAACCGCTCAATCTTTTCATCATCGAAGGGTCTTCAAGCGACAAGTACCCCTCCCAGCGTGCTCCTTTCAAAAGCGTAGCCCCTAAAGGGAGAGTGTCCGTAGTAGCGCCTTCGATCTTAAGGTCGCGGATAAGCCAGAGGCATTGTCCTTCCTCTGATGTTAGGAGGTCGCTGACCACTTTCTTTAAAGGTCTTCCAGTTTCTTTCTCAAAAGAAACTTTGACTGTATCAGGAATTTTTTCCAAATTTCGGAAGATTGTTTTTTTTGCACTGTCTAGAGCGGCTTTATCTTTCGGAATAAAGCCCAGCTTAGGCCAAAACGAACCACCTACGGACAGTCCGGCGGTTAACTCGATGCGCTTAATGCCCAATTGTGAGTACAGTTGAATTGATTGTTCTAATGACAATGCGAGAGACGCCCCCCCCTTTATCTCCAGGACCATGAAATTGTGCACTACACGCCGTTCTGCAACGTGCAACTCTCTCTCACAATACATCAGGTGCTGTCCGTGCTTTTTCGCCACTACCTTGATCGCAATCTTGCCGTTCGGGCTAATATGTAATCTAGCCGCATAGTGCGTCGCTGCCGGAATTACGTAACTGTTGGCAATTTCTTCTTTGGTCAACCTGCCACTAGTGGCCGCGCCCGCTCTCCCATTGTTAATTAGTTCTAGGCTGCGATCTTGTTTTCTACGATAGCCTGGAAAAATACAGTAAGGGACGTACATATTCCCCCAGGCAACAGGCTTCCATGAAATCCACGGAAGCAGGCTGAGTACTGGGCAGAGAATCCACCAGAGAAATTTGAACCGCTGAAGCGGTGCAGTTTCCTTTAGATATAAAAAAACTAATACCAAGCTGGTGAATAAATAACGTTGCATGGAATCTTGATAAGTAGCTAAAGGCACAATTCTATCCACAATACGGCATCCCGTCGATAAATTGCCTGGGAACTACTGCAGAATAATGGAGGTAGCTATAGTCATGGCTTATTGGTGTCTTCTGTCTTATCTTTCACGCACACTTTTGCGTTAGTTCTGGCGATACTGTGCATAAAACACGCAAGGTCTGCTAGTCCACTGAAGTTTTTACACGGTCGGTATCTTGCGGTTTTATCTGGTATTTTAATGATCGTGACTTGATAATTTTTGACATAAATTTACCAAAATTGATTATAGGTAATTGATTATTATGGTAATTTTATTCCGGCCAACGGCACCAAGTATTCGTAGTAGAAAAAAACCACCGCTCAAACGGTGGTTTTTTTTCGTCTGTCGCTTTGTCATGGTCCGCCTGCGCTGGCGGCGCCTCCGCTGCTGCTGCGGACCCGACCCGCCCGGCTGGCGGGGATGGTATTTCCAACAGGAATTTAAGTCTGGCCTTCAAGGTGTGGCAGCGCACGGTGGCGCACGGCGGGTGCGGTTAAGGTGGTGACAACAGCTTGCTGCTGATCCCATGTTTGATATGGCTCAGCCCGGCAGCGTTTAGCCGCTTCTTCTGTCCCGGAAGCGAGGAGAATCATGATTCGGTCACGGCATCGAGCATGGTTGGATTTATTCACCATTAAAGGAAACCATCATGAACGCGATTGAAAAAGCCAGCTCCGACTTGAACGGCACGGCCCAGGATACCCGCCAGGATTTGCACCGCACCATCGACAAGGTGGCCGACCAGGCCCAGCCGCTCGTCGACAAGGTCGCCACGCGCGCCCACGACAGCGTGGACCAGGTGGGTGAACGCATCGACCAGGTCAGCGATACCGTGTCCAAGGCATCCGAACGCCTGGTGGCGCGCGGCAAGCAGCTGGGTGCCGCCTGCCAGCGTGCCGGTGAAACGGGCCGCGATTATGTGCGCGAGCGCCCGGCCGTATCGCTGCTGATTGCGGCAGCGGCCGGTTATGGCCTGTCGAAGCTGCTGGGTTCGCGCAAGTAAGCCTTTCTACGCGGCTCCGCAAGGTCTTTGTCGTGGGCGCTGGCCCGGTCTGCCATCACGGCGGGCCGGAGCAGCGCCCACGCGTACGAGGTAGGTGTAGCACGCAGTGGGAGGGTGGAAAATGCGCTCCATTTTGTTGTGGTTGATCGGTGTACCTATTCCCATCATTATTTTGATTGCCCTGTTCGTGCGCTGAATGAGGGAGTTGTAGCGTTACTTCCCGGGGCAGACTACTCACAGGAGATGTAATGGCTACCAACAAGAAAACGCCGTCCACGGACGGTGCGGGTTCCGTATTGAGCAGCATGTCCGGCCCATCCGAGACGCATCCGCCGCAGAGCCTGGGCAGCAACCATGCCGCGGCGCAGGCGCTGCTGAAGAAAGCGGCCGCCGGCCAGGCGCTGTCGGCCGCCATGCCCGACAATCCGAACGTCGCCGGCCAGTACGGCGAAGCGGCGCGTGCGCCGGCCGAGGGCGTGCATGTGGCGTCGGATGAGGCACTGGCCACGGCCAGCACGACGGGCGAGGCGACGCCTTCGCCGAAGGTGGGCGATGGCCAGCCCGCGCTGGGCGAGAATGCGCTGAATAACTCGCTGGACCATGTCCGCGTGGACGACGGCGGCTGCGTGCTGACGACGAACCAGGGCGTGCCCGTGGGCGACAACCAGAATTCGCTGAAGGCGGGTTTGCGCGGCCCCACCCTGATGGAAGATTTTATCTTGCGTGAGAAGCTCACGCATTTCGACCACGAGCGCATCCCCGAGCGCGTCGTGCATGCGCGCGGTTCCGCCGCGCACGGCTACTTCGAATGCTACAAGGAGCAAAGCAAGCTGACGCGCGCCGCGCCGTTCGCCAAGGCGGGCAAGCGCACGCCCGTCTTCGTGCGCTTTTCCACGGTGGCCGGCGAGCGCGGTTCGACCGACACGGCGCGCGACGTGCGCGGCTTTGCCGTGAAGTTTTATACGGACGAAGGCAACTGGGACCTGGTCGGCAATAATATTCCCGTCTTCTTCATCCAGGACGCGATGAAATTCCCCGACCTGATCCACGCCGTCAAGCCCGAGCCGAACAACGGCATTCCGCAGGCGGCCAGCGCGCACGACACCTTCTGGGACTTCGCCTCGCTGTCGCCGGAAATCACGCACATGCTGATGTGGGTCATGTCCGACCGCGCCATCCCGCGCAGTTTCCGCATGATGCAGGGCTTTGGCGTGCATACCTTCCGCCTTGTGAATGCCAAGGGGCAGTCCGTCTTCTGCAAGTTCCACTGGTCGCCCATGGCCGGCACGCATTCCCTCGTGTGGGACGAAGCCGTCAAGCTCAGCGGCGCCGATTCCGATTTCCACCGGCGCGACCTGTGGGAAGCCATCGAGTGCGGCGAGTATCCCGAATACGAGCTGGCCTTCCAGGTCTTCACGGAAGAACAGGCGGAGGCCTTCCCCTTCGACGTGCTCGACCCCACCAAGCTGATTCCCGAGGAACTCGTGCCCCTGATCCCCGTCGGGAAAATGGTCTTGAACCGTAACCCGGACAATTTCTTTGCCGAGACGGAGCAGGTGGCCTTCTGTACGGCGCACATCGTGCCCGGCATCGATTTTTCCAACGATCCCCTGCTGCAAGGCCGCATCCACTCGTATGTGGACACGCAGATCACGCGCCTGGGCGGCGCCAACTTCCACGAAATCCCCATCAACGCGCCGCTGGCGCCGCTGCACAACAACCAGCGCGACGGCATCCACCGCCAGGCCATCAACCGCGGAAGGGTGGCGTATGAACCCAACTCGCTGGCGGGCGGCTGCCCGTTCCAGGCCGGGGCGAAGGGTTTCAACAGCTTTCCCGCCCCCGTCGAGGGCGACAAGGTGCGCGGCAAGCCCGAGAAGTTCGCCGAGCACTATGCGCAGGGGCGGCTGTTCTGGATCAGCCAGACGCCCGTCGAGCAAGACCATATCGTGCATGCCTTCCGCTTTGAGCTGAGCAAGGTGCAGACGGTGGCCATCCGCCAGCGTGTCGTCGCCATGCTGCGCAACGTCGATGAAACCCTGGCGCAGCGCCTGGCCGATGGCCTGGGCCTGGCCTTGCCGCCGGCCATGCCGCTCGCTTCCATGCTGCCCATGCCCAGCTATCCGCCGTCGCCGGAACTGTCGCTGTTTTTCCGACCCGGCAAGACGGGCATCCACACCCTGCGCGTGGCCATCCTCGTGGGGCCGGGCAGCGATGGCGCGCAGGCGCGAAATATCTATGCGTCCCTGCTGGCCGACGGCGCCGTGCCGCGCCTGGTGGGCAGCCACCTGGGCAAGGTCGACACGAGCGGCGGCGCGCCGCTGGCCGTGGAGATATCGCTGGAAACCGGGCCGTCCGTGCTGTTCGATGCCGTCGTGATTCCCGACGGGCAGGGCGCCGTGCAGCAGCTGGGCAGCGATGCCAATGCGCTCGACTTCCTGCGCCTGCAGTACCGCCACTGCAAGCCGATACTGGCCGTCGGCGCGGGCAAGGGCTTGCTGGACCAGGCTGGCGTGCCGACGACCTTGCCGGACGGCAAACCTGACCCTGCCATCTTTGTCGTGCCGTCCGGCGAGGTCGTGAAAGCCGTGGCTGCCTTCAAGAAGGCGCTGGCGGCGCACCGGGCGTTTGCGCGCGAGACGGACCCGCCCAGGGTGTGATGCAGCGTGCTGGCGTGCTGTCCTGGCGCGGTGGCGGCCGGCTGTCGCCCCGCTGGCGGCATCATGTCGTCGTATTTTTGTTGTAAACTCGGCATCCTTGGCTTCCTTTCTTTTCTCTTGGAGCCTTACCATGGATGACGACATGAAAATTGATGCAAGCACCGTCCGGCGGCTGCGCACGGAGCGCGCCTGGTCGCAGGAGCAATTGGCGGCCAGCGCCGACGTGAGCCTGCGCACGATACAGCGGGTCGAGGCCGACGGCAGCGCATCCAATGAGACGCGCATGGCGCTCGCCGCCGTGTTCGGCATCGACGTGCGTGCATTGTCGCTGCGTGAACCGGCGCCGCAAGACAGCCCGGTGCCGGTGGCGGCCTTCTCTGGCGCCGCTTCCGTGCGCCATCGCGCCGCCGCCTGGCTGGCCCTGCTGGCGGCGGGCGCCGCGCTGTTGTCCGCCTCGGGCTTGCTCCCGCCCGTGGTCATGCCGCTGGCATGCATGCTGGCCATTGCCGCCGCCCTGTATGCGAGCCTGGACTGGTATTTTTCCGGGCAGCCTGCGCTGGCGACGCCTGCCCGCCGCACGGTGCAATTCGGCTTTGTCTTTGGCGCCCTGGCCCTGCTGTTTGCCAGCTTCAGCGCAACGCCGCGCGCCTTCGCCGTGGCCAGCCTGCAAATGACGCTGTTCGCCTGTGTCATCCGCTACCTGGCCGACTGCTACTTTTCGCGCAGGCGCGAGCGCAGCGGTACCGCGAAACCGGGAACGTGAACGGCTGGACGACGCCTCGCAACAATGTAAACATTGAAAACCTCCTGCGGTGATATGCTGCGCATGAGAACTGTTCATTTGCAACTGTTTGCTTAACAGCAGCAAAGCAGCAGAGAACGGTTTCAGCAAACCAGATCGCGATTGCCGCATGGACAAGTACACACCACGGACCTGGGGGCCGGGCGAACGCCCGACCTTGCCCGGGTCGCCATCGATGCCTGAACACCCGACGCCCAGGCGCGTCGCGTATTTCATCGTCGGCCTGATCGTCGCGCTGACGGGGGGATTGGGCAACGGCCTGGTGACGGCCAACTTGCTGAACCTGCAAGGTTCGCTGGGCGCGTATGCCTATCAGATGCAGTGGCTGCCGGCCGCCTATGTGATGACCATCGTGTCCATGAATTTGCTGCTAGTGAAATTCCGCCAGCAGTTCGGCCTGCGCCTGTTCACGGAAGCGTTCCTGGTGCTGTATGCGCTCGTCACGTTTGCCCACCTGTATGCCAACAGCCTGTCGTCGGCGATTGCCGTGCGGGCCGCGCATGGCATGGTGGGCGGCGCGCTGGGCGTGCTGGGACTGTATTACACCTTGCAAGCCTTCCCCGCCAGGCACCGCCTGAAGGGCGTGGTGCTGGGCCTGGGCTTTGCCCAGCTGGCCTTGCCCCTGGCGCGCATTTTCACATCCGAACTGCTGCAGATCGGCGAGTGGCACGGCCTGTACCTGTTCGAACTGGGGCTGGCCCTGCTGGCGCTGGGCTGCGTGCTGGCCTTGAAACTGCCGCCCGGCGACCGCATGCAGACCTTCGAGCCGCTCGACTTCCTCACCTTCATCCTGTTCGCCCCCGGCATGGCCCTGCTGTGCGCCGTGCTGGCGCAGGGACGCACGGCGTGGTGGATGGATTCCGAATGGGTGGGCGTTTGCCTGGCCGCGTCCATCGCGCTGATCGCCGCCGCGCTGGCGATCGAGCATAACCGCGCGCGCCCGCTGCTCAACACGCGCTGGCTCACCACGGGCAAGATCGCCAAGCTGTTTTTGTCGGTGCTGCTGTTTCGCGTCGTGCTGTCCGAATCGACGGGCGCCGTGGGCTTTTTGCAGGCGCTGGGCCTGAATACGGACCAGATGCAGAACCTGTTCATCGTGGTGCTGTTGGGCAGCGTGGCGGGCCTGGTGGTCAGCGCCCTGACGATCAACCCGGCGACCCTGAACCGCTCGCTGATGTTCGCGCTGCTGCTGATCGCGGCCGGCGCCCTGATCGACGCGCACGCCACCAGCCAGACGCGCCCCGTCAACATGTACGTCAGCCAGTTCCTGCTGGCCTTCGGCGGCACGTATTTTCTCGGCCCCACCATGGTGGCCGGCATGGGTGCCGTGATTGCCGAACCGCGCAACCTGGTGAGCTTTTCCGTGATGTTTACCATGACGCAGAACCTGGGTGGCCTGCTCGGTTCGGCCATCGTCGGCACCATCCAGACGGCGCGCGAAAAATACCATTCCAGCTACCTGGTCGAGCACCTCACCATGCTCGACCCGCAGGTGGCCGCGCGCGCGCAGTCGGGCGCGGCGGCCTACGGCGGCGTGCTGGCCGACCCGGCGCAGCGCAGCGCCCAGGGCGTGGCCCGTCTGGGTGCCATCGCCACGCGCGAAGCCAATGTCCTCGCCTACAACGATGTTTTTCTGATGATCGCCGGCGTCGCCCTCGCCACCTTGCTGTGGATGCTGGTCAGCCAGTTCTGGACCCGCATCACCACCGGCGCGCGGCGCCTGGTCGGCCCCGTGCGCGACGCCCAGACGGCCATGTCCATCGTCCCCATTACCAATTCGGAACCGAGCAATGACAGACAATAACACCACGCCTCCCGCCGCCACGCCAGCCCCCGCAGCACCATCCGCGCCGGCACCTGCGCCGGCATCCACGCCGCCGCAGCCGGACCGCCGCCACCAGTGGCTGTCCGCGCTGGCCTTTGCCGCCGTGGCCCTGGTGGGCGTGCTGATCGTGCTGTACGCGTGGCGCCTGCCGCCGTTTACCAGCCCTATCGTGACGACGGAAAACGCCACCGTGCGGGGCCAGGTGACGATCATCGGCACGCAGCTGTCCGGCTACGTGGTGGAAGTGACGGTGCAGGATTTCATGGACGTCAAGGAAGGGCAGCTGCTGGTGCGCATCGACGACCGCATTTACCAGCAGCGCTACGAGCAGGCGCAGGCCCAGCTGGCGGCGCAGCAGGCGGCGCTGTCGAACTGGGCGCAGCAGAAGGCCAGCGCCGAGGCCAGCATCGCCGTCAGCCAGGCGGCGCTGGCGAATGCGGAAGCGCAGGCGCGCAAGGCCAGCGCCGACTTGAACCGGGTGGAGCAGCTGGTGGCTGACGGTTCCCTGTCGCAGCGCGAGCACGACCAGTCGCGCGCCGCGCAGGCGCAGATGGCCGCCGCGCTGGCGCAGGCGCGGGCCAACCTCGACATCGCCCAGCAAAGCGCGCATTCCGTGGTGGTCAACAAGCAGGCGCTGGAAGCGGCCGTGGCGAACGCGCAGGCGGCTGTCAAGGCGGCGAAGATCGACCTCGATAACACGCGCGTCGTGGCGCCGTCCGATGGCCAATTGGGCCAGGTGACGGTGCGCCAGGGCGCCTACGTGAATTCGGGCGCGCAGCTGATGGCGCTGGTGCCGCGCCAGATGTGGGTGATCGCCAATTTCAAGGAAACGCAGATGAATGGCGTGCAGGAAGGGCAGAGCGCCACCTTCCACGTCGACGCCCTCGATGGCGCCGTGCTGACGGGCCAGGTCGAGCGCATCTCGCCGGCCACGGGTTCCGAGTTTTCCGTGCTGCCGGCCGATAATGCGACGGGCAACTATCTCAAGATTGCCCAGCGCATCCCCGTGCGCATCCGCATCGATCCGGGCCAGGCGAATGCGCGCCGCCTGGTGCCGGGCATGTCGGTGGTGGTCAGCGTCGATACCTCCGCCGTGCTGAATGATTCGGCGGAAAATCCCGCACCGCCGCCGCCCCTGCCGAAGAAGACGCCCGCGAAGGCCAAGCCATGAGACGCCGCCACTTGCTGATGGCCGCTGCGCTGGCGCTGGCAGGCTGCGCCGCCAAGGCCCCGCCGCAGCCGGCGTCGACCCTGCAGCTGCCGTCCGGCTGGCGCGCGCCTGCGCCGGATGCCGCTTCCAGCGGCACGCATGTCGAGCAGCTGTGGTGGCAGGCTTTCGGCGACCCGGTGCTGAGCGACCTGGTGGGCGAGGCGCTGGCGCGCAATGGCGACTTGCGCGTGGCGCGCGCGCGCGTGCAGGAGTACCGCGCACGCCTGGCGCAGGCCGATGCCAACCGCGCGCCGAACCTGTCTTTCGACGGCTCGCCCACGCGCACGCGCACCCTGGCCTACAACGGCGTGCCCTACGTGACGAATGTCTTCCAGGCCGAGCTGCAGGCCAGTTATGAAATCGACGTGTGGGGCCGGCTGGCGAAACTCAGCGACGCGGCGGGCGAGAGCTACCGCGCCGAGCAGGCCAGCCTCGATGCGGCGGCCCTGTCGATTGCCGCCAGCGTGGCCACGGCCTACCTGAATCTGCGCGGACTCGATGCGCAGCTGGAGCTGACACAATCGACCCTGCAGCTGCGCGAACAGTCGCGCGAGCTGGCGCGCAAGCAGTTCGAGGTGGGTTACAGCTCGCGCCTGGAATGGCTGCAGGCGCAGTCGGAATACCATGCGGCGGCCGAACAGGTGCCGCAGTTGCAGCGGCAGATCTTCGAACAGGAAAACGCGCTGGCCGTGCTTGTGGGCGGCAATCCCGGGCCCATCGCGCGCGGCATACCGCTGGCGCAGCTGAGCGCGCCGGCCGTGCCGGCGGGACTGCCGTCGGAGCTGCTGCGCCGCCGGCCCGACATCGCGCGCGCGGAACGCAACCTGGCGGCGGCCAATGCCAGCCTGGCGGCCACGCGCGACCAGTTGCTGCCTTCGTTCAAGCTGACGGCGGCAGGCGGCGGCCAGGCCACGACCCTGACGGATTTCCTGCATGCGCCCACTGCCCTGTGGCAGTTGACGGCACTGGCGGCAGGCCCCCTGTTCGATGGCGGCCGGGTGCAGGCGCAGACGGATGCAGCGGGCGCGCAGCGCGACCAGCTCGCGTACGCATATGAAAACGTGGTGCGCAATGCCTTCGCTGAAACGGAAAACAGCCTGGGTGCCATCTACCGCCTGCAGCAGCAAGCCGTGGAAAACGACGCGCGCCGCGCCACCGCGGCCGAAACACTGCGCATCGCGCATAACCGCTACCGCAACGGCTATGCCTCCTACCTGGAGGAACTCGATGCACAGCGCACCCTGTATAGCGCCGACGTGGGCCTGCTGCAGCTGAAGACGCGCATCCTCGTCTCCTCCGTTGACCTGTACCGCGCCATGGGTGGCGGCTGGCAAGCCAGCGCGCCGTAGCGTCGGCCAGTGTAATATCCTCACCTGGGAAAGCGGCGGCATGGTGCCAGCTGCTCCCATCACGAACGAACGAGGTCGCGGCATGACGATTTTTGGCATAGGCATCCACATATTGATCGCAGTTTTCTTTGCGGTTCACGTGGTGCGCAACGGGCAGCAGCTGTACTGGCTGCTCATTTTATTCATGTTCCCGCTGCTGGGCAGCGTGGTGTATTTCTTCGCCATCTACCTGCCCAACTCGCGCCTGCCGCAAGGGGCGCGCAAGGTGGCATCGGTAGCCGTGCAGGTGCTGGACCCGAACCGCGAACTGCGCGAGGCGAAAGCAGCCTTCGAATACACGCCGACGGCGCAGAACCAGATGCGCCTGGCCAGCGCGCAGCTGGAAGCGGGCAATCCGCAGGAGGCGGCGGCGACGTATGAAGCGTGTCTGCAGGGCGCGTTTTCATCGGACCTGGAAATCCGCCTCGGTGCGGCGCGCGCCTACCTGGAATGCGAACGAGGCGCCGAAGCGCTGACGCACCTGGCATTCATCCGCCGCTGCGACATCCATTTCCGTCCCGAGATGGTCTCCTTGCTGACGGCGCGCGCGCTGGCGCAAAGCGGGCGCCAGGCGGAGGCCAAGGCGGAATTCGACGATGCGCTGACGCGCCATGGCAGTTTCGAGTGTCGCGCCGAGTACGCGATCTGGGCGCTGCAGCAGGGCGACAAGGTGCTGGCCGAGCGCCTGTGCGCGGATATCGACAGCGCCATGGCCCGCTGGAGCAGCCATACGCGGGCTATGTATGCGCCGCTGCTGGCGCGCCTGGAGGCGGCGCGCAAGTAGCTCGCTTGCGTGGGGGCAGCCCCGGCGGGGCTGACCCCAGGGTCTGGCCCCATTAAATACCCGGCACGGGATTCTTTCCTTCGACCAGCTTATAGCCCTTGCCATCGAAGGCATAGCGTGCGTGGCCGTTCAAGGGCGTGGCGACGCGCGGCGGGTCCTGGTCCGGCTTGACGGTGGCACCGAGCTTGATCTTTTCGGACGCTCCCTTGAAATCGATCAGCAGGTCGTCGTAGGCGCCGCCATCGCGCGCGCGGGCGAAGCGCCAGTTTCCTTCAACCATCCAGCATTCATCCATCTCCGGCGTGCAGGCGCCCATATTGTCCGAGTACAGGTCGATGCCGCCGTCGAGCGCAGTGACCTTGCCGTCCCCGACCTCGAACAGCGCCAGTTGCGTGATCGTGTAACCCTGGCCCGTGTAGCCGTGGCGGATCGCCAGGCCCGGCTTGTTCGCGCCCAGCGTGACCCAGTGGATTTCTCCGAGCTGGCCCGACGAACCCAGGGCGGCGATGTTTTCCAGCCGTTTTTCAACCTTCCACTGGCCGTCGCCCGGCTGGCCCTTGGGCGCCAGGAAAAAGACATTCAGCAGTCCCGACGAAGCATGCGCCGATTCGGCCGTGCCTTCCGTATTGGCCGTTTCCGCATTCGCCACGAGGATGGCGCGGCCGTCGGGCAGCAGCTTGTGGCTGACGGCGCTGACGACATAACTGAGCTTGTCGATGTGATTGTCCGGATCGGACAGGTCGGCCAGCGCATCGTCGCTGTCGCCGCGGTAGTCCTTGCCGAAGACGGCGCGCATCATGCCCGCTTCGCGTTCGCGCGCCTGTGGCGTGTTCATCTCTTCCGTCTTCGGCGCGGTGGCGGACGGCGGCGGGGCGGCGTCTGCCGAGGCGCTGTCGTCAGCGGCCGCAGGGGCGCTGGCCGCCACGTCGGCTGCCGTGTCGGCCACGGGGGCGGAAGCGGTTTTGTCCGAACAGGCGCCGAGCAGGGTACAGGCCAGTATCAGGGCGAGCGGGTTGCGGTAATTCATAGGCAGGGCAGATTGCGTTCATGGAGAATGGGCGCAGTATGCCAGATAGATGGAAGCGAGGGAGCGCGGCCTGCCGGCCGGTCCTTCGCTTCCTTGCCCGCGGGGGGCGATTTTGCAGTTTGCCGTGGCGCTTACTTTTCCAGCACCACCGCGTCATCGCGCCGCGCCGGCGCCTTGTGTCGGCGCAGTTTCGCCATGCCGCGCTTGAGCAGGTGCTCCAGGTCGTCGATGTAGGTGAAGACGGCCGGCACCACCAGCAGGCTGAGTAAAGTCGAGGTGATCAGGCCGCCGATGACGGTGATGGCCATCGGCGAGCGGAAGCTGGGATCGGCGCCCCAGCCCAGCGCTAACGGCATCATGCCGGCGCCCATGGCGATGGTCGTCATCAGGATCGGCCGGCTGCGCTTGTGGCAGGCGTCGACCAGCGCGTCGAAGCGGTTCATGCCCGCCTGGCGCGCCAGGATCGCATAGTCGACCAGCAGGATCGAGTTCTTCGTGACGATCCCCATCAGCATGATCAGGCCGATCATCGACGGCATCGACAGCGCGCTGCCAGTGATCAGCAGGGCCACGAAGGCGCCGCCGATCGACAGCGGCAGGGCCGCCAGGATGGTCATCGGCTGCATGAAGTCCTTGAACAGCAGTACCAGCACGCAGTAGATGCACAGCACGCCGATCAGCATCGCCGGCCGCAAGGCGCACCGCGCAGCAGCTTGGGTTCGATGTCCACCAGACAAAAAAAAGCCCGCGTACCTTGCGGCGCGGGCTGAATCCAATGTTCGGAGAACGAATTGGAGGAGACAGTTCCACTATAGCGCTAAAAATGGTGCAGTGCAATACAGTAGAACTACGGTGTCGATCCGTCCAGGATGTCAAAAAATCATGTTGCGCGCGCTCGGCCTCAGGACTTGCTGCGCAAGGCCAGGGTAAACGTGCTGCCGGAGCCATAGTCGCTGTTGAAGAACAGGGCGCCGCCGATGGCGTTGGCCAGGTTCTGGCACAGGTACAGGCCCAGTCCCGCCCCTTCCACGTGGCGCGTGGAGGTGGAATCGAGTTGCGAGAAGGCCTGGAACAGCTTGGCCTGGTCCTCTTCCTTGATGCCGGCGCCGCTGTCGGCGATGCTCATTTCCGTCACCTGCACGCCATCTTCCTCGCGCTGGGCCAGGCTGATGCGCACCGTGCCCTGTTCCGTGAACTTGATGGCGTTGTTGAGCAGGTTGATGAGGATTTGCGTCAGCGCGCGGCGGTCCGTGTCGATGATGGCGGGCGGCTGGTCCGCTTCTCCCAGCGCCATTTCCAGCGCCAGGCCCTTTTGCTGGGCCAGCGGACGCAGGGTGTCGGCTACTTCGGCCATCAGTTCCTGGCAGTGCACGGGTTCGATCGACAGGGTCAGCTTGCCCGCCTCGATCTTGGCCACGTCGAGGATGTCGTTGATCAGCGAGAGCAGGTGGCGCGCGCTGGCACGGATGGTGTTGAGCTGCTTGTCCTGGTCCGACGTCAGGGGACCGGGCAGTTTCATCAGCAGCGCGCCGGTGAATCCAATGATGGCGTTGAGCGGCGTGCGCAGCTCGTGCGACATGTTGGCGATGAAGGCCGATTTCATGCGGCTCGCTTCGGCCAGTTCCAGGTTTTTCAGGGCGATTTCGCGGTTGATCGTCTCCAGTTCGGCCGCATGGTGCGCCAGGCGCATGTTCAGCTCGATCACCTGGCGTTCGCGCGCCTGCAGTTCGCCGTTGACCTGCACCGCCTGTTCATAGGTGGAGATCAGCAGGTCGAGGATTTGCTGGCGTTCCGCATTGATGAAGTGCTTCTGGTCGCCGAGGTACAGCGCGATGCCGATTTCGACATTCTGGTTCTTGCGCAGCTTCTGGTTCATCAGCATGTGGCTGATGCGGTTGAGCAGGTAGTCTTCCGCGTACGGCTTGCGGATGAAATTGTCGGCGCCGCACTCGATGCCGCGGATGATGTCCTTCGGGTCGTTGAGCGAGGTGACGAGGATCACGGGAATGTCGCGCAGGGTCGGATCGGACTTGATGGCGCGGCACAGGTCGTAGCCATTCATTTCCGGCATGACGATATCGGACAGCACCAGGTGCGGCTTGCGTTCGCGGATGGCGGCCAGGGCCAGCTGGCCGTTGGCCGCCACGCGCGCATTGTAGTGCAGGGACTGGATCAGGCGGCGCAAGCGTTCCGCCTGGGTCGGACTATCCTCGACGATCAGGATCTCGATTTCATCCGGCTTGATTTGGTTGTTGGAGTCCACAGACCTCTCCTAGAATTCAGGGTATATGATGCTGGACGCAGTGGGCGCGCAATATCGACATCATGTGACTATATCGGATTTAGGTCTGTAAAAGTAACTTCCAAGTAACTATTTTGGCCCCAAGGGAATGATGTGGCCGCTTGTCAATTTTCGCCCTGGAATTGCCCCGCCCGGTAGGTCAGCACGAGCGTGTCGCGGTGCCCATGTTCGCCCACAGGCTGGATCGGCGTCGATTCATGGATCACGGCCGCATCGTCGAGCAGCAGCAGCGACCATGGCTCGGTGAGCGTAAAACGCTTGCCGTTGGGGCCATCGGCTTCGAAGATGCGCGTCTCGCCGCCCTTGATCTGCTCGCGCCCGATCAGCAGCACGGCGACGAAATCGACGCCGTCGCGGTGCGCGCCTTCCGGCGTGGGGCGGCCGATGCCGTCCGTGGTGTCGATGCGGAACTGGTGCGCCTCGATGAACCACGGCTGCTGCCCCTTGACCTGGGAGCAGGCGTCGCCCAGCGCGCGGATCAGCTGCTGCCAGGCCGCCTGCGCCAAGATGGCTGGCTCGATCGGCTCGAACAGGCGGTGCATGCCGCCGTGCAGGGCGTTGTATTCGACCGGCTGCCAGTGGGGACGGTGCGCCGTCTGCGTCAGGCGCTCGCCATCCTGCACGAAGCACGAGTGGCGCCGGCGGCGATAGCGGCCGCCATCCTTCAGGTAGTTGTCCAGCGCAAGCGTGTCCCAGCTGCCTTCCAGCGCGCGCAGCGCGGCGAGCGGGCAGCCGGCCAGCGCGGCCACGTCCTGCGGACGCAGGACGGCATAGCCGTCATCGCGCAAGGCTTCCTTGACGTGGGACGGGTCGGTAAAGATCGGTGCGGAAGTGCTCATGGCGGTGCGGGCCGCAACGCGGCCGGTATCAGTTTATCCAGCCTGGCATTCTACGACTTCGCGGCAACTCTTGTGCTACGTCCGATAGGAATTATTCTTGTTGAGTTAAAAATTCTTTACCAGGGTCAGGCGCAGCGAGCGCGACTCCACCGGATGGAAGTGGATATCGTCGACGGGTTGCGCCTCGCCGGGCAGGCGCGAGGCATAGTAGTAATCGATGGCCGAGTCGCGCCGGTTGGCCAGGTTGTAGCCTTCCAGCGCCACGCGCAAGGTCTTGTCGACCTGGTAGGCGAGGCGCCCGTTCAGGCCAACGCTGGCCGCGGAACGCACGCTGTTGTCTTCCACCAGGGGGCGCGGACCGAAGTAGCGCAGGCGCAGGGAACCCGACCACGATCCCGGCGGCGTCACCGTCAGGGCCAGCTGGGCCACGCCTTCGACGGCGCCGGGGATGTAGTTGCCCGCCGGGTCGCTGCCGCGCGAGCGTGCCCGCGCATACGCCAGGTCCAGGTCCAGCGACAGCCAGCTGGCCGCCTTGTAGTAGCTGGAGAACTCGATGCCGTAGCGGCGGCTGGGGCGGCCCGCCTCGGTGGCGCCGGCGTCGCCGATGAACAGCAGCTCGGAATCGAAGTCCAGGCGGTACAGCGACAGCGACGTTTGCAGGCCGGCGATGGCGGCGCTGCGCAAGCCCAGTTCCAGGCCGCGCGAACGCACCAGGGGCGTGACCTTGTCGGCCGCTTCGCCCGTCTTCGGGTCGACCGTGATCGTCGTGCCGCGCGCGTCGTTGCTGTGAAAACCATTGCCAAGGTTGACATACGCTTCCGTGTCGCGCCACGGGCCGGCGATCACGCTCAGGCTGGGACTGAGCAAATGGTCGCTGGCCGTGCCGGAATTGGCGGCGCGGTCGCTGCGCACGTCAAAGCGGTAGGCGTCCGCGCGCAGGCCGGCCACGGTGCGCAGCCAGCGTGACCAGCGCGTGCTGTTTTCGCCATACACGCCGATACTGCTTTCGACGATATGGTCTTGCCGCGTGGTCGACAGGACCTGCCGCTGGCGCGTGTTGTACAGGCCATTGTGGATGTTGTCGTTCTGCAACTGCAGGCCGATGGTGGTGTCGCTGCTGCCCCGCTCCGTGTGGCGGTGCCAGGTATGGCTGGCGTCCAGGCCGGCCGTCACGCGCCGGTCGGGCTGGGCGAACTGGTCGCCGTTGCCGGGGTCCTCCATCGCATACGTAAAATTCGAGAACAGGGCCAGGCGGTTGGCGATCACGTACGCGCTGACCCTGGACGATAGGTCGTCCGTCGTCTGGCGCCAGGCACCGGACAGGCTGTAGCGCTGCGCCTTGCCGCCGTCGCTGGCATCGATGGCGTCGAAGCGGCCCAAGCTACCATCGTGCACGGCGCGCAGCGGAATCTGGTCGGTGGCGTTCCAGCTGGCGTCGTACGCCATGGCCGTGACGTTGTAGCCGTTGTTGGCATAGCCTTCGCTGTAGCGCAGCACGCCATTGAGCTTGTGGTAGCGGTCCGGCTGCGTGAACGGGCCGTCGTTGTGCTGCGCTTCGAGGGCGTACAGCAGGCTGCCGTCGCCCACTTCGGGCGAGTCGGCCAGCAGGGCGCGGCGAAAGCCGTTTTGCCCGATGCCCACGCTGGCGATGCCTTGCGTCAAGCGGTTCGCGTAGACGACGGAGGCCGCGCCCGCCGAGGAAAAATCGCCTTGCGCCGCCGAATACGGCCCCTTTTTGTAATCGAGGCGCATGGCCAGTTCGGGGATCAGGAAGTTCAGGTCCGTCCAGCCCTGCCCATGGCCATGGCTGCGCTGGTTCACGGGCATTTCATCGACGGTGGTGCGCAAGTCCGTGCCGTGGTCGAGGTTGAAGCCGCGCAGGTAGAACTGGTTGGCCTTGCCCTCGCCGCTATGCTGGCTGGCGATCAGCCCCGGCACGGCTTCGAGCAGTTCGCCGGGCCGGTAGCTGGTACGCGCGTCGAGCTGCTTTTGCGTGACGCTGCCCGCGTTGGCCGAATCGGCCACGCCCAGCTGGTTCAGGCGCGAACCGTCGACCAGCACGCGCTGGAAGATGTCGTCGGCGTGGGCGGCGGGGGAAAACAGGGCGGCAAGGAGGAGGGGGAGATGGCGTGGCGTCATGGTTCTGTGGAGATGGCGTGGCGCGGCCCGCGGCGGGCTGCCTGCCGGTGTTTAGCGGATCGGCAGTTCGGCGTGCTGGCTGTCGAAGAACAGGGTCTGGATGGCGCCGCCGTCCTGCACGTTGAGGGTATTTCTCTGGCTGGGCAGGAAGTCGATCAGCAGCTGGTTGTGGATGCGCGTGGCGGGCGCCAGGCGCGTGCGCTCGATTTCCTGGAAGATCACCACGTTGTCCGCGTTGACCTTCATGCCGACCCAGTTCAGGCGCAGGCGCCTGCCGTCGGCGCCGACGATATAAAACTGCTTGTCCACGTAGCGGCGCAGCGCCGCCTCGCTGTCTTCCTGGCCCAGGTCGAACTGGCGCTGGTACAGCTGCGTCAGCAGCGCCTCGACGTCGTGGTCCGTGTAGGTGTGCACGACTTCCGTGCTGCCGCTGGCCGCGTTGTAGCTGACGTCGGCAATACCCATGTGGAAGTTATGCGCGCCTGCCGCCATGCTGGCGCAGGCCAGCAGGCTGGCCGCGAGGAGGCGCCAGCGCATCACGCCTCGTCGCCCTTGTCCGCGCCGCCGTTCTTGCCTTTCAACGGCGTATTAAAATCGCGCATCAGGTTATCCTTCGGCGATTTTTCGCTCTTGAACAGCTCCAGGCGCGATGGCGTGATCTTGCGCGGCCAGGCGTTGTTGCTGGTGTCGATATCGGCCGTTTCCCAGTACGGGTCCTGCACCAGGCCCACCATCGGCTCGTCCGTGATGACGACCTTGGTGATCTTCTTCGGCGAATAGCGCCATACTTCGGCCGGCACGCGCTCCACGTACTTCTTGCCGCTTTTCAGTTCGATCTCGAGGATCAACGGCATGACCATGCCGCCCAGGTTCGACAGGTCGACCAGGTACAGGTGCTTGCCCTGTTTCAGCAAGTCCTTTTCCCACGGTTCCAGCCCGGCCAGCGCTTCGGCGTAGGCGTTGCGGTCCTTGTTGGTCACCGTGAAGTCGTCGTGCTGGTTGTAGAAATCCTTCAGTTCCGGATGCGCATCGACGCGGCGCGGCATGCCCTTGTTGGCACGGCTCGTGACGGATTCCGGCTGGGCGTCCTTCTGCGCTTTCTTCCACGCCTTTTCCGTGTCCGGATTCTTCGAGCTCACGCCATATTCCGTGATGCCGTCGATGCTGATGTCGACCGGGTCGGTGGTGTAGAACCAGCCCCGCCAGAACCAGTCTAGGTCCGTGCCGGAGGCGTCTTCCATGGTGCGGAAAAAGTCGGCGGGCGTGGGGCGCTTGAATTTCCAGCGCTGCGCATATTCCTTGAAGGCGTAGTCGAACAGTTCGCGTCCGAGGATGGTCTCGCGCAGGATGTTCAGGCCCGCCGCCGGCTTGGCGTAGGCGTTGTTACCGAACTGTAGCAGGGATTCGGAATTGGTCATGATGGGCACCTGGTCGCGGCTACGCATGTAGTCGACGATTTCGCGCGGTTCGCCGCGCGAGGCCGGGTAGTTTTCTTCCCATGCCTGCTGCGCCAGGTATTGCACGAAGGTGTTCAGGCCTTCGTCCATCCACGTCCACTGGCGTTCGTCCGAGTTGATGATCATCGGGTAGTAGTTATGGCCCACCTCATGGATGATGACGCCGATCAGGCCATACTTGGTGCGCTTGGAGTAAGTCAATTCGCCCGTTTTCTTGTCCTTCACGGGGCGCGGGCCGTTGAAGGAGATCATCGGATACTCCATGCCGCCCACGGGGCCGTTGACGGAAATGGCCGTCGGATACGGGTAGGCTATGCTGTATTTGTTGTACTGTTCGATGGTGTGCACGATGGCTTGCGTGCTGTATTTTTCCCACAGCGGATTGCCTTCCTTCGGATAGTAGGACATGGCCATCAGCTTGCTGCCGCCCTTGCTGTAGCCCTGCGCATCCCAGATGAACTTGCGGCTCGAGGCCCAGGCGAAGTCGCGCACGTTGGACGCCTTGAAGTGCCAGGTCTTTTGCGCCCGGCTGACGGATTTTTCGGCCGCTTCCGCTTCCTTCTGCGTGACGATGACGACGGGCTTGTCGCTGGTGCGGGCCTGCTCCAGGCGCTGGCGCTGCGCGGCGGACAGCACGTCCTGCGGATTTTGCAGCTCCCCCGTGGCGGCGACGACATGGTCGGCGGGGACGGTCAGCTGCACGTCGTAGTCGCCAAATTCCAGCGTGAATTCGCCCGAGCCGAGGAACTGCTTGTGCTGCCAGCCGGCCGCGTCGTAGTAGGCCGCCATGCGGGGGAACCACTGCGCCACCTCAAACAGCGCGTTCTTGTCGTCGAAGACTTCATAGCCGGCGCGCCCGCCCAGCACCTTCTGCTCGTTGATGCGGTAATCCCAGTCGATCTGGAAGACGAAGTCCTGGCCCGGTTTCAATGGCTGCGGCAGGTCGATGCGCATCATGGTGCGGTTGATGACGTATTTCAAAGGCTGGCCGTCGGCGCCCTTCAAGGCGCGGATATGGAGGCCGCCCTGGAAGTCGCCGCGCGCCAGCATGCCGCGCAAGCCTTCGAACTTCATCGTGTCGTCGCCCGCCGTCCTGGCCCAGGCCTGGCGCGATGGCGCCGTGGCCATGCGGCGCGCGTCGGAATCGGGCTGGTAGATGTTCTGGTCCAGCTGCACCCACAGGTAGCCGAGGGTGTCGGGCGACTGGTTATGGTAGGTGACGGTGCCGCTACCGGTGATTGCGCGTTTGGCTTCGTCCAGGGTGGCGCGGATGGCGTAGTCGGCGCGCTGCTGCCAGTAGGCGTGGCCCGGGGCGCCGGAAGCGGTGCGGTAAGTATTCGGGGTGGGCAGTATCTCTTCGAGCTGGCGGAACTTGTCGTCGAAGGGTTCGGCGGCGAAGGCCGAGACGGTAAAGCAAAGAGCCAGCGAGGCTACGGAACCGAAGGAAATGCGCATGGTCACCCAGATATTGTTGTAAGGAAATAGTGGCAACTATTCTATACGCAGGGTGGGGCCAGCCTTGTATCGATTTGTAATAAAGAAAGGCGGATTTCGCGCCAGCTTTTGCCTGGCGCTGTCAGGTGGATATTTCACCTGATTTTGCTCGGAAAAGCCGTGTATTTACTCACTTTTCATCAGGCTGTCGCGTAACTGGTTCAGCTGTTGTTTCATGTCCACAACTTGTTCCACGCTGCAGTGGCTGGCCGTCAGTATGGCTTCCGGCAACAGGGCCGCCTCGTGGCGCAGCTGGTCGCCCTGCTCCGTGAGGGAAATGATGACCTGGCGCTCGTCGCTGGCGGCGCGCGCGCGCGTCAGCAGGCCCGACTGCTCCATGCGCTTGAGCAGGGGCGTCAGGGTGGCCGAATCGAGGAACAGGCGCTCGCCCACTTCCGACACGGTCAGGCCGTCGCGTTCCCACAGCACCATCATCACCAGGTATTGCGAATAGGTCAGGCCCAGCTTGCGCAGGAGCTTGCGGTACAGCTTGTTCATGGCGAGCGAGGTCGAGTACAGCGCAAAGCACAGCTGGCTGTCCAGGCGCGGCACCTGGTGCAGCGGGTTGGGGGCGGTGGTGGTATCCATGGGCACAGTATATATAGTGCGCTACTCAATTGCAAACGAGGTGCAAGCGGGAAGCCCGCATGCCTGCCGCTCCCGGCGCGGTCGGGCCATCCGCTGCCGGGCCGGCGGGCCTTATGCGGCGTAGCGGGCGCGCAGCAGCTGCAGCATGGCGACGTTCTGTTCCCAGGCGTCGCTCACGGGCTGCTGCGTCCAGGGCAGGGTTTGCGTGTACGGCGCGGGGCCGAATTCGGGCGTGAACGTCATGCGTTCGGCGCCGGCCGCGCGGCGCAGGGCGACGATGGCGTCCCACCAGGCCAGGTGGGCGTCGAGCGCTGCCTTTGCTTCCGGCGCGCGGAAGTCGGCCACCTGCGGGCCTTGCGCATGGCCCACGCGGGCATGCACGTGGCGCACCAGCGGCAGCACTTGCGCCAGGGTCTGCGGCTGGTCTTCCAGCAAGGATTCGCAGGCGCAGCACCAGTGCGACAGGTCGGCCGTCAATGGCAGCGCGGGATACTGCGCCAGATAGGGCAGCAGCAGCATCGGGTGGCCGGAAAAGCGGCTGCGGTGGATTTCATGCACGATGGGCACGCCGTGCTTTTCCGAGATGGCGGCGGCCAGGTCGAGCAGTTGCGCGTTTTGCGCCGGCGTATAGAAATCCTTGCCCGTGTGCGTGTTGACCAGCACGGGGCGCGCCAGGCAGGCGTTTTCCAGCAGTTCGGCCAGGGCGGCGCGGTGCAGCGCGAAATCGCTGTGGAAGACGGTTTCCCACTGCGCGGCGATCAGCTGCAGTCCCGCCCTGGCGATGCGGTCCGTCCATTCTTCGCGCAGGGCGGCGTCCAGCGGCAGCGACATTTCGATGCCGTCGAAGCCGGCCGCCGCTACCCTGTCGATGAAGACTTCGGGCGCCAGGTCGTTATTGCCCCAGTGGGCGGCGTAGACTTCGATGCGCATCAGACGAAGCCCCGCACGGGGAACGACGCGTCGCGCTGGATCCAGTTGTGGGCCGCGTATGCGGTCTGGCCGTCCGTGGCGTGCAGGGTGTAGGCGTGGCGCGAGACGGGCGAGCGGTTCGGCGCGCTGTAGTGGGGCAGCAAGCCGTGGAAGCAGACGAGGGCGCCCGCCTTGACTTCCAGCGGCACGGCCGTGCTGTCATCGGGCCAGGGCATGGCGTCGATTTTTTCCACGCGCACCTGGTCGCCGTTGCGGATGAAGCGTTCGCGCAGGGGGCCGCGGTGGCCGCCCGGTTCCGCCCACAGGCAGCCGTTGTCCAAGGTCGCGTCTTCCAGCGCGAACCAGAAGGTGGTCACGCTGACGGGCGTCGTTTCGAAATACGTGGCGTCCTGGTGCCAGCGCACTTCGCCGCCGATGCCGGGCTGCTTGAAGATGTACATCGACTGCCATACCTGCGCCTGCGCCAGGCCCAGGTCGCGCGCCACCTCGGCCAGCTTCGGGTCGGCGGAAAAGGCACGGAAGACGGGGTCCAGGTCATGCATGGCGTGGCCGATCTTGTTGATCGACAGGGACTTGGCCTGTTTCAGCTGGCCGTCCGGGCCGAAGGCCTCTTCCTCGAAGAAGCAGCGGATGGTGTTGTCGGAGGCGAGGAAGTAATCGTTGGTGTTCTTCGCCTGGTCGCGCGTGGTGAAGATCGATTGGCTCTGGCTGGGATCGAATTCGTTGACAATCTGCTCGGCGCGCGCGCGCAGGGCGGCGATCTCGTCCGCGCCCTTGAAATCGGGCAGGATGAGGTAGCCGTCGCGTTGATATTGTTCTTGTTGAGAAATTGTCAGCATGGCGGCGGCTCCGTAAGTAGGTAGAAGGCGCCATTGTAGGTGGGACGATGGACGCAAACAATCGACAGGCGGTTGACAGATTGTCTCCAAAACGCAGACAATCTTTGACATGGATCAATTGAAAGCGATGGAAATCTTTGTCGAGGTGGCGCGCCTGCGCAGCTTTACGGCGGCCGGGCAGCGCCTGGGCCTGACGCGGGCCATGGTCAGCAAGACCATCATGCAGCTGGAGGAGCGCCTCGCTGCGCGCCTGCTGCACCGTTCCACGCGCGAAGTGAGCTTGACGGACGCAGGCCGCGCCTACCTGGCGCCGTGCATGGCCACCGTCAGCCAGGCGCAGGAGGCAGCGCGCATGGTGGCGCACGTGGCGCAGGCGGGAGCGGGGGCAGAACTGGCCGGGCCGCTGCGCATCCAGGCGCCGTCCAGCTTTGGCAGCGCGTGGCTGGCGGACGCCGTCGCCCGTTTCAGTTTGCAGCACCCGCAGGTGCGGGCCGAGCTGTTTGTCGACGACGCCCTGCTCGACCCGATACGCCACGGCTTTGACTTGACCATCCGCGTGGGCGGCATCCCGGACAGCAGCGCGCTGGCCATGCGTCCGCTGGCGCCATGCCGCGCCGTGCTGTGCGCCAGTCCCGCCTACCTGGCGCAATGGGGCATGCCGCAGACGCCGCAAGACTTGTTGAACCACCAGTGCCTGCATTTCAGCCACCTGACCGATGGCACGAACTGGCATTTCCAGCGCGGAGAAGGGGAAGATCGCGAGCAGGTGAGCGTGCGCGTGCAGGCTGGCTTCACGGCGAATAACGGGCTGGTGCTGCAGCAGGCGGCGCAGCGGGGGCTGGGCATCGTCTACAGCACCACGTTTCTCGCCTGGCGCAATCTGCTCGATGGCAGCCTGCTGCCCGTGCTATTTAACTGGGAGCTGCCGCTGAATCACTTGAGCGCCCTGTATCCGGCCAGCCGCCAGATGTCGCCCAAGGTGCGCGCGCTGATCGATTTCCTGGTGGCGGAATACCAGCCCGTGCCGCCGTGGGACCGCGAGCTGGCGGCGGCCGGCTTTTTTAGCTGAGCGCGACGGGTTCTACTGTCCACGCGCCATCGGCGTACACGCGCTCGTCGTCCAGGTAGACGGCTTCGGTGACGGCGAAGATATCCACGTGGTAGCGCGCATCCTTGCGCTTGAACTGCGGTTTTGTATACACGCCATGCTTGGCGCCCAGCGACAGGTGGATGCCGCACATGCGTTCATACGTGCCGATGTCGTTGACCAGCTGCTGGCGCGAAAAGGCGCGGTTCATGCCGAAGCCCAGTTCGCGCACCCACACTTCGCCTTCGTGCGCGCGGATGATCTCGAGCATGGCCAGGAATTCCGGCGTGGCGTGCTCCGTGCCCGTGACGCGGCCTTTTTCGATGATCAGCGTGATCGGCGTATCGGGGCGGTTGACCATGAAGTGCGTGTCGCCAAAGACGAAGATGCGCACGCGCCCGTTCACCGCTTCCAGGTCCTGCGCTTCCGTAAACACTTCGCCCAGCGGGAACTGGCCGCCGATATTGTTCATGCCGCGGTAGTCGCCGATATTGAGCTTGGCCGATTCGAACGGCGAGGCGAAGACCAGCCGTTCGCCGCCGCTGTCGACCATGCCGTGGCGGGCGCCGTCGATGCGCGCCTTCAGCGCATGGCCCACGCCGCGGTAGTAGGCCGGGTCGTAGGCCAGCGAGGCGATGTAGTGCAGCCCCTGCACGCCGGGCATGCGCGACAGGTGCACGTGCTCGATCACTTTCAGGCCCCGCTTGAACAGCTCGATGCGGATGCGGAACGCTTCCAGGCGGAAGCTGGTCGACTGGATCAGCACGACGAGGCTGCCGGCCGGCAGTTCGGCAAACGCGGCCAGCACGGCGTCGGGCGTGACGTCGTCGAAGTCGATGAAGGCGGCGTCCGGCAAGGCCTGGCGATAGGCGTCCGTCAGCACGACATTGAGCCAGCTGCGCTTGTCGCAGACGACCAGGGCCGGTTCGTCGGGGCGGTGGCAGATGGCCATGGCCAGCAGGTCGGCCACGTTTTGCGCGGCCACTTCGGTGGCGGCGGCGCTGATGGCGTCGAGCCGGCTGGTGTCATTTTCGGGTAGCGTCATGGTGGCGGGGTCGTCATGCGGATGGAGTCGATAAGCGGGGCATTATAAGGCGATCGCCGCTTGCGTCGCCATTCCCCGTCCGGCGGAGGCGCGCATGGCGCCACTGCCCTGATCTTCTTGTGTAGTGCCCTACAGCAATGTATTATTTGATTGCCAGCATGGCAGCGGGCCGGGAAGCGGCCTGCTGCCATGGCCGGACCCGCGCACGCCTGGCGCGGTTTCAGCGATGGATGGCATACATATGACAAGCCAACAGGCAATGACAAAGAGCGTGATGCGATGAGCATAATTGGACAAGATATTCCCATGGAGCGGCCCGATACGGATGGGCGTGCCGCCGTGTTCGTGCCCGTGACGGGCGTCAAGGAAGATGTCCTGTTGACCATACGCAAAGGTGCGGCCATCGTCGGCTTTGCCAACCACGACCGCACCATCACCGTGTATTTTGAAAGCAACCGTTTCGACGACCCCGTGCTGGCCAAGTGGGAGCACAAGGCGCGCAAGGCCTACGACCGCCTCGTCGACAATGCGCCCACGGTGTCGAAACTGACCACCAGCCCCGCCAATTTCGAGCAGATCGGCTACATCAATGGCAAGGGCATCACCATCCGCCGCATGGAAAGCCTGCAGCGCTGGCTCGCGTATTCGGATGCCATGGCGACGTGCCCGGAAACGGACATCATCCCGCGCACGGTCATCGCGAAACCCGAAAGCGTCAAAGTTTAAAGCGGCCGGCAGAGCGCCAGGGGCGTCGTTGCCTGCCCCGTTGTTACCTTGCCCTCCTGTCGTCGCGGCAGCGCCTGCCCCTGGCATGTTCCCGGCCGCTCGCGCTGTGCGAAGGCACGGCAATCCGCTCACCTGGCCGGCACCAGCAGTGTGCCGGCTGTCGGACAGTTGCCGTTCAGGCGGGCTGCACCTCGGCGCCCGCTGCTCTGCCCGCGCCTGGGTCTGCTCCCTTGCCTTACACGACGATGATGTTCGCCTGCGCCTTGAGCGGGCAGGGCAGGGTATCGTCGAAGGTGATCTCGATGGCGCTGGCGACGAACATGCCGCCGATGTGCTGGGCGGCGATCTCCGGCGGCGTGCCCGGCTTGGTCAGGTTGACGTCCTGCGCGAAGACAAACACGCGCCAGGTGCCGTAGACGTCCTGGTCGAATTGCAGCAGGGTCCGGTACGCCAGTTTCAAGTCCAGGCTGGCAGCGTACACGCCGTCGTTGGCGCCGGGATCGAAGCCGAGGCCATCGTCCGTCAGCGGTTCCACGAAGAACAGGCCCTGCGGCGCCTGGAACAGCACGAAGGCATACAGCTCCGTGCCGCGGAAGACATCGCCATTGTCGCGCTTGAAACTGGCGCGCAGCCACAGGGGGTCGAACGCCTGCACCACGGGCGGGCTGTCCGTTTCGACGGGGCCGGCTACGTGCACGTTGACCTGCGTTTCGCTCACGGCGTGCTGGTAGCTGGCGCCCGTGGTGAAACGTTCGTACTGCCAGCTGATGTCGGCCGTGTAGGGCAGGCCCGCATTCGGCGCTTCGGGCAAGACCCACTTTGCCACGACGCGTTCGGCCAGGGTCAGCTCGCCGTCGGCCGGCGGTGTGGCTTCCTGGCCACGCCAGAAGGGATCGGCGATATCGGAGCAGGCGGCAACGATGGCGCCCGAGGCGATGGCCGATGCCACCCCCGCCACCGTGAATTCCGGCTTGCCCGAGGCGGCGCCCTTGGGCGTGCAGCAGTGCACGCTGGGGTCCGTTTCCTCGAAGGTACCGCCCACGCTGAAGCTGGCCTTGCCGGCACCGAGCGCGGCGGCAATGATGGCTACCAGCGCGGCGATGATGGCGATGATGATGGCCAGTATCTTCCACCAGGGGTCGGAAAACGGCAGCTCGCCATGCGGCCCCGCATAGGCCGGGTTCGGCGTCCAGACGAGGGTCATGCCGGTGGGCACGACGGGGCCGAAATCGGGCGGGCAGCGGCATTCCTTTCCGTCGCCGCCCGTGCTGCCCCAGCGCTTGCCGGGCAGGTGGCCCTGCGGCTTGGACAGTTCCAGCGTGCCTTCCTCGACCGTGCAGGTATAGGTATTGGTCGTGCTGTCAAAGCGCGTCTGCGAGACGAAGATCTGCTGGATCGAGCGGCGCGGCGTGTAGCCGTCAGCCTTGGCGACGAAGCTGACCAGGCGCTTGCCGGGCGTGGCGTGCTGGAAGTCGGCATCCCACATGACCAGCATGGCCGCGCCGGCCGGCACGCTGGCGAAGAAGAAGGTGCGCGCCACGGGTGCGATGCCCGGGTCGCCCACGCTTTCCAGGTACACCGTGACGTTCGTCAGCGGGCTGCTGGACATGTTCGTGACGTGGGCGGCGATGCGCAAGCCGTAGATGGCATTGTCGAAGATGCCGTCCGGCAGCATGATATTGGTGACGGGCTCGATCGCGAATGGCCGCGTCAGCACCTGCATGGGCGTGTCGCTCATGATGCTTGCTCCTCTTGACTGTCCTGACCGGCATGGTGCTGTCCGTCCTGCTCAACGACCAGGTAAGTGATGCCGCCCGTGACCTTGCCGTCCTGCCTTTCCAGCACGCGCAGCAGCGCGTATTCGCCTTCGGGCAGCACCGCGGGGCGCAGGTTCAGGTAGGCGGGCACGGCCTGGCCGCGCGGCACCTCCAGTTCCAGTGTCTGCGCGTCCGGCGCCTCGCCGTTGCAATGGGGCGTCAGCGCCAGGCCCGCCTTCACCAGTCCCGCCTTGGCCGGACGCAGCTTGCCCAGGCCCAGGGTGTCCAACAGGCGTGCCGGCACTTCGCCGCCATACTCGAGGTGCAGCGCCACCTTCCTGGCCTGGCGCGGCAGGGCTGCCACCCGGATGGCCAGCAGCTGCGCGCGCCGCGCGGCCAGCACCACGGTGACATTGCGCTGGGCGATCTGGTCGTGCTGCGTGGGCTGGAACAGGAAGCCGTTCGGCAGGGGATCGGGCAGCGGGTTGATGTCGCCGGCGCCGTGCGCCACAGCCAGCAGGCATTCGTGGCCGCCATTGACGATGACGGGGATCCACGGCACCAGGCACAGCACTTCCTGCGTGGCGCCCGGCGGCAGGTCGGCAAACGCGGAGCCGATCTGCGTGGCGGCGCCGACGGCGATCTGGCCGGAAGGATCGGCCCAGTAGAAATCCACGCGCACGCCGTTCGACGCACTGTTGCCCGTGTTGTGCACGCGGCCCCACAGGTAATTGCTGGTGCCGGCGATGGGCGCACCGGGCGCGCCATTCGGATCATTGCCCGGCACGACCCAGATATCGGCACTGTCCCACCACCAGGGATTGCCGTCTTCGATGATCAGGTGGGCTGGCATGGCGATCTCCTTGTGGTGGCCTGTGCTTGTAGCTTAGGCCGTGGCGGCGCCGGCCTCTTGATCGGTATCAAGTCCACGGATGACTGTGCGGGCGCGCCGTGGCGGTGCTTGCGTGGGGTAATATTGCGGCAGAACGCAGCAGGGTAAATCCAGGAAAAGGTTGGAACGTGTCTGAAAAAGTGAATGAAGTTTGCATCCGTGCCGCTTGCGGCCGGGTCTTGCCGCTGCGCGTGGTGCATTGTCCGTTTTGCGGCACGCGCCAGGCGGGGGCGGTGCCTGTTTTGACGAAGGTGGCGGCGCCGGCCCCGGTGATGCCGGACCCCGTGCCGCCGCCGCTGCCCGTCCATGTTCCCGCGCCCGCGCCGCAGGCCGCACCGGCTGCCGTGCCTCCTCCCGCCTCGGCGCCTGCCGTGCCGCCGGCCGCCCCGGCGTCCGCGCCAGCCAAGGCGCCGCCCGCGAAACCGGCGGCCAGGGGTTCGGTGCCGCCGCCGCGCCCGCCCGTGCGCCTGCGCACGTGGATCGCGGCAGCCGTGGCGCTGGCGGGCATCTGGTTTGTCAACAAGCCGGCCGACAAGCCGGCCAGCGTGGCCGAGCAGGTGGCGGCGGCCACGGCCCTGGCGGCCCAGTGCGACCTGGACGGGGCGCGCAGCGCGCTGGCCGTGCTGAAAAGCGCCAAGGCGCCGGCGGCGCAGCTGAAACGCTTGCAAGCGAGCATCACGACCGCCGCCACCACGTGCGAGAAGAAACAGCGGCGCGAACAGGCGTGGACGACGGCGCAGGCCGCCGTCCGGCAGGCGCTCGATGCGGGCAAGCCGGACGTGGCCGCCACGCGCCTGGCCGCCCATGTGAAGCGCTGGGGCGACGATGCGGACAGCCTGGAACTCGATGCCACGGTGAAAGTGGCGCAAGCCAGCGCCCAGCTCGACGCGGCCGACGCCTGCCTGGCGAAAGGCGACCGCGTGTGCCTGGAAAACAGCCTGATCGCCGCCGAGCGCTACAAGCGCCCGGAACTGGCGGCGCGCACGCAGGCGCTGCGCGCGGCCTTGTCGCAACTGCTCGAACGCTCGCTGCTGGACGCGCCATCGGGGCAATAGCGCCAGGATGAAAAACGCCCGCCGCGGCCAGGCCGGGCGGGCGTCGTGACGCCGTCGGAAGCGGCGCTTACTCTTGCGGTACCAGGGCCAGCGCGGCGCTGAAGTCGCCCATCGGCTTGCCGCCGTTGGCCACCAGCGCCTTGTCGCGCGTGCTCAAGCCGTCCAGCACGGGCAGCGCGAAGCGGTGCGTGATGGCGCGCAGGATCGAGGCCGAATCGTATTGCGTATGATCAACCAGGCCCTTTTTCACGTACGGCGAGACGAGGATGGCCGGCACGCGCGTGCCCGGACCCCAGCGGTCGCCCTTCGGCGGCGCGGCGTGGTCGTAGAAGCCGCCGTTTTCATCGTAGGTGACGATGACCAGCATGTTCTTCCACTGCGGACTCTTTTTCAGCTGGGCGATGACGCTGGCGATATGCGCGTCGCCATCGGCCACGCTGGCGTAGCCGGCATGCTGGTTCAGGTTACCCTGCGGCTTGTAGAAGGCCACGGGCGGCAGCTTGCCGGCGCTGGCGTCGGCCAGGAACTGGCTGTCGAAGTCGCGCAGGTGGGCGGCGCGGTAGGCGGGCGCCTTCACCGGGTCCATGTTGGCAAAGTAATTGAACGGCTGGTGGTGGAACTGGAAGTTCGGCGGGCTGGGGAAGCTGCTGCCGCGCGCGCTGGCCGTGGCCAGGGCCGTCGTGTCTTTCCAGGCTCCCGCATACCAGGCCCAGTCGATGTTCTTGCCTGACAGCAAGTCGCCGATATTCGTCTGCGTCTGCGGCGGCAGTGTGGTGGCCTTGCCCGTGTCCGCATACAGCTTGCTGCTGTCGCCCGAGGCCGGGGCGTTGCTGCTCGGCTGGAACGGCGGCTGCATGGTGTTCACGGCGTAGAACATGCCCGTGCTGTCGGCCGGCGTCAGCGCGCCATCGTTGGCGTAGGCTGGCGCGCCGTTCAGCACCGTGGCTGGCGCCGTGGCGGACGGCGTCAGGCGCACGAAGTTGCCCTTGGCATCGACGTCGATCTTGGCGATGGAGCCTTTCGCCACCGAGGTGTCGGCGTTCGGATACGTGGGCGCGCAGGCGCAGATCAGGTACTGGTGCGTGAGGAAGGAGCCGCCGAAGGCGCCGATGAACAGGTTGTCGGCCAGCGCGTACTGCTTGGCGATGTCCCACAGCTGCATCTTGCTGCCGTCGTAATAGCCCATGGTCAGGCCGCCCGCGTCGGAATACGCCGCGAACTTGTCGTTGGCGCCGCCGTTGATCTGCATCTGGTTGTTGTAGAAGCGGTGCACCAGGTCGCGCGTGATGACCGATTGCGGCAGGTACAGGGGGCTGCTGGCGTCGTCGATCTGGAACGGCTTGTTCGGCAGGTTGGCCGACTGCGCCTGCGTGATGACGGTGCTCTGGCCGGCCGCCGTCATGCCGCCCCAAGTGGGCGGCAGCACGGGCAGGGTGCTGCCGTCGATGTCCTTCTGCGCCACGTAGGAGGAGGTCGAGGTGGGGTTCACGCCCGGCACGCCGTTGGCGCCGGGGAACAGGCCGTACAGGTTGTCGAAACCGCGGTTTTCCGCGTAGATGACGACGATGGTCTGGATGTTGTTCAGCGCCAGGCTGCCATTCAGGGCGGCCAGGGCGTCGGCCGGCGCCGCCTGGGCGCTGGCGCTGGCGATCAGCGCCGTCACGCTGGCGTTTTCCGCCTTCAGTTTCGCCAGCTCGTCGCCGCTGGCCTTGTTGAAGTCCGATGCCAGGCCCGCTTCGGACACGCCCAGGCGCGCCGCCAGCTTGCTGCTGGCGGCGGCAAAGTCGCCGCCATTGCTCTCCATGACCTGCACCAGTTCCGTCGACAGGGCGCTGACGAACGCGCCATGCCCGGCGGGGGCGCGCAGCAGCAGTTTTTGCGTGACCTTGGTGCCGGCGTCGCCGATGGCTTCATGGCGGATGGCGTCCGTGCCCACCGTCACCAGTACGGGACCCTGGCCTTCCAGGCTGTAGCTGCCGTCGGCGGCCGTGCGCACGGTGGCGAAGGCGCTGTCGCAGGTCAGCTTGGCGCTGCTGCTTTCCACGCAGACCTGGGCGTTTTCATAGTAGCTGCCGATCACCTGCCCGTTGATGTGCGGCGTGACGGCGTAGTCGCTGCCGCAGGCGGCCAGGCCCAGCGACAGCAGCAAGGGGAGGGGACGCAAGGCGGGACGCAATGCGATTTTGGCGTGCAAGTTCATGTTCATGCCTTCTGGGTGGAAAACGTCGCATGCTAGGCACCGAATATGTCCGCTGCGTGACATGTCAGCCCCTGTTACATGACGTAATGTACGGTGTTGATACATGATTTTTCGCAGGGTTTTGTCATGCAGCGGTCACATGCCGCTGCTACGCTGCCCGACCATGTTCCCTCGCCGCGCCCCTTGCCCATGATGAAACCGATGCCTTCCCTGCTGCTGGCGGCGTACGCCGGCCTGCTGGCCGCCTGCCAGCCCGCGCCGCGGCAGGAGGCCGGGCCAGCCTCCGCGCCCGCCTATCTGTCCGGCGCGTATGCGCCCACCCTGCAACGCCAGCCTTCCGTGGCGCAGATGACGGCCATGGGACGGGCCATGTTCTTTGCGCCCAGCCTGTCCGTCTCGGGCAAGCTGGCGTGCGCCAGCTGCCACAGTCCCGATCACGCCTACGGTCCGCCGAACGGCCTGGCGGTGCAGCTGGGCGGCCCCGAATTGAAGGATGCGGGCACGCGCGCGGCGCCCTCGCTGCGCTACCTCCAGAACGCGCCCGCCTTCACCGAGCACTATCACGACGATGACGGCGACGACAGCGTCGACGCGGGACCCACGGGCGGTCGCAACTGGGATGGCCGCGCGCAGTCGGGCCATGAACAGGCGCTGGCGCCCCTGCTGTCGCCGCGCGAGATGGGCAACCGCGACGCGGCCGCCGTCGTCGCCAAATTGCGCGCCGGTCCCCTGGCGGCGCAGTTCCGCCAGACGTATGGCGCGGATATTTTCGAGCAGCCGGTCCAGGCGCTGCGCTGGGCGCTGATGTCGCTGGAGGTGTTCCAGGAAAGCCCCGCCGACTTCTATCCCTACACGAGCAAGTACGACGCCTTCCTGCGCAAGCAGGCCAGCTTGAGCCCGCAGGAAGCGCGCGGCCTGGCCCTGTTCAACGATGAAAACAAGGGCAATTGCGCCTCCTGCCATATCAGCCGGATCACGCCCGGCGGCGCCTTCCCGCAGTTTACGGACTACGGCTTGATCAATATCGGCGTGCCGCGCAATGGCAAGCTGCCGGCCAATGCGGACCCCGCGTACTTCGACATGGGACTGTGCGGCCCGGACCGCACCGATCTGACGGCGCACCAGGAGTATTGCGGCAGCTTCAAGACGCCGTCCCTGCGCAACGTGGCGCTGCGCAAGGTGTTTTTCCATAATGGCAGCTTCACCAGCCTGGAGCAGGTGCTGCGTTTTTACGTGCAGCGCGAGACGGCACCACAAAAATGGTATCCGAAGGACAAGAACGGCAAGGTGCGCAAGTACGACGACCTGCCGCCGGGGCTGGAAGCGAACGTGAACGTGGAAGCGCCTTTCGACCGCCAGCCGGGCCAGGCGCCGGCGCTGAACGAGCGGGAAATCGCCGACGTGATTGTTTTCCTGCGCACCCTGACGGATGGCTACCAGGCGCCAGGCGCCGCGCTGGGCAAGGCGCAGGGCAAGACTGGCTAAAAAGATATCAAGATACCATTGCTTACAAATACGCTACAAAAGCCCGATTTTATGTGCGTTAGCGAACGCTCGAAAATTTTATCCAGGTGTATATTGCGAACTGATCTGTGTCTTTTGATAACAATGAAAGGGAATAATCATGAAAGTAAGCAAAAATTGGATGACCGTGTGCGCCGCCGGGATGATCGTCGTGGCCCTGGCCGCCTGCCAGAAGAAGCAGGACGTTGCTGCCGGCCCGGCTGAGCAAGCGGGCCAGCAAATCGATGCCGCCGCCGCCAAGGCGCAGGCCGACATCAAGGCCGCTGCTGAAAAAGCCGATGCCGCCGTGAGCAGCGCCGCTGCCGAGACGGGCGCCAAGATGGACCAGGTCGCTGCCGATGCAGACAAGAAAATGACCGAAGCGGCGGATGCCGTGGGCAAGAAAGTGGAAAAAGCGGGCGAAAAGATCCAGGACGCCGCACACAAGTAACAAGGTGACTGGCCGGCCCCGCCGGCCTGTCCCGGACGGCCGCCGTCAGGTGACGGCCGCCGCTCCATAGCCACCGCTGTTCCCCGCCTGGCGGCCCTGCGCCACCGTTCCCGCGCCACCCGTGCCATCCGTTTCCCCCAATACCACGCTCAAGTCGACGTAGCCGTCGCGCCACGCCCGTTCCAGGTCCTGTTCCACCGCTTCGAGCGTCGTGCGTTCCACGTGCTGGAAGCCGCGCAAGCCATAGGCCCGGTTGCGTCCGTGCGACTTGGCCAGGTACAGCGCCATGTCGATCAGGTTGACGCTGCGCTCCCAGCTGAGCGGCTGGCCCAGCGGTGCCAGCGGGTACGGTGCGAACCCCACGGACACGTGCACGCGTATGGCCTGTCCCTGGTACTCGATGACTTGCGCGCCCACGCCGTCCAGGATGCGCCGTGCGATATCGTCGAGGCCGTCGCGTGCCACGGCGGGCAGGAAGGCGAGGAATTCCTCGCCGCCCCAGCGCACGATCATGTCCGTTTCGCGCAGCACGTCGTGCAGCGTTTCGGCGATGGTGGTGAGCACCAGGTCGCCTGCCGCATGGCCGTGGCGGTCGTTGATGTGCTTGAAATGGTCGACGTCGAGCAGGAACAGGGCGCTGACGACGTCGCTGCCCGCATAGGCTTGCTGGGGCTTGCCCGCCTGGCTGCGCATGAATTCCTGGAAATGGCGGCGGTTGTACAGGGCCGTCAGCGGATCGCGCGAGCTCTGGCGCTTGAGTTCCTGGTTCTTCACCTTCAGCTGCACGTTGGCGTGGCGCACCTTGCGGTACAGCAAGCCGACGATGGCGGAACCCATGGCCAGCACCAGGGCCAGCAGCCACCAGACGCGCTGCTGCAGGCGGCGGTTGTCGATTTCCGTGCTTTTGAGCTGGTTCTCGCGGCTGAGCAGCTCGATCTGGCGCTGTTTCTTTTCTGCCTCATATTTTTCTTGCAATTCGTACACGGCTTTTTGCCGCTGCTGCTCGAACAGCTGGTTGGAAATGCCCCGTTCGCGGTGGTATGCCGTCACGGCGCCGCGCATGTCGCCCGCCTTTTCCAGGGCCATGCCGTATTCCAGCAGCACGGCCTGCATGTCCGGCTGGTTGGCCGTGCGTTCATAGTAGGCCAGGCCCGTGGCCACGCTTTGCTTGCCTTCCTGCAGGCGACCTTGGCCGATCAGGGCCTGGCCGATGTTCAGGCGCGCCGTCGCCTCTACCTGCTCGTTGTTGACCAGGCGCGCCGTCGTGATGGCTTCGTTCGCGTAGCGCAGGGTGCGCGCGTAATCGCCTTCCTTCAGGTAGCTGTCCGACAGGTTGACGAGGGTGGTCGCCACCATGCCCTTCGCGCCCAGCTGGCGTTCCAGAGCAAGGGCCGCCAGCAGGGCGCGCTGGCCCCGCTGCGGCTGCTGCGCGTCGAGCGCCAGCCCGTATTCCGTGTTCTTGGCCTGCGCCATGCGCCCGGGCGATCCCAGGGTGGCGGAGACAGCCAGCAATTCGTCCAGTGTCTTGAAGCCCTGCTCGTATTCGCGCATCTGCGTGTACAGCTGGGTCAGGGCATTCAGGGCGGGCGCCAGGCTGGCGGGGGAGTTGCTCTGGCGGGCCAGGTCGACGGCCGCCTGCAGCTTGGCCAGCGCAAACGGGAAGTTGCCTTCCTCGGCCCACGACTGCCCCGCGCTGATGGTCGCCTGCACGCGCACGGGCAGGTCGTCCGTGCGGTTGGCGATGCGCTCCGCTTCAAAGGCCAGCAGGTGCGAGGCGCGGCGCTCGTTCAGGGCAAAGGTGATGTAGGCCTTGCAGAGCGTGCCCTTGGCCAGCGCCACGTCGTTATTGTTCTGGCGGGCGTAAGCGATCACTTCCTCGGCCAGCTGCATGGCGATGTCGTTCTGCCCCAGGCGCATGCGGGCGTTGCTGAGCTGGGTGAGGAATTCCGTGCGCACGGGCAGCGGCGCGCCGCGCGCCTGCGTTTCCATTTCCTGCAGGCGCAGCAGGGCGCGTTCCGGCACGAAGCGGCCATCCTCGCGCACGGCATCGATCTGTTGCAGCAGAGACAGTTCCTCGGCGCCGGCAACAGGCGGCAGCAGGCACGCCAGTGCCAGCAGCCAGTGTGCCTTCCGCCATGATGCCCGTTTCTCTCTGCCTGCCAACTTCCCGCTCCCGCAATGACCCTGCTTGTCTGCAAAGATTATATTCTGTTGCAATCAAGAAATATCACGCGCACTACAGAAATGTGTGAAAGTGCACACTACGGGCATTGACAAAACGGCATTACTGCGCCAGCTGCTGCAGCAGGTACAGGCGCTGGTACAGGCCGCCGTCGATCTGCATCAGTTCCTCGTGCGGTCCCGCTTCCGTGATGCGGCCATGGTTGAGCACGATGATCCGGTCCGCGTCGCGGATGGTCGACAGGCGGTGCGCGATGGCGATGATGGTCACCTTGCCGCGCAACTCATTGAGCGCCGTCTGCACGATCTGCTCCGTCTGGCTATCGATGCGCGACGTCGCTTCGTCGAGCAGCAGGATGCGCGGCTGGCCGGCCAGCGCGCGGGCAATGGCGATTAGCTGCTTCTGCCCCGACGACAGGCGCGAGCCGCCTTCGCCCAGCGGCGTGTCGTAGCCGTGTTCCAGCGCGGCGATGAAGTCGTGCGCATGCGCGGCGCGCGCCGCCGTCTCGATCTGCTGCTGCGTGTAGCCGCGGCCCATGTCGATGTTCTCGCGCGCCGAGGCGGCCAGCAGGAAGGGGTCTTGCGGCACCAGGCCCACGTCGGCGCGGAAATGCTCGTTGTCGATGCTGTCGAGGGCCACGCCGTTGATGGCGATGCGGCCTTGCGTGACGGGATAGAAGCGCAGCAGCAGGGACAGCAAAGTCGACTTGCCGCTGCCCGTGTGGCCGACGATGCCGAAGAAGGCTCCCTGCGGAATGGTCAGCGACAGGTCGTGCAGCACGGGCTGGTTTTCCACGTAGGCGAAGGTCAGGCGGGCGATGTCCACGGCGGGCGCGTCGCCCCCTGTGTGCGCCTGCCGCAGCGCCGGTGCTTCTCTTCCCTGCGCGTGTTCCAGCGCCTGCGCTTCATCCAGCAGGGCCGAGACGCGGGCCGTCGCCACCACCGACTGCTGCAGCTGGCTGAACTGCATGGTGATCTGGATCAAGGGTTCGATCACGCGCGCGATGTAGCTGATGAACGCATACAGCACGCCCACTTCCACGGCGCCCATGTCGCGCCGGCCGAAGCTGAAGATGACGACGGCCAGCAGCACGATGTTGAGCATGTCGAGCGCGGGGCGCAGCAGCCAGGCGTTGGCGCGCAATTCCTGCATGCGCGCCGTGTAGTGGTCCTGGTTGATGCCCGTGAAACGGGCGCCGAAGCGCTTTTCCGCGTTGTTCGCCTGCAGCACGCTCATGCCGCCTATCGATTCGGCGATCTGCCCGTTGATTTCGCTGCGCAGGGCGCGCGCGCGCGTGACGGCCGGCGCGCTCCAGCGCTGGTACAAAAAGACGATGAGCAGCACGGCCGGCAGCAGGGCCAGCACGATCAGCATCAGCCGCCAGTCGAGGAAGGCCATGGCGGCCATGGTGCCGACGAGGACGATGGAGCTGTCGAGGATGACGAACAGCACCTGCACGTACAGCGATTTGACGGCTTCCGTGTCGTTGGTGACGCGGCTGACCAGCTGGCCCGTGATGGCGCGGTCGAAGAAGGCCATCGGCAGGCGCAGCACGTGCTGGTAGACGGTTTCGCGCAGGCGCTGCACCGAGCGCATGGCCAGGCCGGACAGGCGCACCAGCTGCAGGTAGCGCAGGCCGGACGCGACCCAGCCCGTCAGCAGGCAGCCGCCCAGCAGCAATGACATGCGTGTCCAGTCCAGGTGGCGCGGCAGCAGGTGCTGGTCGATCAGGGCCTTGCCGAGGATCGGGCCCGTCACTTCCAGGCCGGCGGCGAGGATCAGCCAGAACGTGGCCCAGTACAGGTGGCGCAGGTCGGGCGCGGCGGCGCGGCGCAGCAGGCCGATGGCTTGCGCGGCCTGGCGGCGCACGGATGGCGTGGCGGTGGCGGCTTGGTCGTTCTTAGATGGCATCGAGGCTGGCCTCCAGTTGTTGATAGCGCCACTGGCTGGCATACCAGCCGTCGCGCTGCATCAGGGTCTCGTGGTCGCCCGTTTCCGTCACGTGGCCATCGCGCAGCACCAGGATCAGGTCGGCATTCACGACGGCGCTCAGGCGGTGGCTGGCGATGATGGCGCTGCGCTCGGGGCGGCGCGCGCGCAGCTCTTCCAGGTGCTGCAGGATGCGCGTTTCCGTGCCCGTGTCGACGGCCGACAGCGCGTCGTCGAGCAGCAGCAGGCCGTTGTCGGCCAGCAGGGCCCGGGCAATGGCCACGCGCTGGCGCTGGCCGCCCGACAGGGTGATGCCTTTCTCGCCCACGTGCGTCTGGTAGCCGTCGGGGAATTGCAGGATGTCCGCATGGATGTCGGCCAGTTGCGCCGCCCGTTCCACTTCCTCGCGCGTGGCGCCGGGGCGGGCCAGGGCGATATTGTCGGCGATGGTGGCGGAAAACAGGAACGATTCCTGCGGCACCCAGCTGATGGCCGCGCGCAGCGCATGCAGGGTGTAGGCGGCCAGCGGCTGGCCGTTCCACGTGGCCGTGCCCGATTGCGGCGTCACCTGGCGCAGCAGCACGCGCAGCAGGGTCGACTTGCCGCTGCCCGTCGGACCGACGAGCCCCAGGGTCTGGCCCGGCAGCAGGCGCAGCGAGATGCCGGACAGCGCGGGCGCCGTCTGGCCCGCGTACGCAAAGCCGATGTCCTGCAATTGCAGGGGGCCGGGCGTGAGCGTGGCGATGGTGCCATGGTCGTCGATGGCCAGCGGCGCATCTAACATCGGCTGCAGGCGCTGCCAGGCGGCGCGGCCCCGCTCGATCAGCGAGAGTACCCAGCCGGCGGCGAACATGGGCCAGATCAGCTGGCCCAGGTACATGGAAAAGCTCGTCAGCGCGCCGATGGTCAGCTGCTCTTGCCACACGAGGTAGCCGCCCAGGCCCAGGGTCAGCGCCGTGGCGGCCGTCAGGGTCAGGCCGACGGCCGGTTCGTATGCCGCTTCCCAGCGCTGCGCCGTCAGGCTGGCGTGGGCCGCGTGGCCGGCCAGGGTGGAAAACTGCTTGCTGCTGCGCTCTTCCAGGCCCAGCGCGCGCAGGGTGCGCACGCCCGACAAGGACTCTTGCACGTGGTCGTTCAGCGCCGCAAAGCGTTTCAATGAATCCGTCGACGCAGTGTGGATATGGCTGGAGATGCGCCAGAAGGCCAGTCCCATCAGGGGGAAGGGCAGGAGGGCGATGCAGGCCAGGCGCCAGTCCACGCCCAGCAGCATGATGCCCAGCACCATCAGCAGGGTCAAGGTGCCGTCGAAGCCGGCCAGCATGGCTTCGCCGGCGGCCATTTCGATGGCGTCGATGTCGTTCGTCGCCAGCGCCATCAGGTCGCCCGTGCGCTGGTGCTGATAAAACGACGCGCCCTGCTGCGACATGCGCGTGTAGAAGCGCGTGCGCAGCATCACGCCCAGCTGGTAGGCGGCCTTGAACAGGGTGATGCGCCAGCCCACGCGCAGGAAGTAGATGACGACGCCGACGGCGAGCAGGGTGAGCAGTTCCAGCCACAGTTCGGACCCCGTCATGCGGTGCGCGGCCAGCGCGTCGATGATGGCGCCCACGCGGCGCGGGATCCAAACGGTCAATGTTGCCACGCCCGTCAGCATGACGGCGGCGGCGGCATACGCCGGCCAATGCTGACGCACGAAGCCGGCGATGAGCCTCGATAAACTCATGGTTACCTTTTTGTTTTTTGTAATGGGGTGTCGCGGGGCGGAAGGAGGGGCACGCGCACGGAAAGTACGCGTAGGATACAACAAGGCAGGAAAGCGCGCTGCGGACGGACACGCAAAAAACGGGCCGTAGCCCGTTGTTGTGCTGCCTGGACGTGCGGCGTGGCGCTTACTTGCGGCCGCTGCCCTTGCCGCCGCCCAGCATGTCGAGCTGTTTCGATGGCGTGCCCTTGGCTGCTGGCTTGACTGCGGCCACGGACTTGCTGGCGGTGCTGGCCGGTTTGGCCACCGTTTTGCTCGCGGGGAAAGACTTGGCGGCGGGCTTGGCGGGGGCCGCTGCCGGTGCGGCGGCTTTCGCTGGCGCGGGCTTGGCCGCTTCCGCTTTCGCCGCCGGCTTGCTTTCCGCCGCTTTGACGGCGGGTTTGCCATCTGCCGCTTTTGCGGCTGGCTTGTCGGCGGCCCTGGCGGGGGCTGCTGGAGCAGGCGCAGGGGCAGGCGCGGCCTTGGCGGCAGGCTTGGCCGCTTCCTTGGCCTTGGCTGGCGCAGGCTCGGCGGCGGCGGGAGCCGAGGCGGCGATCGGCAGCGTGGCGGCCAGCGGCAGCGGTGCCGCCGGTGCGGCAGCCGGCTGGGACACTGGCGCGACGATGGCCAGCGCAGGCTTGGCGACGGCCGGGACGGCGGCAGGGACGGCGGGAGCGGCCTCCTCCAGGCGGGCCTTGGCCGAGGCCAGCAATTCGGCCTGGGTGCTCGAGGCGATGCCGAACAGCTGGCGGCTGTAGGCCAGCACGCTCTCGATATTCGGTTGCGCCTGGCTGGTGCTGTAGCTGAGGAAGTCGCGCGGGTCCTGCGTCGCCAGCAGTTGCTGCGCCGTTTCCGCCGTGTGCGACAGGGCGGCCTTGCCGGCATTCAGGTTCAGGGCAATGATTTTCTCGGCGCTTTCAAAGACCTTGCTGGTGAGATTGCTGAAGATTTGCAGCTGGTTTTCCAGTTGCGATTTCGCGGCGCTGGAAAATTGTTCAGGAATTGGAAACATATTTACTCCTTTATACGGATTAAAATGCTGGCAAAACGCTCTGCAAAATCCCGAAAACCAGAGTTGGCCGCGTTTTGTAAAGTAGGTAGCGCGCTGAATAGCCGATGATAGCCTGATTATGATGCAACGCAATATGAATATTCTAGCGGTGATTCGAGTTGGTTGAAAGTTATTTTTCTCAAGGGCGTGCCCCCTGTGGCTGCTGTATTCATCAGCCTGCCGCTGTCTGCACGACGTTTGCGCGCGCGCAAGGCATGCATGGCGATTCTATGGCCATGCAATTGCCAGTCGCCATATTCTTGCACTGCAGCAAAGACGTTGCACGAGGAAATCGCCGCTAGAACCTGTCCGTTCGCTCACCATTCACCACCTTAGGAGTGTTTTCATGGACCTGGTCATCCGCAATGCCAGCCTGCCCGACGGCCGCCGCGCCACCGATATCGCCATCGAGGGCGGCCGCATCGCCGCCGTCGGCCCCGCCTTGCCCGTGACGGGCGCGCGGGAGATCGATGCGGCTGGCGACCTCGTCACGCCGCCCTTCGTCGACGCGCACTTCCACATGGATGCCACGCTCAGCTACGGTTTGCCGCGCGTGAACGCCTCCGGCACCTTGCTCGAAGGCATAGCCCTGTGGGGCGAGCTGAAGCCGCAGCTGACGCAGCAGGCGCTGGTGGACCGCGCCCTGCAGTATTGCGACTGGGCCGTGGCGCGCGGCTTGCTGGCCATCCGCTCGCACGTGGATATCTGCGACCCGCGCCTGCTGGCCGTCGAAGCGCTGCTCGACGTGAAACGCCAGGTGGCGCCCTACCTCGACCTGCAACTGGTGGCCTTTCCCCAGGACGGCATCCTGCGCAGTCCCGGCGCCTTCGACAATTTAAAACGCGCGATCGCCATGGGCGTCGACGTGGTGGGCGGCATCCCGCATTTCGAGCGCACCATGTTTGACGGCGCCGAATCCGTGCGCCTGCTGTGCGAATTCGCCTGCGAGCGGGGCCTGATGGTGGACATGCATTGCGACGAATCGGACGACCCGCTGTCGCGCCACATCGAAACCCTGGCGTTTCACGCGCAGCGCCTCGGCATGCAGGGCAGGGTGACGGGCTCGCACCTGACGTCCATGCATTCGATGGACAATTATTATGTGAGCAAGCTGCTGCCGCTGATCCGCGAGGCGGGCGTGGCGGCCATTGCCAACCCGCTCATCAACATCACCCTGCAGGGCCGCCACGACACGTATCCGAAGCGGCGCGGCATGACGCGCGTGCCCGAGATGCTGGCCGCCGGCATCCCCGTCGCCTTCGGCCACGACTGCGTGATGGACCCGTGGTACAGCCTGGGCTCGGGCGACATGCTGGAAGTGGCGCACATGGGACTGCACGTGGCGCAGATGACGGGCCAGCAGGCCATGCACGAGTGCTTCCTCGCCGTCACGGAGACGCCGGCGCGCATCCTGGGCCTGGACGGCTACGGTATCGCGCCCGGCTGCCACGCGGACTTGCTGCTCCTCGATTGCGGCAGCACCGTGGAAGCGCTGCGCCTGCGCGCGGCGCGGCGCCTGGTGCTGCGGCGCGGGAAAATCGTCAGCGAGGCGCCGCGCGCGCAATCGCGCCTGCACTTGCCGGGGCGGCCCGAGAGTGTGAACTTCCGCCTGGGGCGCTGATACAATCGGCCATCACTTGTTATCGGGAGCACCGCCTTGAAAGAAATTGATATCCGCCCGGCCAACGAAGCCGATTTCGACGCCATGTGGCCGATCTTCCACACGCTGGTCGCCGCTGGCGACACTTACACCTTCCCTGCCGACGCCACGCGCGAAGACTGCCGCGCCTACTGGTTCGGCCCCGGCGTGCAGAGTTTTGTCGCCACGATGGGCGCGGAGCGCCTGCTGGGCATGTACAAGCTGGTGGCGAACCAGCCTGGCCATGGATCGCACGTGGCCAATGCCTCGTTCATGGTCGATCCCGCCGCGCAGGGCGTGGGCGTGGGCCGCATGCTGGGCGTGCACTGCATGGAGGAGGCGCGCCGCGCGGGTTTCCTTGCGATGCAGTTCAACTTCGTCGTCAGCACCAACCTGGCCGCCGTCACCCTGTGGAAGAAGCTCGGTTTCAGCGTGGTCGCTACCCTGCCGCTGGCCTACCGCCACGCGCAGCTGGGCTATGTGGACGCCTACGTGATGTACCAGTTGCTCAGCGACCCGATGCAGTGGCCCGCATGAGCGCCGCCGTCACCATCTGCGAGACGCCGCGCCTGCGTCTGCGCACCGTCACGCCCGACGACGCGGCCTTCTACCTGGAACTGGTCAACGACCCGTCGTGGATCGTCAACATCGGCCAGCGCAATCTGCACACCGTGGAGGCGGCCCGCGCGGCGCTGGAAACGGGCCCCATGGCGCAGTTCCGCGAGCATGGCTATTCCCTGTACATCATCGAGCGGCGCAGCGACGGCGCGCCCGTGGGCATGGGCGGCCTGGTGCGCCGCGACAGCCTGCCCGGCCCCGATATCGGCTATGCCCTGCGTCCAGCCCACTGGGGCCAGGGCTATGCCTACGAGGCGGCCGCCGCCATCGTGCAGCATGCGCAGCACGGACTGCGCCTGCCCACCCTGTACGGCATCACGTCGCAGCAGAACCAGGCGTCGATCAATCTGCTCAACAAGCTGGGATTGCGCTTCGAGCGCTTCACGCGCCGGCTGCCGGACGGCAAGGAGACGAATGTCTACCGGCGCGACTTCCGCCAGCATGGCTGAAGGCGCTGGCTGGCGCGTATCGTGAAAACCGGGAAAAGTATGGAGAAATGCGCGCCCGGCCCGGCGCGCGCCGATTACCATGCAGGCTGTCCGCCGCGCCAGCCTGTGCGGCCATCTTTTTGCGGGGAAGCAGCGTGACTTATCTCGGTATCGATATCGGCACGTCGGAAGTCAAGGCCATCCTGACGGACGACGCGCAAACCATCCTCGCCAGCAGCGGCGTGAGCCTGTGCGTCTCCAGCCCCCACGCCGGCTGGTCGGAGCAGGACCCCGAAGACTGGTGGCGGGCGACCCTGGCGGTCATCGCGGCGCTGCGCAGCGCCCAGCCGCAGGCGTTTTCCGGCTTGCGCGGCATCGCGCTGTCGGGCCAGATGCATGGCGCCACCCTGCTCGATGCGCAGCAGCGCGTGCTACGCCCGGCCATCCTGTGGAACGACACGCGCGCGGCGGCCGAATGCGCGGAACTCGAGGCGCTGGAACCCGCGTCGCGCCTCATCACGGGCAACCAGGCCATGCCCGGTTTCACGGCGCCCAAGCTGCTGTGGCTGCAAAAATACGAGCCGTCGCTGTTCCGCGCCACGGCCAAGGTCCTGCTGCCCAAGGATTACGTGGCCCTGCGCCTGACGGGAGAATATGTCTCCGACATGTCCGACGCTTCCGGCACCCTGTGGCTGGACGTGGCCAGGCGCGACTGGTCCGAGCGCATGCTGGCCGCCACCGGCCTCGCGCGCGGGCACATGCCGCGCCTGGTGGAGGGCAGCGCCGCCGCCGCGCAGGTGCGCCCGGCCCTGTGCCGGGAGTGGGGCATCGCGCACGCGGTGCTGCTGGCCGGCGGCGCGGGCGACAACGCGGCCGCCGCCGTGGGCCTGGGCGTGGTGGAGCCGGGCGCCGGCCTGCTGTCGCTGGGCACATCCGGCGTGCTGTTCGCGGGCAGCGATGGCTTCGCGCCCAATCCGGGCCAGGGCGTGCATGCGTTCTGCCATTGCCTGCCCGGACGCTGGCACCAGATGAGCGTGATCCTCAGCGCCGCGTCCAGCCTTGCCTGGGTGGCGCAGCTGACGCAGTCGCCCGACATCGGAGAACTGGTGAAACTGGCGGAAAACGTCGAGGCGCGCACGGCGCCCATCTTTTTGCCGTATTTGAGCGGCGAGCGCACGCCGCACAACGACGCTGCGGCGCGCGGCGTGTTCTTCGGCCTGTCGACGGAGCACGGGCGCGCGGAACTGGCCTACAGCGTGATGGAAGGCGTGGCCTTTGCCATGGCCGACGGCAATGCGGCCCTGCGCAGCGCCGGCACGCGCTTGCAGGAAGCGTCGTTCGTGGGCGGCGGTTCACGCAGCCGCTTCTGGGCGCAGCTGTGCGCGGATGCGTCGGGCTTGCACGTGCTGCGGCACGACCACGGCGTGGCCGGCGGCACCCTGGGTGCGGCGCGCCTGGCGCAGATGGCGGTGACGGGCTTGCCGCCCGCGCAGGTGTGCACGCGTCCGGCCGTGCAGGAAGCCATCGCGCCACGGGCCGGCACCGTGCTGGACGAGCGCCTGGCGCGCTACCGGCGCCTGTATCCGCTGCTGCGCGAGGAGTTCGCGGCCGCGTCCGCCCGCTGACGCCGCCGGCAAGCTTGACTGCCTGACCATGCTGCAGGTGCGGCAATATGGCCAGACAGTCAATCTTCTCGTGTAATTTGTTGTTTCTATGTTGAAAGTGTTTCTCTAGCGAAAGCGCTGCTTGGTTTTTCACGGGGCGCGCCGCATGATTTCTGTATTTGGTGAGAATTGGATAGTTTTGGCGCCACCTTTGTTGCCATCCTGTTCTTGCCGCCGGGAGAAACACATGCAACTTGCGAATCTGAAAATCTCCGTCCGCCTGGGTCTGTTGGGCGCCTTCTTCTTCCTTGCGCTGGTCTTCGTCGGCGCGCGCGGCTGGAGCGCGCTCGACGCGGCCAGCGCGCGCGGCAACGAAGCCATGCAGCGCTCCGTCGCCCTGACGGAAGCCGTCGACGCGGCGCGCAGCGCACAGGTGGAATTCAAGATCCAGGTGCAGGAGTGGAAAAACATCCTGCTGCGCGGCGGCGATGCGGCTGCCTTCCAGCGCTACCGCGAAGCGTTCGTCGCCAGCGGCGCGCAGACGCGCAAGGAATTGACCAGCCTGCAGGCGATGATGGCCGCGCTGGGCCTGGACACGGCGCCCGTGGCGCAGGCCGTGCAGGCGCACGATGCGCTGGGCGTGAGCTACCTGGCGGCGCTGCAAAAGTACGACGGCGCGAGGGCCGACAGCGCCCAGGCCGTCGATGCGCTGGTCAAGGGCATCGACCGCGAGCCGACGCGCCAGATCGACGCCATCGTCGCGGCCATCGGCAAGCAGTCGCACGCCCTGATGGCGCAGATGAAGGAACAGGACGCGGCCGCGCACCGCAGCGCCAGCATCGCCATGCTGGCCACCGTGCTGGTGACGCTGGTGGTGGGGGCGGTCACCGTCTGGTGGCTGGTCCGCAGCATCACCGTGCCGCTCGGCGCGGCCGTCGGCATCGCCCAGCAGGTGGCGGCGGGGGACTTGCGCGCCGTGGTGGCCGATGGCAGCCGCGACGAGATCGGCGACCTGCTGCGCGCCCTGAAAGCCATGAGCGGCAACCTGGCCGCCATCGTGGGGCGGGTGCGCGCCGGCACGGACGCCATCGCCACGGCGTCCGGTGAAATCGCCAGCGGCAACATGGACCTGTCCTCGCGCACGGAGGAGCAGGCCAGTTCGCTGGAAGAGACGGCCGCCTCGATGATCGAGCTGACCTCCACCGTGCGGCAGAATAACGACAACGCGGACCAGGCGCGCCAGCTGGCCGGCGGCGCGTCGGAGGTGGCGCAGCGCGGCGGCGAAGCCGTGGCGCAGGTGGTGCAGATCATGAGCCATATCAATGCCTCGTCGAAGCGCATCGTCGACATCATCGGCGTCATCGACGGCATCGCCTTCCAGACCAACATCCTGGCCCTGAATGCGGCCGTGGAAGCGGCGCGTGCGGGCGAGCAGGGACGCGGCTTCGCCGTCGTCGCCAGCGAGGTGCGCAACCTGGCGCACCGCTCCAGCGCAGCGGCCATGGAAATCAAGCAGCTGATCGGCGAATCCGTGCGCACGGTGGAAGAGGGCAGCGTGCTGGCCGGCCAGGCGGGGCGCACGATGGAGGACGTGGTGGGTAGCGTGCAGCGCGTGAATGCCATCATCGGCGAGATCGCCGTGGCCAGCGTGGAACAGCGCGACGGCATCGAGCAGATCAGCATCGCCATCAGCCAGATGGATGGCGTGACGCAGCAGAACGCGGCCCTGGTGGAGCAGGCCGCCGCTGCCGCCGACGCCCTGCAGCAGCAGGCGGCCAGCCTGGCCGACGCCGTCAGCATCTTCAAGCTGCATGGCACGCCAGGCATGGGAGCGCCGGCGGGCGCCGTCCTGGCCCGGACCCTGTCGCTGACCTGACGCGGACCTGCCCCGCGCCGCTTGATGCCAGTCAAGCGGCGTCCGATCAGGCAAAAAAACGGCCCGAATTCTTATACTATTTCCTTTCCGCATGGATCTGCGCCCGGCCGCATGGCGCGCGTTGCAAAGGAAAACCATGTACCGTACCCTCCGCCTGCCGGGTGACGCATGACGGCGCTGCTGCTGGCGCTGTGCCTGTGCCTGTCCGTGGTGCTCAGCGTGCTGCTGGCTTGCCAGTGGCAGGCGGCGCGCGCGTGGCGCATGCGCCATGCGACGGGCGTGGTGCGGCAGGCGGCGCAGGCGCAGGTCATGGCCGATACGCTGGCGCTGCTGCACGCGCTGCCGGCGGCCGTCATCGGCACCGACCGGGATGGCGTGGTGGAGTACCTCAATCCCCGCGCCAGCGCCATGGGCGGCCTGCTGGCCGAGGAGGGCCTGGGGCAGCCCGTGACGCAGCTGCTGCCCCTGTTCCACGACGGCACGCCCATCGACGCGGCGCGCCAGGTGCGCGACTGCGTGGCGCAGCAGGAAGTGCTGGAAGTGGCGCGCGGCGCCGTGCTGCTGCGCCACCTCGACGGCAAGCGCATCGACGTGCAGTACAGCTGCGCGCCGCTGGCGCAGGGCGGTGCCGTGCTGCTGCTGCACGACGTGTCGGCGCGCCGGCGCGCCGAGCAGCAGCTGGAATTCATCGCCCACCACGACGGCTTGACGGGCTTGCCGAACCGGCTGCATTTCCAGATCCGCTTCGAGCACGGCATCGCGTATGCGCGCCGCCACCAGGGCCTGCTGGCGGTGCTGTTCGTCGACATCGACCGCTTCAAGTCCATCAACGACAGCCTGGGGCACGACGTGGGCGACCAGGTGCTGACGGAGTTCGCGCGCCGGGTGCAGCAGTGCGTGCGCAAGGTCGACACGGTGGCGCGCCAGGGCGGCGACGAATTCATCATCCTGCTGACGGAACTGCGCACGGCGCAGGATGCCGAGCGGGTGGCCGAGAAGATCGTCGGCGCCATCGCCGCCCCCTTCGTCATCGGCGAATACAGCCTGGCTGTGGCGGCCAGCGTGGGCGTGGCCCTGTATCCGGACGATGACGACGACGTCAATGCGCTGATCGAAAAGGCCGACCTGGCCATGTATGCGGCCAAGCGCCATGCCCCCGGCACTTGCCAGCGCTACGCGCCGCGCATGCAGACGCAGTCGTACTCGCGCACCATCCTCGAGACGGCGCTGCGCCATGCGCTCGAGCGCAACGAGTTCGTGCTGTACTACCAGCCGCGCGTGGACCTGCAGACGCGCAGCATCACGGGCGTGAAGGCGCTGCTGCGCTGGAAGCACCCGGAACTGGGCCTGATGATGCCGCTCGATTTTTTGCCGGTGCTGGAAGAGAGCGCCCTGATCCTGCCGGTGGGCGCCTGGGTGCTGGCCACGGCCGTGGAGCAGGCGCGCAGCTGGATCGCGCAGGGCCAGCCGCTGACCGTCTCCGTCAGCCTGTCGGCGCGCCAGTTCTATCAGCGCGACATCGTGCGCAATTTCGCCGCCGCGCTGGAGGCGGCCGGCGTGCCCGGCCGCTGCATCGAACTGGAAATCGCCGCCGCCATCCTCATCGACCGCAACCAGAACTGCGAACTGATCATGCGCCAGTTCCGCCAGCTGGGCATCGCCATCGCCATCAGCGATTTCGGCACGGGCGACGCGTCGCTGAACTACCTGAAGCGCTTTCCCACGGATGCGGTGAAGATCGAGAAATGCTTCGTCGATGACCTGGGCAAGCCGGGCGGCGACGGCGCCATGGTGCGCGCCATCGTGGCCATGGCGCACACGCTGGGACTGCGCACCGTCGCCGGCGGCGTGGAAAACGGCGAGCAGCTGGAACTGCTGGCCGAGATGGGCTGCGACGAGGCGTTCGGCTATTTCCTGGGCCGCGCCATGGCGCCCGAGGGCGTCGAGGCGCTGCTCAAGTCGGCTAGCCCGGCCTGAGGGATAGCACCGCCAGCACGACGGCGGCCAGCACGGCCGCGGCGCCGATGACGCGCGCCAGGCGCATGGCGTGATGCGGCGCATAGGGCAGCAGCCAGATGAGCAGCAAGCCGCAGCCCGTCAGGCTGCCGATCCAGTAGACGAGGCCATAGCCGCCGGCGATGTGCATGGCCCAGGCCAGGGCCGCCGCCAGCGCCAGCGACCCCGTCCACTGCAGGCGGCGGCGCAGGGGCGCGGGCGGTTCGGCGCCGCGTCCGTGCAGGTCGGCGTAGTGGCGGTCCATGGCCAGGCACAGCGCGGACAGGCCCGCGTAGCACAGGGCGAGGACGAGAAAATTCGCCAGCAGCTCCATCACGCGGCCTCCATCGTCGTCGGCGCCGGCTTGGCGGCGGGTGCGGCCTTGGCCGCTTTCACGGGCAGCGGTTTCAATTTGAACGCCGCATACGCGAGGCCCAGGCCCAGCACCAGCACCACCAGGTCGAAGGCGGCCACCGCCAAGGGGCCGCGGCCCAGGAACAGGGTCACGCCCAGGTGCGATGCGGTGGTGAAGACGTTCAGCACGGGCAGGGATGCCAGCATGAACGCGCCGACGCCCAGCTGCATGCGCCACATGGCGCGCGACGGGCGCAGCTGGGCGATGATGGCGGCCAGCGCCCAGGCGCCGAAGAAGCAGGCGATTTCCTCCTTCGGCCGGTCTTCCATCGTCACCGACAGCAGGCGGTTGGCCCAGAAGTAGGCGCCGAAGGCGATCGGGATGCCGGCGATGGCGCCGATGTTGAGCGCTTCCACCAGGCGCAGGCCGAAGCTGGGGCGCTTGCCGGCGGCCAGCGCCTTGGCCTGCTTCTGGCGCGTCTTGACGGCCCACAGCAGGGCGCCCGTGGCCACCATGGCGCATCCGGCCAGGCCGGAGAGGAAGAACAGGGCGCGCAGCAGCGGCCCGCCGAAGCGGGCGATGTGCAAGCCATACATCACGCCATGCGTGGCGGCCGCGCCGGGCAGCGCTTCGCCATCGGTGGCCAGCAGCTTGCCCGTGACGCCATCGAATTCCATCGACGGCTGCTTCGACGAGATGTTGCGCCCGGCCGCGCGCGACAGGGTCACGCTGGCGTTGGCGTCGCCCGGATGATTCACGGAGATGCGCTCGACCTTGCCGCCGCCCCAGTGCTGCTCCGCCTGGCGCACGAGGGGCGCCAGGGGCGTCAGGGGCGCGGCCACGCCGGCCGCCTTGCGCTCGTCCGAGCGGCCCGGGAAGGCTTCGGCGAAGAAGGCATCCTGGTCGCCCTTGTAGGCAGCCGTGGCGCCGGACGGCATGTACAGGAACATCAGGGTGACGAGGCCCGTGTAGGTGATCATCATGTGGTAGGGCAGGGCCAGCACGGCCGTCACGTTGTGCGCGTCCAGCCACGAGCGCTGGCCCTTCTTCGGACGGAAGGTGAACAGGTCCTTGAAGATGCGCTTGTGCGTGACGATGCCGCTGATGATGGAGACGAACATGAACATGGCGCAGAAGCCCACGATCCAGCGGCCCCAGATGGCGGACATGTAGTGCAGGTCGAAATGCAGGCGATAGAGGAATTCGCCGCCCCGCGTGTCGCGCGGCTTGGACAGCACTTCGCCCGTGGCCGGGTCGGCCGCCTCGCTATGGAAATTGCCGCGGCGGCCGCGCTTCTTTTCGCCCGGCTGCGCGGGCTTGCTCCAGCCCAGCTGCAGCGCGGGATTGCGCTCGCCGGGCAGGCTGATGAACCAGCGCGTGGCGCCCTCGGCCCGTGCTTCCATGGCCGCTTGCGCGACCGTGGCCGCAGCCTCCGTCGTCACGTCGCTGGCGGCGGCGCCATGCAGTTCGGGCTGCATCCACAGGGTGATTTCATTGCGGTAGTAGCTGGCCGTACCGGCGCAAAACACCAGCAGCAGGATCCAGCAGACGAGCAGTCCGGACCAGGTGTGCAGCCATGCCATCGACTGGCGGAAACCTTCTTTCATGCGAGACTCCAGGAAAGTGCGTCCATCGACTGCAGGATGGCGGCGATGACGGCGGCGGGGATCGCGAGGCCCAGCCAGGCGCGCAGGGCGCTGCGCGTGGCGAAGACCCACATCACCACGCAGGTGTAGATGGCAAACGACAGCAGGGTGGCCGTCATGACGGCTTCGGAACGGGCCATGGGCAGGCTGACCGACAGCAGCATGGTGAGCAGCGCGGCCAGCACGTAGCCGCCGACGATGGCGGCCACGCTGCGCGAGGCCACGCCGAGGCGGTAGAGCGCGCCGGCGGACAGGCGCAGGCGCGGCGCTTTTTCAGCGGTAGCGGGAGGGGCAGGCGCTTGCATGGTCAGTCGCGGTCCTTGCTGGGCGGCAGGGCCTGGCCGTCCTGCTGCAGGCAGATCTGGTGCGCGCCGGCGGTGCCGCACACGGTAGCGGCGCCCGGCAGGGCGGCGGCGAGGGCGCCGCGGCGCGCGATGGAGGTGATGTGCATGGTGTATCCCTGGTATTTTTTATGTCAAACAGTCAAAACGGCCGCGCTCCCGAAGATGGCGGCCGGCACGGTGCATCAGTGCTGGTAACGCAGGTTCAGCGCCACGCTGCGCGGTTCGCCGTAATAGCCGCCGTTATAGAAACCCACGCGGCGGAAATACGTCTTGTCGAACAGGTTGTTGATATTCAGGCTGGCCGACAGTTTCGGGCTGATCTGGTAGCGCGCCATCAGGTTGGCCAGTGCGTAGCTGCCCTGGCTGACCCGCGTCTTCGTCTTGTCCGGCAGGGTGGCCGTCGTCCAGATTTCGTTCTGCCAGTTCACGCCGCCGCCGACAGTGAGGTTTTGCCACTGGCCGGGCAGGCGGTAGGTGGTCGAGACGCGCAGCATGTTGCTTGGCTGGATGGTGTTGGTCAGCACGCCCTTGCCCGTCTTCGAGGTGCCGTGCGTAAAGCCGCCGAACAACTGCCAGCCCGCCAGCGGGCTGCCCGATACTTCCGCTTCGTAGCCGCGGCTTTTCGTGCCCTTGCCCGTCGAGACATACGGACGGCTGCCGTCCGGCAGCAAGAAGGTCAGGGGCACGGAGGGATCTTCCTCGCCGAGGTTGTCCTGCTTCGCCTCATACATGGCGAACGAGGCATTGACGGCGCCGTCGAGGAATTCGCTCTTCACGCCCGCTTCCACGTTGCTGCCCGTGATCGGGTCGAGGAAGGCGTTGTTCTTGTCCTTCAGATTCTGCGGCTTGAACAGGTCCGTGTAGCTGGCGTACAGCGAGGTGCTCTTGCTCACGTCCAGCACCACGCCCGCATACGGCGTGACCACATCGTCCGTCTTGTAGGCCGAGCTGCGCTGCGCAAAACGGCCCTGGGTGTCGTAGCGGTCGTTATACGTTTCCCACCTCGAGACGCGCGCGCCGGCCAGCACCTTCAGCTTGTCCGTCACGTTGATGCGCGTGGCGATGAAGGCGCCCGACTGCTTGGTGGTGGCGACGTCGCGCGCGCCCGTGCGCAGCATGGCCGGCTCGGGCACGTCGCCCGTCCAGTGGCGGAAGTCGGGAATGGCGGTGGCGAAGGGCAGCGGGTCCTCGAACTGCGTTTCATTCGTCGTGCCGACGCGCTTCCAGCCGTTGGCGCCGATCACCAGGTCATGCCGGCGGCCGAACAGGGGGAAGGTGCCGTTGGCCGACAGGTCGAAGTTGTCCTGCTTTTCATCGTAGGGGAAGGCGCTGCTCCACACGCCCAGGCCGGAGCCGTCGCGGTTCGGGTAGCCGCTGCCGCCGTAGAACAGCTTGCCGTTCGAGGAACTGTCCAGGCGGCCATACGCGGCCTTGACCTTCCAGTCGTTGGCGAAGCGATGTTCGAGGTAGACGTATTTGTTTTCGAACGTGCGCTCCCAACTGCTCCACCTGGCCGCCATGTTGAACGAGCGGGGCATGTGGGCCAGGGTGCCATCCGAGAAGAACAGGGGCGTGGTGCCCCAGCTCGTGCCTTTCGGCGTGTTCTTCTGGTAGTCGATGCCGGCCGTCAGCAAGGTGGCCGGCGTCAGGTCCGCCTCGACGATGACGGCGCCCACCAGCTTGCGCTCCTGGTACAGGTCGAGGTGGGAATGGCGGTTCTGGTCCGCCACGACGACGCGTCCGCGGATGCTGCCGTCGGCATTGAGTGGCGCGCTGACGTCGCCTTCGAGGCGGACCTTGCTCCAGGAACCGACGGTCAGGCCGGCCGCGGCGGAAAATTCCTTGCCCGGGCGCTTGTGCAGCATGTTGATGGTGGCCGACGGGTCGCCATTGCCGCTGACCAGGCCCGTGGCGCCGCGCACGATTTCGATGCGGTCATAGATGGCCGTGTCGAACAGCGCATTGCTGCCCGAATTGACGGCCACGCCGTCGATCTGATAATTGCCGATGGAAAAGCCGCGCGCGGAGAAATTGGTGCGTTCGCTGTCGTTTTCCTGCACCGTCACGCCCGTCGACTGCACCAGCACTTCGGCCAGGCTGTTCAAGCCCATGTCGTCCATGCGCTGGCGAGTGACCACGGAAATCGATTGCGGCGTTTCGCGGATCGACAGGCCCATGCGCGTGGCCGTGGCCATCTCTTTCGTCGTGTAGGAACCCGTGTTTTCCGTCGATGCCTTGTCTTGCTGGCCCAGCACCTTAATCTCGCTCAAGGTGGCCACCTCGGGATTGGCCGGGGCGTCGGCGGCCAGGGCCGCGCCGGCGCCCAGCGCCGTCGCCAGCAGGGCGGACCGGACGGCGGCGGCCAGCGGCCGCACGCGGCATGCGGGGAGGGCGGGGGAAATCGTGGCGGCGGCGGTGCCGGCCAGCGAACGTGTTCGTGCCATGAAGCATCCTTCTTCTCGTGTACCTGCCGTCGTGCGACAGGCTTTTTGTGGGGGGAGCTTGCTTGGCGTGCTTGCCTGGCTGGCGCAGCGTGTCATTCAGCCGTGCACGGGCCGGGGACGGCGTGCAGACCTTGGAAGGCCTAAATGTGAATGAGAACTATTCTTATTATAGTGCTGAGTTGTGAGACATGCAAGAGTGCGGTGCCGGGCAGGGATGCGCTGCGGCTGTAAACGAGCACGGCCGCCGCAAGCATGCGGCGGCCGTGGCGCGTGCTGCTGTCGGGAAGGCGCTTACAGGGACGGCGTGTAGCGCAGGGTGAGGATGATGTTGCGCGGCTCGCCAAAGTAATTGCCGCGACGCAGCTCGCCCGTGGCGGCCCAGTAGGTCTTGTCCGTCAGGTTGGCGATGCTGAGGCTGGCGCTCCAGTTGCGGTTGAAGATGTAGGCGGCGCGCGCGTCCCAGACGGTGCGTCCGCCATTGCGGAAGCTCACGTCCGGGTTGTCGTCCGCCTGGTACAGGTAGCCGCTTTGCGCCGAGACGCCGCCGCCGATGGTCCAGTGGTTCCACGCGCCGGGCAGGCGATAGCTGGTCGACACGCGCAGCATATGCCTGGGCGTGACGGTGGGCGGGGTCTCGCCCGCCTCGCCGCGCGCGATGTTGTAGGTGTAGCCGGATGACAGCTGCCAACCGGGCAACACTTCGCCGCTGGCGTCCGCGTCAATGCCCGTGCTGCGCAGCGGCCGGCCATTGCGGTAGCAGCTGCCCGTCACGTCCCACTTCAGGCAATCGTCGTTGCTGGCCTCGTCGTAGATGGCCGTGTCGCGCTTGTTGATGCGGAAGGCGGCCAGCGCCACGTTCAGGCGGCCGTCGTACAGCTCGCCCTTCACGCCCGCCTCATAGGTGTCGCCAACGACGGGTTTCAGCGGCTGTCCGCCCAGGGTGTAGTACAGGCTCTGCGGCTGGAAGATGCTGGCGTAGCTGCCGTACACGGACCACTGCCGGCCCAGGTCCTGCACCAGGCCCGCATACGGCGTGAATTCGCCGCTCTCCTTGTAGCGGCTGACGGGGTCGGTGGGCAGCCTGCCCGTGGTCTGCTTGTCGAACCAGCTCAGGCGGCCGCCCAGCAGCAGGTGCAGCGCCGGATGGAGTTCCCAGCGCGTGCTGGCGTAGGCGCCGTAATGCTGTTCGTTCAGCTGCGGCAGCGAGTCCCAGGCTGGGCGCGTCGGGCGGGGCAGCAGCGTATTGTTGGGATGAAAGACGTCGAAGGGCAGGCCGGGCGAGGTCGAGGCCGCGTGGTCATCCGTGAGGGCGCGCGAGGCGTTCAGTCCCAGCAGCACTTCATGCCTGCCGCCCCAGGCACCGAAGCTGCCGCCCACGTTGGCGTCGATGCCCGTGGTGACGATATCCTGCTTGCGGTAATTGATGCTGTACAGGCGCGCGCCCGTTTGCGTGACGGGATCGATGCTGCCGCGCACGATGGCCGCCTGCTGGTCGAAATTGCCATAGGTGCGGTTGAGGGCGACCCTGGCCTTCCAGTCGCCGCCGAAGCGGTGCTCCAGGTCGGCGAACAGTTCGCCGATGGTGGCGTCGTGGCGGTTCCAGTCCTGCGCCAGCGAGGTCGAACGGCGGATCGGCAAGGTGGCGCCATTGCTGTAGCGGGGCAGGCCGAACAGCCAGTAGCCATCCGTCACCGTGTGCTGGCGGCGCGCGCCCGCGCGCACGGTGGTGGCGGCGTCCAGGTCCGCCTCGACGATGCCGTAGAACAGGGGCATGCGGCTGTGCGCCGCATCATAAAAGTAGCCGCGGTCTTCGTAGGCCACGAGGGCGCGGCCGCGCACCGTGCCGGCCGCGTTCAGGGGCGTGCCCGCATCGAGCTCCACGCGGCGCTGCTTCCAGCTGCCCACGGTGGCGGTGACGTCCGCATGGGCTTCCGCGCGCGGGCGCTTGCGCACCAGGTTGGCCACGCCGCCCGGCGTGCCGGCGCCGACGATCAGGCCGGCCGAGCCGCGCAGGATTTCCACGCGGTCATACACGGCCATGTCCGGGATCAGCCAGCCCGTGGCATTGTCGGAAATGCCGGGCATGCCGTCGACCAGGTAGGACAGGGCGTTGCCGCGCGCGAGGAATTCGTGCGAGCCGAAGCTGCGGTTCATGCGCGTCAGGCCCGTGCTCTGTTCCAGCACCTGGTCCAGGGTGAACAAATTCTTGTCATCCATCTGCTGGCGCGTGACGACGGATACGGATTGCGGCGTTTCGCGCAATGAACGTTCCACACCCGCCAGTGTCACGGCGGGCGTAGTGTAGGCGCCCGTGCCGTCGCTGGTGGCCGTGCGCTCGCCATTGGCCGTCACGGTGATTTCCGACAGGGTGGCCGTCTCGCCCGAGACCCTGGGCGCCGCCTTGATGATGACGGCATTGCCATCGATGGATGCCTGCAGGCCGCTGCCGGCCAGCAGGCGCTCCAGGCCGTCGCGCACGCTCAGCGTGCCGCTGACGGCGGGCGCCGTCTTGCCGGCCACGAGGTCGGGAGCGAACAGCAGTTGCAGATTGGCTTGCCGCGCCAGTTCATTCAGGGCCTGGCCCAGCGGCTGGGCGGCGATGGCCAGTTTGATCGGGGGCGAGGCTTGTGCCTGCGCCACGGTGGTCGTGCCCAGCGCCAGCATGGCGGCCAGGGCGAGAGGGGCGGGTGTCAGCTTGAAGCGGGGGGACCACATGGTGCGTTTCTCCAGGTTAATTTGTTGTCGATTAACGTGGTAGACGCGGCAGCAGATAAAACCCACACCTGCGCATGCGATATTTTTATTTATTTTGTTGCAGTTGCATGGCCGGCCCTTGCGCGGGGGCCTTGGGCGCCATGCGGATGTTGCTGACGGCACCATCGCGCACGACGTGCACGGGCAGCAGCTGCGGCAGGGCGGCGGCGAAGCGGTCCAGCTGGGCCAGGCTGAAGCTGCCGCCGATGCGCAGGCGCGCCACGGCAGGATCGCGCACGACGAGGCCCGTGTCGCCATAGCGCTCGAATTCGGCCAGCGCCGCGCCCAGGGGCACGTTGTCGAAGGTGACCCGGCCTGCGCGCCAGGGCGCCACGCTGCCCGGGGCCAGGCTGGCGACGGCGGACAGGCGGCCGCCGGCATCGCTGCTGACGCCCTGGCCGGCCCGCAGGTCGACCCGGTCCTGCGCCGCGCCCGCCACGCGCACGTGCCCATGCTGCACGGCCACGCGCAGCTGGCCGTCGTGCGCCAGGGTGTTGCGCACGGAAAATTGCGTTCCCACCACCGTCACCGTCAGGGGGCCGCTCCGCACGTCGAAGGGCAGGCCCTGCTGCGATTGCACCTGGAACAGCGCCTCGCCGTGCGCCAGGCGCACTTCGCGGCGCTGGCGGTACAGGGTGACGTGCAATTGCGTGGATGTGTCGAGCTGCACCGTGCTGCCGTCGGGCAGCGACACGGCCAGGCGCTGGCCCCGCTGCGTGGCATACGCCTGGCTGAACACGGGGTGCTGCCACCACTGGTAGCCGCCCGCGCCCACGCACAGTGCCAGCATGGCGGCCGCCGCATATGGCAGCAGGGAGCGCAGAAACGGGCGGCGGGGCGCTTGTGCTGGCGCAGGGGGCACCGTCCAGCGCGCGGCGACCTGGGCGGGAATCCGCCGCGCCGCGCGGTGCGTGTCTTTGAGCTGCGCGTACTCTTGGGCGTGACGCGCATCGGCCGCCAGCCAGGCGGCAAATTCGGCTTGCTGCACCGCATCGAGGTTGCCGCGCCAGCTGAACCAGGTGGCGGCCGCCAGCGCCACGCCATCTTGCGCGTCGGCAAAGGCGGCGTGTTCGCGCAAGTCCGCCTGCTCCTGGGCGCAGGGGCCGAAATCGTGGCGGGGCGGGCGGCTGTTCATGGGCGCCATTATGTGGCTTCCCGCAAAGAATGCAACTGCAGCAACTGCGCCTGGCAACTGAGCATGCCGCGCGCGATATGCTTTTCCACCATGCTCACGGAAATGCCCATGCGCGCGGCGATCTGCGCGTGCGGCAATTCCTCGAACACGTGCAGCACGAAGGCATCGCGGCAGCGGGGAGGCAGGGCGTCGATGGCGGCCACGCAGGCTTGCCAGTCCTGGCTGTTTTCCAGTGCCTGTTCCGGCTGCAGGTGCTGCGGCGCGGCCGGATGCGCGGCCTCGGGCAGGGCGTCGAGCGCGTCGTACTGGCGCAGGGCGGCGCGGCGGTGTTTGTCGATCATCAGGTTGCGCGCCGTGTGGTACAGCAGCGCGCGCGGCTCGCGCACGGTCTGTTCGCCCGCTCCGGAACGGGCCTGCACGCCGAGCACGCGCACGTAGCTTTCCTGCACCAGGTCCAGGGCAGTCTCGCGGTTGCGCAAGCCGCGCCAGCAGAAATTGAGCAGTTCTTGGTAGTAGCGTGCAACCACGGCGTCCGATGTCTTGAGGTAGGTGTCGCCAGGCCGGCCACATATGAGAATGATTCTCATTATATTATATGGCGGGCCACTGTGGGCCGGCACCTTAAGCGGTTTACCGCACCGTGGCAGGGGGACAACGCTTTGTCCCCCCGGCGGCATGCGTTACCATGAGGGGTTAATGTGGAGGCAAGATGGCTATTCAAATAATCAACACGGCGCCGATGGCCGGCCAGCAGCCTGGGACTTCCGGCCTGCGCAAGAAGGTGGGCGTGTTCAGCGAACCGCAGTACCTGGAAAATTTCGTGCAGAGCGTCTTCGATACCGTGGGCGACTGCCGCGGCCAGACCCTGGTGCTGGGCGGCGATGGCCGCTATTACAACCGCGCGGCGATCCAGACGGTGCTGCGCATGGCGGCCGCGCACGGCTACGCGCGCGTGCTGCTGGGGCAGGGCGGCATCCTGTCGACGCCGGCCGTCAGCTGCGTGATCCGCAAGCATGGCGCCAGCGGCGGCATCATCCTGTCGGCCAGCCATAATCCGGGCGGTCCCGATGGCGATTTCGGCATCAAGTACAACATCGCCAATGGCGGCCCGGCGCCCGAGAAGGTCACGGAAGCCATGTTTGCGCGCACGCAAACGATCAGCGAATACCGCATCAGCGACGCGGCGGACATCGACCTCGACACCCTGGGAGCCGTGCGCATCGAGCAGATGACGGTCGAAGTCATCGACTCCGTGGCCGACTATGCGGAACTGATGCAGCAGCTGTTCGATTTCGACGCCATCCGCGCCCTGTTCGCGGGCGGCCTGCGCATCTGCTTTGACGGCATGCACGCCGTCTCCGGCCCGTACGCGACGGCCATCCTGGAGGGCATGCTGGGCGCCCCGAAGGGCAGCGTCATCAACGGCGTGCCCCTGGAAGACTTCGGCGGCGGCCATCCGGACCCGAACCCCGTCAATGCGCAGGAATTGATCGCCATCATGGCAGCCGGAGATGGTGACAATGAGGCCCCCGATTTTGGCGCCGCCTCGGACGGCGACGGCGACCGCAACATGATTGTCGGCCGGCGTTTCGACGTCACGCCGTCGGACAGCCTGGCCATCCTGGCCGCCAACGCCGGCGTGGCGCCCGGCTACCGTGGGGGCTTGAAGGGCATCGCCCGTTCCATGCCCACCTCGGGCGCGGCCGACCGGGTCGCCAGCGCGCTGGGCATCCCGTGCTACGAGACGCCGACGGGCTGGAAATTCTTCGGCACCCTGCTCGACGCGGACATGGCCACGCTGTGCGGCGAAGAGAGCTACGGCACGGGCTCGAACCATGTGCGCGAAAAGGATGGCGTATGGGCCGTGCTGTTCTGGCTGAACCTGCTGGCGGCGAAAAAACAATCGGTGGAAGCCATCGTGCGCGCGCACTGGGCCACGTACGGACGCAATTACTACTCGCGCCACGACTACGAAGACATCGACAGCGCCGGCGCGCAGCAGTTGATGGAAGCCGTGCGCGGCCAGCTGGCCGGCTTGCCGGGCCGGCAGTTCGACGGCTACACGGTGGCGCTGGCGGACGATTTCAGCTACACGGACCCCGTCGACGGTTCCGTGGCGACGCAGCAGGGCATCCGCATCATCATGACGGACGGCGCGCGCATCGTGCTGCGCCTGTCCGGCACTGGCACGCAGGGCGCCACCCTGCGCCTGTACCTGGAGCGCTACGAAGCCGATGTCGCGCAACACGCGATCCCGACCCAGGAAGCGCTGGCGGGACTGATCGCCGTGGCCGAGCAGGTGGCGCAGATACGCGAGCGCACGGGGCGCGACGCGCCGAGCGTGACGACGTAAAAAAAGGGCGCCCGGGGGCGCCCTTTTTGCGTCAGATCAAACCGGCATCACGCTTATGCCGGCACGGCCGTCTTGCGGTAGTTGTCGACCATTTTGTAGCGTTTCGCATACAGGCCGAAGGCCAGCATGGCGACGGCGGCGAAGGCGGCGAAGAAGAACATCTGGAAGGCCGTCACGCTGATGCCGCTTTCGGCGATCTTGCCGATCACGCCTTCGTTCATGACGCTGCGGTTGACGATCAGCACCCACAGGTTGCCCACCGTGGTCGACAGGTTCCAGAAGCTCATGATGGCGCCCTTCATCGAGACGGGCGCCTGGCTGTACGCAAACTCCAGGCCCGTGGCCGAGACCAGCACTTCGCCGAATGTCAGCAGGGCGTACGGCAGGATCTGCCACATGATGGAGACGGCGTTGCCGCTGTCGAGCGCCAGTTGCAAGAGGCCGATGACGATCCACGCCAGCGAGGAAAAGCCGATGCCGGCCGTCATGCGGCGCAGGGCCGTCGCTTCCAGGCCGAAGCGGTTGAGCATCGGGTACAGCACCAGGTTGTTGAACGGGATCAGGAGCATCACCAGCATCGGGTTCAGCGCCTGCATCTGCGCCGGCAGGAACCAGCTCGGTTTTTCCATGGTGTTGGCCTGCACGATCCACGTCGAGGCCTTCTGGTCGAACAGCGAGAAGAACGGCGTGACGAGGGCGAAGATGACGAGGATGCGCAGCACGGCGCGCACGCCTTCGACTGCTTCGTCCGGGTGGATGCCGCGCGCGCGTTCCAGCTGCATGGCCGTGCCGATGCTGCCGAAGGCCAGCAGCAGGACCAGCGCTGTACACGCGGAAATCACGAAGCCCCATTCGGGAATGCTGTAGAACGCATACAGGGCGCCGATCACGCCGACATACGCCATGTACAGGCCGGGACGCGAACCGCCATCGACGCGGGCCAGCAGGGCGGTGCGGGCCACGCGGGTGAACGAATCGGGATTCGGCGGTGCCGGCGGCACGTGCACGTATTTCTTGGCGCCCATCCAGAAGACGATGGTGGCGGCCAGCATCATGACGCCGGGGATGCCGAAGGCGATCGACGGGCCGTAATCGCGCAGGAACATCGGCATCAGCAGCGAGGCGAAGAAGGAGCCGAAGTTGATGATCCAGTAGAACAGGTCGAACACCAGCTTGGCCTTGTGCTTGTTGGTCTGGTCGAACTGGTCGCCGACGAACGAGGCCACCAGGGGCTTGATGCCACCTGAGCCGAAGGCGATCAGGAACAGGCCGAAATAGAAGCCGTTGACGCTGTTTTCAAAGATGGCCAGGCAGGCATGGCCGGCGCAATACACGAGGCTGAGCCAGAAGATGGTGTTGTACTTGCCAAAGAAGCGGTCGGCCAGCCAGCCGCCCAGCAGCGGGAAGAAATACACGCCGATGACGAAGGTGTGGAACACGTGCTTGGCTTCGCCCGTGCGCTGGTCGATCGGGATCATCAGCAGCAGGGTGCTGATGAGGAAAGGCGTCAGGATGTTGCGCATGCCGTAAAAGCTGAAGCGTTCGCAGCCTTCGTTGGCGATGATGTACGGTATTTGCCGGGGCATTTTACCCGTGGCGGTGTGTGTCTCGGCCGATGACATTGGCTCTCCCCAAGTATTTTTTGTAAGCCGCGATGCTAAGGCCTGTTGCGCTTGCTTGCAACAGAAAAAACGGTCCCCTGGCTATTTCGCAAGGACTTGTAAGGTATTGATTTTCATAAAGACATCATTTCGTGGTCCTGCGATGGCAGGGCGCGGCAACGTCAACTGCAGTTGCAGCAGGCCGCCGGACGCGGCCTCGCCGGCCAGCACGAAACCGCAGCCCAGATACAGGGACAGCGCCGCATGGTTGTCCGGCGCCACGGCGAGCCGCACGCGGGCCAGCTCGGGGATGGCGCAGGCGTGCGCGATGGCGGCCTGCACCAGTTGCCGCCCCGCGCCATGGCCGCGCGCGGACGGCGCCACGTACACGCCCCACAGGCTGGCCTTGTCGTGCACGACGGCGATCGCTTCGCGGCGCAGGCCGGCGATGCCGGTCAGTTGCGCTCCATCGAAAGTGCCAAATATTATTTGGTGCGGAGCGGCCCGCAGGCGCTGGGCCATCTGTGCCAGGGGCACGGCGCTTTCCGCCGCATGCGTGGTGCAGAACGCCGCCGGCAGTTCGGCGATGCCGGCCAGGCGCAGGGCGCGGTAGGCGGCAGCGTCGTCGGGGGCGAGGGGGCGGATGGTGGTGGCGGGCATGCTGGCGAGTATCGGGCTTCGATGCCGGAAAGTAAACCTTGCATTGGACTGTTTTCGATCATAAGATATATCTTATTGCGATATATCTTAGGACTCATCATGCTTTCCCTCCTGCACGGCGCGCGCCCGGTGCGCGCGGCAGCCCACGCCCAGGGCGATACGCCGGGCTCGCCCGGCACCCGCGGGCCGAAAATGTTCGATGCGGGCACCTTGCGCTATCTGGTGCTGCAACTGATCGCCGACAAGCCGCGCCATGGCTACGACATCATCAAGTCCATCGGCCAGCGCGCCGGCGGCGCGTACGCGCCCAGTCCCGGCGCCATCTATCCGCTGATGCACGGCCTCGTGGGGCAGGGCTACGTGGCCGTCAGCCTCGACGGCACGAAGAAGCTGCACAGCATCACGCCCGAGGGGCTGGCCTTCCTGGACGCGAACCGCGCCTACGTCGATGCCATCGCCGCCAGGGTGGGCACGCCGGGGGAGGCGGGCGACGACCTGCGCCAGCTCATGCACGAGCTGAAGGCCGTGGTGATCGCGCGCGGGCGCGCAGGCGAGCCGGACGCCGTCCGCCTGGACGCCATCCGCGCCATCCTGCGCCAGGCGCGCGCCGACATCGAGGCGCTGGCATGACGCCCCTGCCAGCAGCAGCGCCCATGCTGACGCCGGCGCGCGAACGGGCGATGCTGTGGCTGCTTGCGCTCACGCAATTTACCGTCATCATGGATTTCATGGTGATGATGCCGCTGGCGCCGCAGCTGATGCAGGCGTTTGGCATCGGCCCGGCCGCCGTGTCGGGCGCCGTTTCCGCGTATGCGTGGTGCGCGGGCCTGTCCGGCCTGCTGGCGGCCACGTATGTCGACCGCTTCGACCGCAAGAAGCTGCTGCTGACCATGTTCTGCCTGTTTACCGTGTCGAACCTGGCCTGCGCGCTGGCGCCGAACTTCCACGTGCTGCTGTGGTCGCGCGCCTTTGCCGGGCTGACAGGCGGGGTGCTGGGCGCCATCGTCATGGCCATCATCGGCGACGTGATTCCCGCCGAGCGGCGCGGCGCGGCCACCGGCGTCGTCATGACCTCGTTTGCCATGGCGGCCGTGGGCGGCGTGCCCATCGGCGTGGTGCTGGCCGCGCATTTCGGCTGGGCCTCGCCGTTCTACCTGCTGGTGCTGCTGTCGTTCCTGATCTGGTTCGGCGCCGCGCGCGTGCTGCCCTCGCTGACGGCGCACATGGGCGCCGCTGCCACGCCGCTGCGCCAGGTGCTGCCGAACCTGCTGGCCCTGTTCCAGGAGCGGCGCCACCTGGACGCCTTCATCTTGTCGGTGGTGAACATGACGGCGGGCATGCTGCTGATCCCCTTCATTTCACCTGTGCTGGTGGGCAATATGGGCCTGGCGCCGGCCGACGTGACCTGGGTCTACCTGGCGGGCGGCTGCGCCACCCTGTTGACGGCCAGGCGCATCGGGCGCTGGGCGGACCGCGCCGGCAAGCGGCAGGTGTACCGCTGGGTGGCCCTCGCTTCCATCGTACCCATGCTGCTGGTCACGCACCTGCCCCAGCTGCCGCTGTGGGCGCTGATGCTGGCGTTTTCCCTGTTCATGGTGCTCGTGTCGGGCCGCACCATCCCGCTGCAGGCGCTGCTGACGACGATACCGGAGCCGCGCAAGCGGGGCGCTTTCCTCAGCGCCAATTCGGCCCTGCAAAGCCTGGGCAATGGTCTGGGTGCGTGGCTGGGCGGACTGACCCTGCAAACGGACGCGGCTGGTCACATCAGCGGCTATGGCATGAATGGCTGGCTGGCGGCGGGCTTGTCCCTGCTGACGGTGTGGTGGGTGGCGCGCGTGCGCGGCGCGGCGCCGCAGGGGGCGCCGGCGTAGGGGGAATTACTGCGTGGCGATGCGCTGCATGGGGGCGCTGTCCTGGCGCCAGCGCTCCAGGCTCAGCAGTTCGCCGCTGACGACGTCGTCGACGAGGATGCGCTTGCCGTCGGGCGTGACGACGAAGCTTTCCCAGCGGTGGGCCGCATCCGGCGTGCTTTCAAAAAAGCTCAGCTGATAGTAGGCGGCGCCATCGACGAGGCGCGTCTCCGGCGCCGTTTCCATCACGGCGCCATGGGCGCGGCCACCCGAGGCTTTTTCGATGTGCGCCGACCAGGCCTTGATCTCCGGCAAAGCCATCAGCGCATCGACGGCGCGCGCGCTGGCTGCCTCGGCGGCCGTGCCGTTGCTCGCCGCCGGGGCGCTGCCGCCGTGCCGGGCGGGCTGCTGATACAGGTAGAAGGCGCCGAGCCCGGCGGCCAGCAAGCCGGCCAGGATGCCGGCGATGATGGCGGTTTTGGAGGAAGAGGCGCGTGGCGGCATGGTATGGGGTGTTTCGGAAGGGTGGACGATGGCGGCCATGCTAAAGCAAAACGGGCAGGCGGGCAATCGTTGGAATTGCTGAAAAGTAAGACGAAAAAAAGCCACCTTCCGTGGAAGGTGGCTTTCGGGGCCGCCGGGAAGGCGCTGGCAGCTTTTGGCCTGCCAGCCCTGTCCCGGCGTATGCGGCCAGGTGCGCCGTCGCCTGCGCGACTGGCCGCAGGACATTACATCATGCCGTCCATGCCGCCCATGCCGCCCATACCACCCATGCCGCCGCCCATGCCGCCGGCTGCCTTGTCGTCAGCGATTTCGCAGACCATGCAGTCGGTCGTCAGCATCAGCGAAGCGATCGAAGCGGCGTTTTGCAGCGCCGAACGGGTCACTTTGGCTGGGTCCAGGACGCCCATTTCCACCATGTCGCCATACGTGCCGTTGGCAGCGTTGTAGCCGTAGTTGCCGGAGCCGGCCAGTACGGCTGCCACGACGACCGACGCTTCTTCGCCAGCGTTTTGCACGATCATGCGCAGTGGCTCTTCCATGGCGCGCAGGACGATCTTGATGCCGGCGTCCTGGTCAGGATTGTCGCCCTTGATCGCGATGTTGGCGCGTGCGCGCAGCAGGGCTACGCCGCCGCCTGGCACGATGCCTTCTTCCACGGCAGCGCGGGTAGCGTGCAGTGCATCTTCAACGCGGGCTTTTTTCTCTTTCATTTCGACTTCGGTGGCTGCGCCAACCTTGATCACGGCAACGCCGCCAGCCAGTTTGGCCACGCGCTCTTGCAGTTTTTCACGGTCGTAGTCCGAGGTCGCTTCTTCGATCTGGACACGCACTTGTTTCACGCGTGCTTCGATCGAGGCAGCTTCGCCGGCGCCATCGATGACGATGGTGTTTTCCTTGCCCACTTCGATGCGCTTTGCCTGGCCCAGTTCGGCCAGGGTCACTTTTTCCAGGGTCAGGCCGACTTCTTCAGCGATCACCTGGCCGCCCGTCAGGACAGCGATGTCTTCCAGCATGGCTTTGCGGCGGTCGCCGAAGCCTGGTGCTTTCACTGCGCAGGTTTTCAGGATGCCGCGGATGTTGTTCACCACCAGGGTCGCCAGCGCTTCGCCTTCGATGTCTTCGGCGATGATCAGCAGTGGACGGCCGGCTTTCGCGACTTGTTCCAGTACCGGCAGCAGGTCACGGATGTTCGAGATTTTCTTGTCGCACAGCAGCACGAATGGGCTGTCCAGAACGGCAACTTGCTTCTCTTGGTTGTTGATGAAGTAAGGCGACAGGTAGCCGCGGTCGAACTGCATGCCTTCCACGATGTCCAGCTCGTCGTTCAGCGACTTGCCGTCTTCAACGGTGATGACGCCTTCCTTGCCGACTTTTTCCATCGCTTCAGCGATACGCTCGCCGATCGAGTAGTCCGAGTTCGCCGAGATCGCGCCAACCTGGGCGATTTCCTTGGTGGTGGTGCAAGGACGGGCGATTTTCGCCAGTTCTTCCACGGTGGCGGCAACGGCCTTGTCGATACCGCGCTTCAGGTCCATCGGGTTCATGCCGGCGGCAACGAACTTCATGCCTTCGCGCACGATGGCTTGTGCCAGCACGGTGGCGGTGGTGGTGCCGTCGCCGGCGTTGTCGCTGGTGCGGGAAGCAACTTCCTTGACCATTTGCGCGCCCATGTTCATGAGCTTGTCTTTGAGTTCAACTTCTTTCGCTACCGATACACCATCCTTGGTGACGGTAGGGGCGCCGAACGAGCGCTCCAGGACCACGTTGCGGCCTTTCGGGCCCAGGGTGACTTTGACTGCGTTGGCGAGGATATTGACGCCTTCGACCATCTTGGCGCGCGCTGCGTCGCCGAATACTACTTCTTTAGCTGCCATGTTCAATTCTCCAGAAATTTCGGAATGAGTTATCTAAAACGTGGAAACAATTACTTGACGACGATCGCCATGATGTCTTCTTCGCGCATGACCAGCAGCTCATCGCCGTCAACCTTGACGGTTTGGCCAGCGTACTTGCCGAACAGGACGCGGTCGCCCACTTTGACATCCAGAGGACGGACTTTGCCGTCGTCGAGAATCTTGCCATTGCCTACGGCAAGGACTTCGCCTTGATCCGGTTTTTCAGCAGCTGCATCAGGAATGATGAGGCCGGACGCAGTCTTGGTTTCCTGGTCGAGGCGTTTGACGATGACGCGATCGTTCAATGGGCGCAGATTCATACAAAACTCCTTAAAGTTCAATGGATAAGTGTTGCTGAATGAAGACATGCCTGGCACAGCGCCAGGCGTGCTTTCAATGGCCGCCGTTGAAAACGGCCCGCAACGGTCAAGCAAACCCCCGGTCATCGTGCGCCCGCTGGCGCCAGGCAGTGGTGCATCGCGGCGTCGCCCGCCGCGTAGCGTTCCCTGCTGTTGCCTGACAAGCACCATCATTTCCTGAGGATTGCTACGAAAGAGTTTGTTAGCACTCTCTACTAACGAGTGCTAATTATAGGGACGGTAGGGGGCAACTTCAAGGGCTTATTCGAAGGGAACATAAGCTTGGAAGAACTGTGCAGCCTGCATTCGCACAAGGTTTGCGCTGTGACAAGCCTTGTCCCCGGGCGTCAGCAGTAAACCTGACTCTAGCATGCTTGCCGGCAGGGGGCTGTTCCTGTACGCAAGGGTAACGGAGTTTTGCTATGGAATTTGATAAGATGATTGTAATTGCATATCAAACATCGCCTTATCCCCTTATCCGTTAGAAAGAACGCCATGCCTTCCCTGTTCCACGTTTCCGCGCCGCGCCTGCTGGCCGCCTGCACCCTCGGCTTCGCCCTGCTGGGCAATGCCGCCGCGCAACCCCGCACCATCGCCGACGAGATCACGGTCGCGGCCCTGACGCCGCTGGAAAAGGAAATGCTGCTGAACGACCTGTTCAATGACCTCAACAAGGACGATGACGACCAGGAAGCGCACCTGTGGGACAACGGCGGCGACAGCGGCGTGCTGGTGAAGGTCACGTATAACTTCAGCAATTCCGGCATGACGGAGCACAGCCTGAAGGCGCACATGTGCCGCGACCTGAAATTCGTCGTCACGGCGGCCGGTAAAACGCAGGACCTGAGCCGGCGCACCTGCTCGCAGAGCAGCGGCAAGTGGGATGTGCAGGGCAAGGACGCGGCGCCCGTCGCGTATCCGCCCTTCCTGTCGGACGTGACGGTGGCCGCGCTGAATGCGCAGGAGCGGGCCGCGCTGCTGAAGGCGGCCGTGCGCACCCTGAAGGATGAAGAGGATGGCAAGAGCCGCCAGTGGAGCAACAAGGGACTGGGCAATGCGGCGCCGCTGGCAGTGCGCCTGACGCCCTCGGGGACGGACGCCAAGCCTGGCAGCTACCGCCAGACTTGCCGCGACTTGACGATGGTGCTTGACGGCAAGGGCGGACAACAGACGCTGGTGCGCCGTTCTTGCGAAAACCGCTATGGCGGACTGGATATCGAACCCGATTACGTCGACGAGTAACACGCTGCCATCGCGGCGCCGGCAGATGCGCGCACTTGGCGAAAAGCGCCGGAAAAAGTGTGTATTGTCCGCCAACTGCCCTGCATTGATGTAAATATGTGTGACAGCGGCGTGATTCGATTGACGCCCATGGAGCGTCCGCCCTATAGTGGCGGGATGATTTCCGAATTCAACGAATTATCCGACAAAATAGGCCTGCTGGCCGAAATGACCCATGCGCTGCGTCGTGAAAACGCGCAATTGCGCAAGGACAATGCCGCGCTGTCCGCCGACAATGCGCAGTACGTGCAGCGCATGCGCGAGGCGCAGGAGCGGGTGGAAGCCTTGCTGGAAAAAATCCCGGAACTGGTGCAGGCTGGCCTGGAGCAAGCCGCCTCGGAAGCCGGTGCCTACAGTGCCGAGAACGGGAAGGAAGCGTAATGCCGCGTGTCGATGTCAATATCATGGGCCAGGCCTACAGCATGGTGTGCCGCGATGGCGAAGAGCGCGCGCTGCGCGAAGCGGCGATCTATCTCGACAGCAAGATGAAAGCCATCCGCGACGCGGGCAAGGTCAAGGGCAATGACCGCATCGCCGTGCTGGCCGCCCTGGGCGTGGCGGCAGAGTTTCTCTCCGTGAAGTCGCCGCAAGGGCCGCTGTCGGAATTGACCATCCTGGAAGTGAAGCAGAAAATCTCGGCCATGCACACCGTCCTGGACAGCGCATTGACGCCCCAGGAAAACCTTTTTTAGGCGGGCACGGTACGATTTGTCTTTGCGATGCGCGGACTAAGGAGTAAACTTGCGTCTACCCTGCGGTGTTCGCGATTGCCATATATTCCTTGAACCATTTATGCGCATCGGTTGCGAATTTTGTTTGATGGGAGTGAGCGTCGCTCGTTCGACGAACCCGAAATTGAACTAACGTGACCACCTTGAACCGTTTGGTTCGGGATGCCGGCATAGCGGCACAGGCGGGGCCCAATTTGCAGTACAAAAAACGGTTGCAGCATCAGCATGCGCAGCCGTTTTTTTACGCCTGTCGCTTTGACTATCTGACCTGGGGAATGCAATGACACAGTACTGGCTGATGAAATCGGAACCCGATGAAGTGAGCATCGACGACCTGATGGCCGCGCCCGGGCACACCCTGCCGTGGTTTGGCGTGCGCAACTACCAGGCGCGCAACTTCATGCGCGATGGCATGCAGGTGGGCGACGGCGTGCTGTTCTACCACTCCAGCTGCCCGCAGCCGGGCGTGGCGGGCGTGGCCGAAGTGGCCAGCACGGCGTATCCCGATCACAGCCAGTTTGAAGAGGGGGGAAAGTATTTCGACCCGAAGGCCACGCCTGAGCAGCCGCGCTGGATCAGCGTCGACGTGCGGGGCGTGAAGAAGACGGCGCTGCTGCCCCTGTCCGAGATGCGCCAGATGCCGGAACTGGAAGACATGCTGCTGCTCAAGAAGGGCAGCCGGCTGTCCATCACGCCGGTGACGCCGGCGCAATGGAAAGTGATTACAAGCAAACTACTGGGCTGATCGCCCTTCAGGCCGCGCGCGCCTTGGTGGGCGGCGTGCCCATCACCTGGCTCTTGTACGCCCACACGAGCAGCACGATGGCGCCCACGATCATCGGCAGGGACAGCATCTGGCCCGACGTGATCGGCACGCCCAGCCACACGACTTCCCAGTCCGGCGTGCGGAAGTATTCCGTGAAGAAGCGCGCGCAGCCGTACAGCAGGGTGAACATGGCGCCCACGGCCATGCGGGGGCGCTGCTTGCGCGCATACAGCCACAGGATGATGAATACCAAAATGCCATCGACCAGCATCTGGTAGATGGGCGACGGGTGCACGGGATACGGAATGCCCGGCCATTGCATGGCCCACGGCAGGGTTTCCGGCGCGATGCGGCCCGGCAGTTCGGCATTGATGAAGTTGCCCAGGCGGCCGGCTGCGTAGCCGAGCGGCACCAGTGGCGCGATGAAGTCGAGCACGTCGAACAGGTTGCGGCCCGCCTTGCGGCTCCACAGGTACATGGCCAGGATGACGCCGAGGAAGCCGCCATGGAAGGACATGCCGCCATGCCAGACCATGAAGATCTCGAGCGGATTGTGCATGAAATATTCGGGACGGTAGAACAGCACTTCGCCCAGGCGTCCGCCGATCACCACGCCCAGCATGCCGTAGAACAGCATGTCGTCGAGATCCTCCTTCTGCCAGCCCAGCCTGGCGATATGCGGCTGCTTGATGCGCACCCGGCCCAGGATAATGAACAGGGCAAAGGCCAGCACGTACATCAGGCCGTACCAGTGCACGGCGAGCGGGCCGATCTGGATGGCTATCGGATTGGGCATCGGGTGTATCAGCATGGAGTTTCTTTCTTTATTTAAAGCCAAGGTTGCGTAGTATGGGGGCGCCAGCGCTTTTTTGCCTTAGCGGCCACTTAATTTATTGACCAGCATCGCTTATCTGCTGGCGCAGCAGCGCCAGAAAGCCTTGCAGCACGGCCGACGGATTGTCGCGGCGCCAGGCCAGGCCCGTTTCCACCAGCGGGGTGGCGTCCTGCAGCGGCCTGTATTCTACGCCCGGGCGCATCAGATTCGATACCGATTGTGGCACAAGCGCGATGCCCATGCCAGCCGAGACGAGGCTGACGATGGTCTGCATCTGGATGGCTTCCTGGCCGATCTGCGGTGTGATGCCGGCCGCGCGGAAGACGCCCAGTATCGCGTCGTGCAGGGCGGGCGAGATGGCGCGCGGGAAGAGGATCAGGGGCAGGGGCGGCACGTCGCGCAGCCGCACGGGGCCCGGCGTGGTCAATACGTCGAGGCCGGACGGCGCGGCCAGCACCAGCGGCTCGGCCAGCACGGGCAGGTAGTCGAGTTCCCCCTTCGCCTTCTCGGGCAGGGGCGGGATCAGCAGGCCCGCATCCGTGCGCCCGGCCAGCAATTCATCGAGCTGCAGGTCGGAGGTGGCCTCCTGCAACTGGATCTGCACCTGCGGATAGGCCGTCTGGTAAGCGCGCAGCAGGGGCGGCAGCACGCTGTAGTCGGCCGAGGAGACAAACGCCAGGCTCAAACGTCCCGCCTCGCCCTGTGCGGCCCGCTGCACCAGCGCGGGCAAGTCCTGCGCCTGGGCCAGCAGGCGGCGCGCCTCGGGCAGCAGGGCCGTGCCTGCCGGCGTCAGCTGCACTTCGCGCCGCGTGCGCAGGAACAGGGGGGCGCCCAGCAGTTCTTCCAGGGCCATGATGGTCTGCGACAGGGGCGGCTGCGTCATGTGCAGGCGCGCGGCGGCGCGGCCGAAGTGCAGTTCCTCGGCGACGGTGACGAAATAGCGCAGCTGGCGCAATTCAAGATGCATAGGCGTTTCCATGCTGATTGATTGCTGTGATATGCAAAATGAATCACAGACACGTGCATCATATATTTGACAGTGGCGCGCGCGCAAGGCAATCTGGCGTACCCCCACTGCACGCAGGGTTTTGTTGCAAACCCGCGCAGCCAGGCATCAATCATCCTTGGAAGGACCCCATCATGCCGCAATACCGCTCCCGCACCACCACCCACGGCCGTAACATGGCTGGCGCCCGCGCCCTGTGGCGCGCCACCGGCATGAAGGATGGCGATTTCGACAAGCCGATCATCGCCGTCGTCAACTCGTTCACCCAGTTCGTGCCCGGCCACGTGCACCTGAAGGACCTGGGGCAGATGGTGGCGCGTGAAATCGAAAAGGCGGGCGGCGTGGCCAAGGAATTCAACACCATCGCCGTCGATGACGGCATCGCCATGGGCCACGGCGGCATGCTGTATTCGCTGCCCTCGCGCGACCTGATCGCCGACTCCGTTGAATACATGGTCAACGCCCACTGCGCAGACGCCATGGTCTGCATCTCGAACTGCGACAAGATCACGCCGGGCATGCTGATGGCCGCCATGCGCATCAACATCCCCGTCGTCTTCATCTCCGGCGGGCCGATGGAAGCGGGCAAGGTCGTCAAGGTGGTCAACGGCGCGCAGAAGATCATCAAGCTGGATTTGGTCGACGCCATGATCAAGGCGGGCGACAGCACGGTGTCCGACGCCGACGTGGCGGAAATCGAACGCTCGGCCTGCCCGACCTGCGGTTCCTGCTCCGGCATGTTTACGGCCAACTCGATGAACTGCCTGACGGAAGCGCTGGGCCTGGCCCTGCCCGGCAACGGCACGATTCTGGCCACGCACTCGGACCGCCAGCAGCTGTTCCTGCGCGCGGGCCGTTTGATCGTGGAACTGGCCAAGCGCCACTACGAGCAGGACGATTACACCGTGCTGCCCCGTTCCATCGCCACCAAGGCCGCGTTTGAAAACGCCATGGCGCTCGACGTCTCCATGGGCGGCTCGACGAATACCGTGCTGCACTTGCTGGCCGCCGCCCACGAGGCGGAAGTGGAATTCACGATGGCCGACATCGACCGCATCTCGCGCAAGGTGCCTTGCCTGTGCAAGGTGGCGCCGATGACGGACAAATACCATATCGAAGACGTGCACCGCGCCGGCGGCATCGTGGGAATTTTGGGCGAACTGGCGCGCGCCGGCCTGCTCGACACGACTTTGCCGACGATCCACGCGCCGACCCTGGCCGACGCCATCGCGCAAAACGACATCAAGTGCACGGACGATCCGGCCGTGCATGAACTGTTCCGCGCCGCGCCGGGCGGCGTGCCGACGCAGACGGCGTTCTCGCAGTCCGAGCGCTTCGCTGCCGTCGACACGGACCGCAGCACGGGCTGCATCCGCGACAAGGCCCACGCCTATTCGCAGGATGGCGGCCTGGCCGTCCTGTACGGTAACCTGGCGGAAAAGGGCTGCATCGTCAAGACGGCCGGCGTGGATGAAAGCATCCTGAAATTCTCGGGCAAGGCGCGCGTGTTCGAAAGCCAGGATTCCGCTGTGGAAGCGATTTTGGCCGATACCGTGCATGAAGGCGACGTCGTCATCATCCGCTACGAAGGCCCGAAAGGCGGTCCCGGCATGCAGGAAATGCTGTATCCGACCTCGTACATCAAGTCGAAGGGCCTGGGCAAGGCCTGCGCGCTGTTCACGGACGGGCGCTTCTCGGGCGGCTCCTCGGGCCTGGTGATCGGCCACGCCTCGCCGGAAGCGGCCGAAGGCGGCGCCATCGGCCTGGTGGAAGAGGGCGACTTCATCGACATCGACATCCCCGCGCGCACCATCAAGCTGCGCGTCACGGATGCCGAGCTGGCCGCGCGCCGCGCCGCCATGGAAGCGAAGGGCGACGCGGCCTGGCTGCCCGTCAACCGCGAGCGCTACGTGTCGCAGGCGCTGCAGGCGTATGCGGCGCTGACGACGTCGGCTGACCGCGGCGCGGTGCGCGATCTCTCCCAGCTGAAGAAGCAGAAACGCTGATTTGTTGCATAAGTACGACGGCCGGCCCCGTTTGACTGCGCGGGGCCGCCTGGCGTTACATCGCCTTACAAACAACATGGTCATGCGCGCGCAGATGGGGCAGAATAGGTATGCCTTCTGACCACATTGCGTTACTACATTGAAACGCTTGATCTGGGCTCGTGGTGCATCTGCGGAAACACAGTAAAATGCCGCAGGAAGTAACTTTGGAGAAAAGACAATGAAACGTTTTATGTTGGTGAGTGTATTGGCCGTGTCGGCTCTGGCCTCGCAAGCGGCGTTGGCCAATCCGGACCTGGCAAAAGCCAAGAATTGCATGGCTTGCCACGCAGTAAGCACGAAACTGGTGGGCCCGGCGTTCAAGGACGTCGCTGCCAAGTACGCCGGTCAGAAAGACGCGGAAGCCAAGCTGGCGGCGAAAGTCATGAAGGGCGGTTCCGGCACCTGGGGTGCGATCCCGATGCCAGCGAACCCGCAGGTGAGCGAGGCGGAAGCCCATACCCTGGTCAAATGGGTGCTGGCACAGAAATAATCTGTGCCGACAGACCCGCAGTACCGCAATCAGCGCGCCGGCAATCCCGGCGCGTTTTTTTTGCCTGCCGCCGTTTGCAGATTGCCCATGCCCGCCAATGTCGCCCGCACCGCCTCGTCGAGCGGCGTGTGCGGTTCCTGGCCCAGCACGGCCAGCAGCTGCGTATTGTCCATGGACAAGGGCGTTTGCCACAGGTAGCGCATCTCGCGCATTTCGCGCATGGTCGTCACGAACGGCGACGCCAGGGCCACCAGCCACCACGGGAAATACTTGAGCGCGGGCCGGGCGCCCGTCGCCTGCTCCACCACGCGGACGATGGCGCCCGTCATCTGGCGGCCGTCGTGATCCCAGTGGCCGGCCATGTGAAAGCGCGCAAACGGCGGCAAGGTGCGGCGCACGGCCAGCAATTGCAGCATGGTGCGCGCCACGTCGGGCAGGTAGGACCACTGGTGGCCGATGCCGGGGGCGCCCGGGTACAGCACGCTGCGCACGGGCTGTCCCGGTTTCACGAGGCCTTGCGAGAGCCAGTTATTGCCGGCGCGGGGGCCGAAGAAGTCGCCCGCGCGCACGATGATGACGCGCGCGCCCTGCGTGCTGGCCCGCTCCAGCCGTGCTTCCAGTTCCACGCGGATGGCGCCCTTGCGCGTCAGCGGGCGCTGCGGCGCGTCTTCCGCAAGTAAGTGCCCCGCTGCGGGGAAGGCGTCGGGGCCATAGTTGTACACGGTGCCCGGCAGCACGACGGTGGCGCCCTCGGCGATGGCCGCGGCGATGGTGTTGTCCAGCATGGGCAGCACCAGCTGGCCCCAGTTCCGGTAGCCGGGCGGGTTGACGGCGTGCACGATGACGGCGCAGCCCTTGGCGGCCGCCAGCACGTCCGCGCGCGACAGCGCATCGCCGCGCAGCCACTCGATGTGATCGCTCCGTGGCGAGGGCATCTCGCCCCGCGTCAGGGCGCGTACCTGCCAGCCCGCCGCCAGGAGCTGGCGCACCATCTCGCCGCCGATGCCGCCCGTGGCGCCCAGTACCAATACCGATTTCGTGTTGTCCATCATGTCCTCCCTGTGGTTGATGACTGCAGTATCTGCCGCGCAAGGCTAGTTGGGAATTGACGAACATCGCCCACAGGCTATACATTTATGTATGACTACCGCCATCGCCTGGGAATACTACCGCTCCTTGCTGGCCGTGCTGCAGCACGGTTCGCTGTCCGGCGCCGCCCGCGCGCTGGCCATCACGCAGCCCACTGTCGGCCGGCACGTCGCCGCGCTGGAACAGGCGCTGGGCGTGACCCTGTTCACGCGTTCACAGCTGGGCTTGCTGCCCACGGAAGTGGCCCTGGCGCTGCGTCCCCATGCGGAAGCGATGGAGCATACGGCGGCCCTGATGCAGCGTGCAGCCAGCGCCCAGGGGCAGGGTGTCGTCGGCGTGGTGCGCATCTCGGCCAGCGAGGCGGTGGGCGTGGAGGTGCTGCCGGCGATCCTGGCCCGCCTGCGCGAGCGCCACCCGGGACTGGTCGTGGAATTGGTGTTGAGCAACAAGGTGCAGGATTTGCTGCGCCGCGAGGCGGACATCGCCGTGCGCATGCTGCGGCCCCGCCAGGAGCAGCTGGTGGCGCGCAAGGTGGGCAATATCGAACTGGGCCTGCACGCGCACGCCGATTACCTGGCGCGCCATGGCACGCCGCTGGACCTGGACGGCATGGCGCGCCACGCCGTCATCGGCTACGACGAGGCGAGTCCCTTCGTGCGCAATGCGGGGACGGCTTTCCAGGGATTTACGCGGGAAAATTTCGCCTGGCGCTGCAATAGCGACCTGGCGCAACTGGCCCTGATCCGCGCGGGCGCCGGCATCGGCGTGTGCCAGTCTGGCCTGGCGGCGCGCGATCCGGCCCTGCGGCGCGTGCTGCCGCAGGCGTTTTCGCTGCCGATGGAGACGTGGGTCACCATGCATGAGGATTTGCGCGGCAGCCTGCGCTGCCGCGCCACCTTCGACGCGCTGGTCGAAGGATTACGCGATTACGTTGCCAGCCAGCCGCTTATTTGACCACTTCCATCTTGGTCTTCTTGCCGCCACGATAGGTAAACAGGGTCAGCGCGCCATCCTTGATGTCGCCGTTGGCATCGAACGAGATCGGACCCGTCACACCCTGGTAGTGCACCTTGGCCAGATAAGGCAGGTAGACGGACGGTTTCGACGATTTGGCGTCGGCCATGGCGGTGGCCATGGTCATCACGGCATCGTAGACGTAGGGCGCGTACAGCTGCACTTCCATATTGTATTTCTGCTTGTAGCGGGCGCGGAAATCATCCATGCCTTTCTGCTGCGCGCCCGTCACGCCGCCCGCTTCCGCGCAGGTGACCATGTCTTCGCCCACGGCGTCGCCGGCCAACTGGCCCAGCGGTTCCGTGCACAGGCCGTCGCCGCCCATGAACTTGGCCTTGATGCCCAGCGCCTTCATCTGGCGCAGCATGGGGCCGCCCACGGAATCCATGCCGCCGAAGAAGATCAGGTCGGGATTTTTCGACTTGATGCTGGTCAAAATGGCATTGAAGTCGGTCGCATTGGCATTGGTAAATTCCTTGCCGACGATTTGCACGGATGGCGAGGCTTTCTTCGCGCCCTTGACGAACTGTTCCGCCACGCCCTGGCCGTAGGCCGTGCGGTCGTCGATGACGGCGATTTTCTTCGCCTGCAGCTTGCCGACGGCATACGCGCCCAACGTTCCCCCCAGCTTGTTGTCATTAGCCACGACGCGGAAGGCCGTGTTGAATTTTTGCTGCGTGTAGGTGGGGTTGGTGGCGGCCGGCGAAATCTGCGGAATGCCCGCATTGAAATAAATGCGCGAGGCGGGAATCGTCGTGCCCGAGTTCAGGTGGCCGACGACGCCGTTGACCTTGGCATCGACGAGCTTTTGCGCCACGGCCGTGCCCTGTTTGGGGTCGGCCGCGTCGTCTTCCGGCACCAGCACGAATTTCACGGGCTTGCCGTCGATCTTGAAGCCCTTGGCGTTCAAGTCCTCGATGGCCATCTTGGCCGCGTTCTCGTTATCCTTGCCAAGGTGGGAGCTGGCGCCAGAGACCGGGGCGACATGGCCTATCTTGATGATTTCCTGCGCACCCGCATGGCCGGCAAAGGCGAGGGCGACGGCGAGAGGAAGGATTTTGGTCTTGAGCAGCATAAACATTCTCCAATGGATAAAGATACGGCGGCGTCTCGTGAAAAACCGCTTCGAATGGCGGTACGTGTGAGGAAAGGTACAACAAAAAACAGGCGGCGCAAAGCCGCATTTCGGGCTTTTTGCATTTTGTCGCAACAATCACCAAAGTGAGGCGCGATGCACCGATTTCGCAGGCGCGCGCGCACCAAAGAATGGCGTTGGGAGGGGGAAGGGTGTAGGAATGCTGGCATTAAGCCAGCGGCAAGGACCGGGGCCGGACCCTCAGGGGCCGACCCCGGTAATTCGTTGCCAGGGGTAAAAGTGGCTTGATTACTGTGCTGGCGGATGCAGATGTCCCAGTTCATGGCTGACGGCATGCGCCACGATCTGTTCCAGCGATTGCTGCAAGTCTTCGCGCAGGGCGCCGCGCATGCCGATCAGGGCATTCTGCAGGGCCGTCTGCAGCACGTGGGCGATGCGCTCTTCCAGCAGGTGGTCGATCTTGCCCTGCACCTGGTGCAGGATGCGCTGGGTCAGGCGTGCTTCGATGGCGTCCCAGTCCGGTTGCACCACGCCCGGCGGCAACGCCGGTGCTTCCTCGACGGCAGCCGGGGCGGCAGCTGGCGCGACGGGCGCCGCCTCCGGCACATCCGGCCCCAGCAGCACTTCCGTCAGCAGGGGGATGCCCTGGTCGAACGGCAGCTGGCTCATGGCTTGCCCGCTGAATTGCCCGCCACGAAGTGGGTCGGCTGCACGTTTTGCTGGCGGTAGTGCAGGAAGCGCTGGCGGCCCGCCTGGGCGTCCTGCTCATCCATGGAGACGATCTCGAAGACGCGCTGGAATTGCGCGTAATTGTCTGGCGGCAGATGGGACAGGTTGACAAGGATGTCATGGTGCGGCAACTCGGCCGCCGCGTCGTCCGTCAGGATGATGGGCGTTTGCGCCGCCAGCGGGTCGCCGGCCGGCACGTGGGGCAGGAAATCCGTGGCGGAAATGGTCCACATGGCCCCATTCAGGGCGTCAAGCTGGGCGCCATCTTGCGCCAGTACGACGACCTTGTTGCCGGCCATATACGCCTTGCGCGCCAGGCGGCAGGCGTAGGCCAGCTTGTCCGGCACATTGGTATGAAAGTCGACGCGCGTCATGTCATTCCTCAGGCGGCCATGCCGCTGTGGCGCAGCAGGGCGTCGATGGACGGCTCGCGGCCGCGGAAGGCCGTGAACGATTCGAGCGCGGGGCGCGAGCCGCCGACGGACAGGATTTCCTCCAGGTAACGCTTGCCCGCCGCCGTGGTGGCGGCCGGTCCCAGTGCACGGGCTTCCTCGAAGGCTGCATAGGCGTCGGCGGACAGCACCTCGGCCCATTTGTAGCTGTAGTAGCCGGCCGCGTAGCCGCCGGAGAAGATATGCCCGAAGGAATTCTGGAAGCGGTTGAAGGCGGGCGGGATGATCAGCGCGAACTTGGCGCGCACGCCGTCGATCAGCTGCTGCACGCTCTGGCCCGACGCCGCGTCGTAGTCATAGTGCAGATGCATGTCGAGCAGGGAGAACTCCACCTGGCGCAGGGTTTGCAGACCGGACTGGAAATTCTTGGCAGCCAGCATCTTGTCGTACAGCGCGCGCGGCAGCGGCTCGCCCGTGACGGCATGGGCCGTCATGTGTTCGAGCACTTCCCATTCCCAGCAGAAATTTTCCATGAATTGCGACGGCAGTTCGACGGCATCCCATTCGACGCCGGCGATGCCCGACACGCCCAGTTCGTCGACCACCGTCAGCATGTGGTGCAAGCCATGGCCGAACTCGTGGAACAGGGTAATGACTTCATCGTGGGTAAACAGGGCCGGCTGGGCCTGGCCATCGACCACGGCCGGCGGCGTGAAGTTGCACGTCAGATAAGCGATCGGCGTCTGCACGTGGCTGGCGTCGGCGCGGCGGCCCCGCGCGTCGTCCATCCAGGCGCCGCCGCTTTTTCCCGCGCGCGCATACAGGTCCAGGTAGAACTGGCCCACCAGCTGGCCGTCGCGCTCGATGCGGTAGAAGCGCACGTCCGGATGCCAGACGGGCGCCGTATCCAGTTTGATCTCGACCGCGAACAGGTTCTGGATCTGGCGGAACAGGCCATCGATCACCTTATGCTCAGGGAAATATTGCTTCACTTCCTGGGCCGAGAACGCGTAGCGGCGCTCCTGCAGCTTTTCGGAGGCATACGGCACGTCCCACGCCTGCAGCTCGTCCAGGCCCAGTTCTTCCTTGGCGAATTGTTTCAGCTCGGCAAGGTCCTTTTCGGCGAACGGGCGCGCGCGCTTGGCCAGGTCTTCCAGGAAGGCGATGACTTGCGCGGGCGAGGTGGCCATCTTGGAGACGAGCGAGACTTCGGCGAAATTGGCGTAACCCAGCAGCTTTGCCTCTTCGTCGCGCAGGCGCAACAGGGTGACGATGTTCTGCGTATTGTCCCACTCGTCCTTCTTGCTGAAGACATCGCCCTGGTCCGACGCCTTGGTGGCGTTGGCGCGGTAGATGGTTGCGCGCAGGGCGCGGTTGTCGGCAAACTGCAGGATCGGGTAATACGAGGGGAAGTGCAGCGAGAATTCATAGCCTGGCTTGCCCGCTTTCTCGGCAGCGGCGCGCGCGGCGGCCTTCACGTCGTCGGGCAAGCCGACGAGCTCGGCTTCGTTCTCGACCAGCAATTTATAGTCATTGGTGGCGTCGAGCACGTTTTCGGAAAAACGCGTCGAGACGGCCGCGTGTTCTTCTTGGATGGCGCCAAAGCGCTCTTTCTTGTCCTCGGGTAACTCGGCGCCGCCCAGGCGGAAGTCGCGCACGGCATTGTCGACGATGCGCCGGCGCGCGGGCGACAGGCTGGCAAAGCCGGCGCCGGCCTGAAGCTGTTTGTATTTGCCGAAGAGGATCGTATTCTGCTCCAGTTTGGTCCAGAATTCCGTCAATTTGGATTCGTTTGTATTGTAGGCGGCGCGCAGCTCGGGCGTGTCGACCACGCTGTTCAGATGGTTGACGATGCTCCAGGCGCGGCCCAGGGTTTCGTCTATCTGGTCCAGGGGCGTGACGAAATTGTCCCAGCTCACTTCTTCCATGGGCGCTTCGAGGCGCGCCACCGTGGCGCGCGCCTGCTCCAGCAGGGTATCGATGGCGGGCGTGACGTGCTCGTGCGTGATCGCGTCGAAGCGTGGCAGGCCGGAAAAATCAAGCAGGGGGTTGGTGGTCATCGTCAGTTCCATATATTAAAAGGGGCGGTCATGCCGCCCTGGTTTTGTTACACGCGCTCTGCGGCCTCGACGGTATTCATGAGCAACATGGTGATCGTCATCGGCCCCACGCCACCCGGCACAGGGGTGATGTGCGACGCGATTTCTTTCACGCTGGCAAAGTCCACGTCGCCGCACAGCTTGCCGTCATCGTCGCGGTTCATGCCCACGTCGATGACGATGGCGCCTGGCTTGACCATGTCGGCCGTCAGGGTGTTGCGGCGGCCGACGGCGGCCACGACCACGTCCGCCTGGCGCGTGTACAGGCCCAGATCCGGGGTTGCACTATGGCAGATGGTGACGGTAGCGTTTGCTTGCAAGAGCAGCAGGGCCATCGGCTTGCCGACGGTGTTGCTGCGGCCGATGACGACGGCGTGCTTGCCGCGCAAGTCCACGCCCGTGCTTTCGATCAGCTTCATGCAGCCATATGGCGTGCATGGGCGGAAGCCGGGCAAGCCTGTCATCAGTTCGCCGGCGCTCAGGACGGAATAGCCGTCCACGTCTTTCGTCGTGGCGATCGCTTCGATGACCTTGTGCGGGTTGATGTGCTTGGGCAGGGGCATCTGCACGAGGATGCCGTGGATGGCGGGATCCGTGTTCAGGCTGGCGATGCGTGCCAGCAAGTCCGCTTCGGACAGGTCCGCTTCATATTTTTCCAGCACGGAGTGGAAACCCACGTCGCCGCAAGCCTTGACCTTGTTGCGGACATAGACCTGGCTGGCCGGGTCTTCGCCGACGAGGATCACGGCCAGGCCGGGCTGGGTGCCCTTGGCCGTGAGGGCGGCGGCGCGCGTGGCGATCTCGCTGCGCAGTTTTTGGGAGAGGGCGATTCCGTCGATCAGTTGTGCTGGCATGGTAGGGGGGGGGGCTGTGTGGGAAGGAAAAGACAGATTATAAAGCCGGGCGGCGCAAAGGGGCGGTTTTGGCGCCAAGCCGTTATGTTAAAAAGCGGGCCAGAGACGCGGGCCTGAGAAAATGCCGATGGCGGCGTTGCAGCTCCTTGCCGTACTGGCGTACTGTCTGTGTCGCCGCGCCTTGCCCTTGACATTTTTCAGGCCCGCCTGGCCCGGCATAAAAGCGGGCCGGAGACGCGGGCCTGAGAAAATGCCGATGGCGGCGTTGCAGCGCCTTGCCGTACTGGCGTACTGTCTGTGTCGCCGCGCCTTGCCCTTGACATTTTTCAGGCCCGTCTGGCCCGGCATAAAAGCGGGCCGGAGACGCGAGCCTGAGAAAATGCCGATGGCGGCGTTGCAGCTCCTTGCCGTACTGGCGTACTGTCTGCGTCGCCGCGCCTTGCCCTCGACATTTTTCAGGCCCGCTTGGCCCGATATGCCTGTGCGGACGACTGGGGTTTTAATTCGGTTTGCTGATGTGCTCGTAGAGCAGGGGCGGCCAGGGCATGCAAGTTTTCCGGTTTCGCCGCTATTTGCCACTCTGCTCACCCTAATTTCCAGGCAGAATTTGCGGCAGTGCAGCATAAATTTCATAGGGCGATTTCATGATATGAAATGCTATATCGTAATTTGAAAAATACTAAATACGCTGTTAGAATCCCCACACTAAACCGACTTAATAGTAAATAATCAGCGAAATACCGTCCGACAGCGATCCGGAAAATCGGGGTGGGGCGCTCACAAAGGAGACTCAACAGATGTCAGCTCAACTGAACCAGGTAACGACACAGATCGGCACCGACCCGGATATGCAGGAAACCAAGGAGTGGCTGGACGCGCTCGAAGCCGTGCTGGAAAATGAAGGTCCGGAACGCGCGCACTACCTGATGGAGCGCCTGGTGGACCTGGCCCGCCGCCGCGGCGCCCAGATCCCGTTCTCCAGCACCACCGCCTACGTCAATACCATCCCCACCAAACAAGAAGCACACTGCCCCGGCAACCTGGAATACGAAGAGCGCCTGCGCTCGTGGATGCGCTGGAACGCCATGGCCATGGTGGTCAAGGCCAACCGCGCCGACGGCGACCTGGGCGGCCACCTGTCCTCGTTCGCCTCGCTGGCGAACATGCTGGGCATCGGCTTCAACCACTTCTGGCACGCGCCGACGGCCGACCACGGCGGCGACCTGCTGTACATCCAGGGCCACTCCTCGCCCGGCGTCTACGCGCGCGCCTTCCTCGAAGGCCGCCTGACGGAAGAGCAAATGCTGAACTTCCGCAAGGAAGTCGACGGCAAGGGCCTGTCCTCGTACCCGCATCCGAAGCTGATGCCTGACTTCTGGCAGTTCCCGACCGTGTCGATGGGCCTGGGCCCGCACATGGCGATCTACCAGGCGCGTTTCCTGAAATACCTGCACGCACGCGGCATCGCCAAGACCGACAACCGCAAGGTCTGGGCCTTCTGCGGCGACGGCGAGATGGACGAGCCGGAATCGCTGGGCGCGATCGGCCTGGCCGCGCGCGACATGCTCGACAACCTGGTCATCGTGGTCAACTGCAACCTGCAGCGCCTGGACGGCCCCGTGCGCGGCAACACCAAGATCATCCAGGAACTGGAAGGCGAATTCCGCGGCGCCGGCTGGAACGTCGTCAAGGTCATCTGGGGCCCGGGCTGGGACGCCCTGCTGGCACAGGACAAGGATGGCATCCTGCAGCAAGTGATGATGGACACCGTCGACGGCGAATACCAGAACTACAAGGCCAAGGATGGCGCCTACGTGCGCAAGCACTTCTTCGGCAAGCATCCGAAGCTGCTGGAAATGGTTGCCAACATGACGGACGACGACATCTGGCGCCTGACCCGTGGCGGCCACGATCCGCACAAGATCCACGCGGCCTTCAAGATCGCCCAGGAACACAAGGGCCAGCCTACCGTCCTGCTGGTGAAAACCATCAAGGGCTACGGCATGGGCAAGTCGGGCGAAGCGCGCAACACGGCGCACCAGACGAAAAAACTGGACGACGAGGCCATCCGCGAAATGCGCGACCGCTTCTCGCTGCCGATCCCGGACGACAAGCTGGCCGATATCCCGTTCTTCAAGCCTGCCGACGACGCGCCGGAAATGATCTACCTGCACGAGCGCCGCAAGGCCCTGGGCGGCTACCTGCCGCAGCGCCGCCAGAAAGCGGAAGAAACCCTGCCCGTGCCTGCGCTGGACGCCTTCAAGAACGTGCTGGAAGCGACGCCTGAAGGCCGTGAAATCTCGACCACGCAAGCTTTCGTGCGCGTCATCTCGACCCTGCTGAAAGACCCGAACCTGGGCCAGCGCGTCGTGCCTATCCTGGTCGATGAATCGCGTACCTTCGGCATGGAAGGCCTGTTCCGCCAGATCGGCATCTACAACCCGAAAGGCCAGTTGTACGAGCCGGTCGACAAGGACCAGGTCATGTACTACCGCGAAGACAAGGCCGGCCAGATCCTGCAGGAAGGCATCAACGAAGCGGGCGGCATGAGCTCGTGGATCGCCGCGGCGACGTCGTACTCGACCAACGACCGCATCATGATCCCGTTCTACACCTTCTACTCGATGTTCGGCTTCCAGCGCATCGGCGACCAGGTATGGGCTTCGGCCGACATGCGCGCCCGCGGCTTCCTGATGGGCGGCACGGCTGGCCGCACGACCCTGAACGGCGAAGGCTTGCAGCACGAAGATGGCCACAGCCATATCTTCGCCGCGACCATCCCGACCTGCATGCCGTACGATCCGACCTTCAGCCATGAAGTCGCCGTCATCATCCAGGACGGCCTGCGCCGCATGATCGCCAACCAGGAAGATGTGTTCTACTACATCACGATCATGAACGAAAACTACGCCCAGCCAGGCATCAAGCCAGGCCAGGAAGAAGGCATCCTGAAAGGCATGTACAAGCTGCAGGAAGGCAAGGCTGACGCCAAGCTGCGCGTACAGCTGATCGGTTGCGGCACCATCCTGCGTGAATCGATCTTCGCTGCCGAACTGCTGGAAAACGACTGGGGCGTGGCTGCGGACGTGTGGTCGGCGCCGTCGCTGACCCTGGTGGCCCGCGATGGCCAGGATGCGGAACGCTGGAACATGGTCAACCCGTCGAAAGAGCAGCGCGTGCCTTACGTGACGTCGCTGTTGAAAGATACCGACGGCCCGATCGTCGCCACGACCGACTACATGCGCGCGTTTGCAGAACAGATCCGCGCCTTCATGCCGAAGGGCCGCACTTATAAAGTGCTGGGCACCGATGGCTTTGGCCGCTCGGACAGCCGCGCCAAGCTGCGCGAGTTCTTCGAAGTGAACCGTTATTATGTCACCGTCGCCGCGCTCAAATCGCTGGCTGACGAAGGCAAGATCGACGTGTCGGTGGTGGAGCAGGCGATCGCCAAGTACGGCATCGACGCGAACAAACCGAATCCGGTGACCCAGTAATCGTTGTGCGGACCCGATGATGCCAGGGCGGTGCGAAAGTGCCGCCCTGGCGTGTGTGCGGGTCCATCTGACAAATAAAATAACGGAGCAAGCTATGAGCATTGTGGAAGTCAAAGTCCCGGATATCGGCGATTTCAAGGAAGTCGAGATCATTGAACTGATGGTCAAGCCAGGCGACACGGTCAAGGTCGACCAGTCCCTCATCACCGTCGAATCGGACAAGGCCAGCATGGAAATTCCATCGAGCCACGCCGGTGTCGTCAAGGAATTGAAGGTCAACGTGGGCGACAAGATCGCCGAAGGCTCGCTGGTCCTGCTGCTGGAAGTGGCGGACGACGCGTCGGCCACGGCTGCCCCTGCGGCCGCACCGGCACCAGCCGCTGCAGCACCTGCGCCTGCCGCCGCCCCCGCGGCCGCACCGGCACCCGCCGCCCCTGCCGGCGCGCCGGCCCTGGTCGACGTGACCGTGCCCGACATCGGCGACTTCAAGGAAGTCGAAGTCATCGAACTGATGGTCAAGGTGGGCGACACGATCAAGGTCGACCAGTCGCTGCTGACGGTCGAATCGGACAAGGCCAGCATGGAAATCCCATCGAGCCACGCCGGTGTCGTCAAGGAATTGAAGGTCAAGGTCGGCGACAAGGTCGCCAAGGGCTCGCTGGTGCTGGTCGTGGAAACGACCGGTGGCGCTGCCGCTCCTGCCGCTGCCGCCCCAGACGCCGCGCCAGCGCAAGCTGCCGCCGCACCTGCCGCCGCCGTCGCTTCGGCGCCGGTCGCCGCGGCTGCCCCGGCACCTGCCGCCGCCCCTGCCGTGAATGGCAAGCTGGCGCACGCGTCGCCATCGATCCGCAAGTTCGCGCGCGAACTGGGCGTGGAACTGGCGCTGGTTGGCGGTTCCGGTCCGAAGGGCCGCATCACCCAGGAAGACGTGCAGAACTTCGTCAAGGGCGTGATGTCGGGCGCCGTCGCCGCGCCAAATGCGCCAGCCGCTGCCAAAGGCGGTTCCGGCGTGGGCCTGGACTTGCTGCCATGGCCGTCGCTGGACTTCAGCAAGTTCGGCGCGACCGAATTGCTGCCGCTGTCGCGCATCAAGAAAATCTCGGGTCCGAATTTGCACCGCAACTGGGTCATGATCCCGCACGTCACGCAGTTCGACGAAGCGGACGTGACGGACCTGGAAGCGTTCCGCGTCGACACCAACGCGGCCAATGCGAAGAACAAGGATGCGGCCAAGCTGACCATGCTCGCCTTTGTGATCAAGGCTTCCGTCGCCGCGCTGAAGAAGTTCCCCGCGTTTAACGCTTCCCTGGATGCCAAGGGCGAGAACCTGATTCTCAAGCAGTACTACAACATCGGCTTCGCGGCCGACACGCCGAATGGCCTGGTGGTCCCCGTGATCAAGGGCGCGGACCAGAAGTCGGTTTCGCAGATCGCCCGCGAAATGACGGAACTGTCGCTGCAGGCGCGCGAAGGCAAGCTGAAACCGGCCGACATGCAGGGCGCCAGCTTCACGATCTCGTCCCTGGGCGGCATCGGCGGCACGCACTTCACGCCTATCGTCAATGCGCCGGAAGTGGCCATCCTGGGCTTGTCGAAAGCCTCGATCAAGCCGGTATGGGATGGCAAGGCCTTCCAGCCGCGTTTGATGATGGGCACGTCGCTGTCGTACGACCACCGCGTGGTCGATGGCGCGATGGGTGCGCGATTCTCCGTGTACCTCGGCGAAGTCCTGGCCGACATGCGCAAAATTCTGCTGTAAGGAGCGATTGATGAGCACAGTAGAGGTAAAAGTACCGAATATCGGCGACTTCAAGGAAGTCGAAGTCATCGAACTGATGGTCAAGGTGGGCGACACCATCAAGGTGGACCAGTCCCTAATCACGGTCGAATCGGACAAGGCCAGCATGGAGATTCCATCGACCCACGCCGGCGTCGTCAAGGAATTGAAAGTCAAGGTTGGCGACAAGATCGCCGAAGGCAGCGCGCTGCTGGTGGTGGAAGCAGCCGAAGGCGCGGCCGCTGTCGCTCCTGCGGCCGCTCCTGCACCAGTTGCAGCTCCGGCTGCGGCCCCGGCGGCACCTGTCGCCGCCATCCCGGCCGGCAATTACAGCGGCCAGGTCGACATCGACGTCGACATGATGGTGCTGGGCGGCGGTCCTGGCGGCTATTCGGCGGCGTTCCGCGCGGCCGACCTGGGCATGTCGACGGTCATCGTCGAACGTTATGCCACCCTGGGCGGCGTGTGCCTGAACGTGGGCTGCATCCCGTCGAAGGCGCTGCTGCACGTCGCTTCCGTCATCGACGAAACGGCGCACATGTCGAATACGGGCGTGACGTTTGCCAAGCCGACCATTGATATCGACCAGGTACGCAAGTACAAGGAAGGCGTCATCTCGAACATGACGGGCGGCCTGGCCGGCATGGCCAAGGCGCGCAAGACGCAAGTCGTCACCGGCGTGGGCCAGTTCCTCAGCGCGAACCACATCGAAGTGACGGCTGGCGACGGCTCGAAAAAAGTCGTGCAGTTCAAGCAGGCCATCATCGCGGCCGGTTCGTCCGTGGTGAAGCTGCCCTTCGTGCCGGAAGACCCGCGCATCGTCGATTCGACGGGCGCGCTGGAATTGCGCCAGATCCCGAAACGCATGCTGGTCATCGGCGGCGGCATCATCGGCCTGGAAATGGCGACTGTCTACTCGACCTTCGGCGCGCGCATCGACGTGGTCGAAATGATGGATGGCCTGATGCAGGGCGCGGACCGCGACGCCGTCAAGGTGTGGCAGAAGTTCAATGAAAAACGCTTCGACAACATCATGACCAAGACCAAGACGGTCGCGGTGGAAGCGCTGCCGGAAGGCATCAAGGTCACGTTCGAAGCGGCCGAAGCGGGTGCCACGGCACCGGCGCCGCAAGTCTACGACCTGGTGCTCGTCGCCGTGGGCCGCAGTCCGAACGGCAAGAAGATCGCCGCCGACAAGGCCGGCGTGCAAGTGACGGACCGCGGCTTCATCAACGTCGACAGCCAGATGCGCACCAACGTGCCCAACATTTTCGCCATCGGCGACCTGGTGGGCCAGCCGATGCTGGCGCACAAGGCCGTGCATGAAGCCCACGTGGCCGCCGAAGCGGCCGCCGGCCAGAAGTCGCACTTCGACGTCAAGGTGATCCCGTCGGTCGCCTACACGGACCCGGAAGTGGCATGGGCCGGCATCACGGAAGACGAGGCGAAAGCCAAGGGCATCAAGGTCGAGAAGGGCCACTTCCCGTGGGCCGCTTCCGGTCGCGCCGTGGCCAACGGCCGCGCCGAAGGCTTCACCAAGCTGCTGTTCGACGCGGAAACGCACCGCATCATCGGCGGCACCATCGTCGGCACGCATGCGGGCGACATGATCGGCGAAATCGCCCTGGCCATCGAAATGGGCTGCGACGGCACCGATATCGGCAAGACCATCCATCCTCACCCGACCCTGGGCGAGTCGATCGGCATGGCCGCCGAAGTGTACGAAGGCGTGTGCACGGACTTGCCGCCACCGCGCAAGCGCTGATGTTGTAGCCGTATCTTGTCACACTTAAAAACCCGCGAGCGATCGCGGGTTTTTTATTGGCATCTGCCGCCACCCGCACCCAACCCTGGGTGAATCGATCGGCAGGTTGGCAAAAGCACGGCCGAAGTGTACGAAGGCGTGTGCACGGACTTGCCGCCACCGCCAAGCGCTGATGTTGTAGCCGTATCTTGTCACACTTAAAAACCCGCGAGCGATCGCGGGGGTTTTATTGGCATCTGCCGCCACCCGCACCCAACCCTGGGTGAATCGATCGGCAGGTTGGCAAAAGCACGGCCGAAGTGGTACGAAGGCGTGTGCACGGACTTGCCGCCGCCGCGCAAGCGCTGTTCGCTGACAAGAAATTAACTTTCAGTACAAAAAACGTGGACGCGTTCGCGGTTTTTTTCGTTTTCCTTGCCTTCAGGATAGTAAAACGTGGCGCGGCGGTGTCATGTGAAAATTGGTGAGTATTGCCGCATGGAAAAAGTGGCAGAATGGAGGTCTGTAACCATGTTTCGCTCACGCTTGACCCGGGGTGTGATTTTTCCCTGAACGTTGCCAGTGTCCGGTCAAGTTCGGCTGTACTGTGAAAGTTTTGCAACAATGAAAAAATTTACCGCCCTCCATATCTCCGATGTCCGCTTGCGCCGGGCGGATGAGCAAGAGCAGGCCGTGCGGCTGCACGCCTTGTATCAGGATGTGGCTGCCATTCTGGCAACGGGCAGGCAGATCGATGCGATTTTCTTCACGGGCCAGCTGGTGGCAGCCGATGCCTGCGCCGAGACGACGCCAGTCTACGTCTACGAATACTTTTTGCGTCCGTTGCTGCAGGCCGCCAGCGTACCCGGCGCGCGTTTCTACCTGGTGCCGGGCAGCCGCGTGCAGGGTGTTGCCGGCGCGACGCTGGGCAGCGCCGGCTTCAGCTTCTTTGCCGCCGATGAGCACGCGGGCGCGGAGCAGCGCGCGCGCTACAAGAATATCCACGCCGTCTTCCATGGCCACCAGCATACGGGCGACGCCAGTTCGCTGATGAAGTCGCTGGGAATTTTGTTCAAAAGCAATCCTGGCAGCCTGTACGGTGCACATGGCCAGATGGCCGCGTATGCCGTGCTGGAGTTCGGCGCCGCAGCGGCCGATGGCGATGCGCCGGCCACTCAGTGGACGGTGGCCTTGCGCGAATTCGATGAAGTCAGCAGGAACTTTGCCCTGTCGGTGCTGTACACGCCAAATGGCCAGGAAACGGGGCAGATGGATGCGGAATATGTGTTCGCCACCCTGTTGCCGCAACTGGCGGGTGAGCCTGTCTATTTCGATGGCTTGCTGGGCAGGGCGGGGGCGCCGCCGCGGCTTGCCACTGGCGGCGCGGCCGATGCGCGGGAATTCCTCATCGAACTGGCGTTCGTCATGTTCGAAGCCAAGACCCTGTTCATGGAGCAGGCGCAGCTCGAACGTTTTACCAGTGATTATTGCGCCGTGAAAGGCTGGGGCTTGCCGGTCGCGGACTGGCTGGCGCCCCTGTACCGCCATGGCTTGCTGCTGCAGGCCGATGGCCAGGTGGCGTTTGCCTTCGATTATTTCCGCACCTATTTCCTGGCGCAGCGCTTTGAAACCTCGTTCGACCTGATGCGCTATGCTCCCGACCGTTACGACGGCAGTGAGTCCTCACTGAGTTTTGATGGCGCGTCGGCGGCCCAGCCATTCCTGCGCGCATTGGGCCTCGGTGGCGAGCGCGGCGAAACGGCGCCGGCGCCGGCACCCATGCCGCAGGACTGCAGCCGCCCTGGCTGATGCGTCCTAGCCGGCCGATGGCGGCTGGCGCAGGGTGCCGCGCAGGAACAGATCGAGACCGGCCGCCACCTTGACGCGCAGTTGCGCCACGTCCGGTTGTGCCGGCGGCGGGAACAGCAGGCGCGACATCTGATCGCCGAGCAGGCAATTGAGCAGGTGCAGCGCCAGCATGGACGCCGGCAGCTCGGCGCGAAACAGCGGCGCGATGTCGGGCCGGCTGAAGAAGCGGGTCAGCAACTCGCGCGTCTGCCCCGGTCCCACCTTGTAGAACGTTTCCGCCAGATCCGGGTGCGTGGCCGCTTCGGCCACCACCATGCGGTTCAGGCGGATGGCGGCCGGCATGGTCACCAGTTGCACGAACAGCAAGCCGAATTCGCCCAGGATGGTGGCCAGCGGGCGCATGTCCGTCTCCAGCGCCGGCATGGTGGAGAAATACGCGGAACGGCGCTGTTCCACCACGGCATTGAACAGGCCGGACTTGCCGCCAAATTTCACATAGATCGTGCGCACGGCCACATGGGCTTCCCGGGCGATCATTTCCAGGCTGACTTTTCCATACCCTTTTTCCAGAAACAGGCAGCCGGCCGTGTGCAGCAGGTTTTCCATGCGGGCCTCCATGTCGGCCGCGCGCGGGCGGCCGGCCGCCTTGCCGCAGCAGCTCAGTTCCTGGGTGCTGTCGGTGCCGTTGTCGGCATGGTTATCGGTCGGCATGGTGTCGCTGAGGCCGGGATCGGGCATGGTCGGGGTCTCTTTACAGGTTGGAAGGTGAGTGATGGCTCACACTGTAGTGCAAATTAAAATGAAATGCAATCGTTTCATTTCTTGACTTTGGCTTTTCTTTGTCCAATAATGAACAGATATCATTTCATTTTCGGAGCGCAGTATGTCGAACCAGCCTGGCCAAGCAGAACAAAAAGTGCTTAGCGCCGTCCCTCCCGCGGCCCCGGCCGCACCGTCCACGCCCGCCGCACCTGCCAGCTCCGCCGCACCGAACAACCGCGTGAAAATCATCGCCGGCCTGATCGTCCTCGTCGCCCTGGGCGCCGGTGCGCGCATGTGGTACCGCAGCCACTATTTCGTGGAAACGGAAAACGCCTATGTTGCCGGTCACGTGCATCCCGTCTCGGCGCGCATTTCCGGCGTCGTCACCAAGGTGTTCATTGACGACAATCAAATCGTGAATGAGGGCGACGTGATCGCCGAACTCGACCCGTTCGACCAGCGCGTGAAAACCGAGCAGATCGCCGCGCAGATCGCCAGCGCCGAGCAGCAAGTGCTGCAGGCGGACGCCCAGATCGCCCAAGTACAGGCGCAGGCCAGCGCCGCCCAGGCGCAAGTGGCGCAGGCCGATGCGCAGCTGCTGCGCGCGAAACAGGATGCGGAGCGTTATGGCCAGCTGTACACGAGCCAGATGAAAGCCGTCTCGAAGGCGGAACTGGACGCGGCCAACGCGGCCCGCTCGAGCGCCGTGGCCGACCTGGCCGCCCGCCGCGACAGCGCCTCCGCAGCCAAGGCGCAGATCGGCGCCGCGCAAGCCGCGCGCGACGTGGCCAAGGCGCAAGTGGCCGTGCTGCGCGTGCAGTTGAAGGACGCGGAACAGCAACTGCAGTACAACCGCATCCTGGCGCCCGTCGCCGGCCGCATCGGCAAGCGCAACGTGGAAACGGGCATGCGCGTGCAGCCTGGCCAGCAATTGACGGCCATCGTGCAGGACAACGTCTGGGTCACCGCCAACTTCAAGGAAACGCAGCTGGCCGACCTGCATCGCGGCCAGAGCGTGCACGTGAGCATCGACGCCATGCCGGGCAAGAAACTGGTGGGTACCGTGGACAGCTTCGCTCCTGCATCGGGCGCGCAGTTCGCCCTGCTGCCGGCCGATAACGCCACCGGCAACTTCACCAAGATCGTCCAGCGCGTGCCCGTGAAAATCGTCTTCCAGCCGGAAGACATCAAGGCCATGAATGGCCGCCTGGTGCCGGGCATGTCGGTGATCGCCGAAGTGGAAATCAACCAGCCCGAGTCGGCCCAGGCACAGGACAAGGCTCCGCGCCACGCCGCCGCGCCAGCTGTTCCAGCCGCGCAGACTGCCGCTCGCTAAGCTTCCATGAGCAGCCCTTCCACCACACCGGCGGCAACGCCGGCGTTTCCCGTGATCAGCGAGAAAGTCTCCGGGCGCACCTGGCTGGCGGTCGCTGCCGGCATGCTGGGCGCCTTCATGGCGGTGCTCGACATCCAGATCACCAACTCCTCGCTCAAGGATATCCTTGGCTCGCTGTCGGCCACCCAGGAAGAGGGTTCGTGGATTTCCACGGCCTACCTGGTGGCGGAAATTATCGTCATTCCCCTCACCGCGCTGCTGGCGCGCGTGTTCGGACTGCGCACCTACATGATCGGCACCACCGCTTTCTTCCTGCTGTTCTCCACCTTGTGCGGCACGGCCTGGAACCTGGAAAGCATGATCGTCTTCCGCATGCTGCAAGGGTTTACGGGGGGCGCCCTGATCCCCATGGCCTTTACCCTGGTGATGCTCAAGCTGCCGCCGTCGAAGCGCGCCGTCGGCATGGCCATCTTCGGCCTGACGGCTACCCTGGCGCCGGCCATGGGCCCGACCCTGGGCGGCTACCTGTCCGAGCTGTATGGCTGGCCGTCTATCTTCTACATCAACTGGGTGCCGGGCGTGCTGCTGATCGTCGGCATGATCTATGGCCTGGACAAGGAGCCGATGAAGCTCGAGATGTTCTGGAAGGCCGACTGGCTGGGCATCTTCTTCATGGCCCTGGGCCTGGGCTGCCTGACCATCTTCCTGGAAGAGGGCAACTCGAAGGACTGGTTCGACTCGGGCTTCATCATCACCTTCGCCGCGCTGGCCCTGGTGGGCATCCTGGGCTGGGTCGTCACCAGCGCCACGCGCGCCGAGCCCTTCGTCAACCTGGCCCTGTACGGCCAGCGTAACTTTCTGGTTGCCACCGTGCTGTCGGCCGTGACGGGCATGGGCCTGTATGGTTCGGCCTTTTTGCTGCCCCTGTTCCTGGGCCAGATCGCCGGCTATTCGCCGATGCAGATCGGTGAAGTCATCATGTGGGTGGGCTTGCCGCAGTTGTTCATCATGCCCTTCGTGGCCAAGCTGTCATCAAAGGTGGACAACCGCATCCTGTGCTCGTTCGGCCTGCTGCTGTTCGGCGGTTCGTGCATGATGAATGCCTACATGGACGCCTCCACCGGCTACGACCAGCTGCTGTGGTCGCAGGTGGTGCGCGCGCTGGGCCAGCCCTTCGTCATGCTGACCCTGTCGAACTTCGCCATGAAGGGCATCGCGCCGAAGGACATGCCGTCCGCCTCGAGCTTGTTCAACATGACGCGCAACCTGGGCGGCTCCATCGGCATCGCCCTGCTGGCCACGGCCCTGAGCACGCGCGAGCACTTCCACTCGCAGCGCCTGGGTGAAGCGATCAATGCGTATTCCAGCGCCACGCAGCTGCGCATCGACCAGCTGACGTCCTCGTTCATGGCCAAGGGCTATGACGCCGTCACGGCCGGCAACCAGGCCTTGCAGGCGATCGACGGCATCGTGCGCCGCGAAGCGTATGTGATGGCCTACAACGATGGCTTCTTCCTCATCGGCGCCATCCTGCTGGCCTGCATCGTGCCCCTGTGGCTGGCCGACAAACTCAAAGCCCCCGGCGGCGGTGGCGGCGGTCATTGACCGCGCACAGTCCGCACGTGCAGCACCTCAAGAACAAGAAGGTAATCATCATGCAAACAGTATTGACGAAAATCGCGCTGGCCGCTTCCCTGGCCGTGGCGCTCTCCGCCTGCGGCACCGTGGGCCAGGATTTCACGGCACCGGCCAACGTGGCCGGCATCGACAACGCATCGTTCCGCCACGGCGCCGCTGCCGCGGATGCCGCGCAGTTGCCGAAACAGTGGTGGAGCATCTACGGCGACGCCACCCTGGACCGCCTCGAGCAAAGCGCGCTGCAGGACAACCCCAGCGTGAAGGCGGCGGGCGAGCGCCTGCTGCAGGCGCTGGCGCAAAGCAGCACGGCGCGCGCCAACCAGGGTCCGCGCGTCGACGCCAGCACGGGCATCTCGAACTCGCGCACCTCGGCCAACACTTCGCAGGGCCTGGCCCTGGGCAACCGCTCCATCAGCGGCAACAATTTTTCCATCGGCGCCTCGATGTCGTACGAAGTGGACTTGCTGGGCCGCGTGAAACGCCTGGTCGAAGCGGCCGACTCGCAGGCGCTGGCGGCGCAGGCGGACCGCGACGGCGTGCTGCTGATGCTGTCGGCGCAAGTGGCCAGCAATTACTGGCAGCTGCGCGGGCTGGATGCGGAAATGGCCATCCTGAACGGCGCGCTCGATACGCGCCGCGAATCGGCCGACCTGGTCGAGGCGCGCTTCAATGCAGGGCTGACGAATGAGCTGGACCTGGCGCGCGCGAAAGTCGAGCTGTCGAACGCCCAGGCCGACCTGCACGAAGTCAAGCGCCAGCGCAACCAGCTGGAAAACAGCCTGGCCACCCTGACGGGCAAGCCGCCGTCGGCGCTGCAATTGCCGGTGGCCGCCGAGCCTTCCAGCCTGCCGCTGCCGCCCAGCATCCCCGTCGGCCTGCCCGCCAGCCTGCTGGCGCACCGCCCGGACCTTGTCTCCAGCGTGGCGAACCTGCGCGTGGCGAACGCGCAGGTGGGCGTGGCCGAAGGCGCGTTCTATCCCTCGCTGCAATTGACGGGCAATTTCGGCTACGCCTCGGAAAAGCTGCGCGACCTGGCGCAGGGCGGCTCGCGCCAGTTCAGCTTTGGCCCGCTGGCCCTGTCCCTGCCCATCTTCGACGGTGGCCGCAACCAGGCCAACCTGGACTTGAGCAAGGCGCGCTATGCGGAAGCCTTGGCGAACCACGAAACGAAGCTGCTGACGGCCTTGCGCGAAGTGGAAGACGCCTTGTCCGACGTGGAGCAGCGCCAGTTGCAGGGCGATGCCCAGGCGCTGTCGCAGGCGGCCGCCGCGCGCGCCTACCTGGTGGCGCGCACGCGTTACGAGCGGGGCATCTCGACCTACCTGGACGTCACCGATGCGCAGCGCAGTTCCCTGGCAGCGGACCGCGCCGCCGCGCAGATCAAGACCCAGCGCCTGCTGGCGACGGTCGCCGTGGCCCGCTCGCTGGGTGCCGGCTGGCAGCCGGACGGCGAGCTGGCCAAGCTGGCGTCGGCACCCGCAGCAAAGGCCAACTAAGTACGACGATTACGTGAGCGTGGCCGGTGGCGGTGTCGCCGCCGGCCCGTAGCGTTCCAGCAGAAAATCGATGAAGGTCGTCAGCTTCGGCGTGGGCTGGCGGTCGCGCGCATACACGAGGTGCATGGGGCGCGGCGCCGGCACGTAGTCGGCCAGCAGCGGCACCAGCCTGCCGGCGGCGATATCGCCAGCCATCAGGATCTCTGCCTGCATGACGATGCCGAAGCCGTGCAGGGCCGCCACGCGCAGCGCCTGGCCATTGTTCGAGCGGAAGCGGCTTTCGCGCACGGGGCTGCCATCGTCGTCGCCGCTCCTGGCCAGGCGCCAGCGCACGTGGCGCGTCCATTGCATGAAGTCCAGGCATTCGTGGTGGGCCAGGTCGGCCGGCGTGCGCGGCGTGCCGTGTCTGGCCAGGTAGGCGGGCGCGGCGCAGATCACCATCGCATACGGCCGCAGCACGCGCGCCACCATGGCGGAATCCTCCAGCTTGCCGATGCGGATGGCCGCGTCAAACCCTTCTTCCACCAGGTCCACCGTCCTGTCGTTCAGGTTCAATTCCAGGCTCACTTCCGGATACGCATCGAGGTAGTCGGCCATCAGCGGCGCGATGCACTCGCTGCCGAAGGACACGGGCGCCGTGATTTTCAGCTTGCCGCGCGGCGCCGCGCGCATGGCTTCCGCCCCCCGTTCCGCCGCATGGATGCTGGCCAGGATCTGGCGGCACTGTTCCGCATACTGCTGGCCGATTTCCGTCAGGCTTTGCCGCCGCGTGGTGCGCGCCAGCAGCCGCGCGCCCAGCCGCTCTTCCAGGTATTTGATGTGCTTGCCCACCATCACGGGCGAAATCCGGAACGCCTCGGCGGCGGCCGTGAAACTGCCCGCATCGACGACGGCGACAAAAATCTCCATGCTGCGCAATTTATCCATGGCATCCCGATTGCAAACTGTAGATTAGTAATCTTGTAAATTCTAGCGTATTTATTCCTTTTTGGAAGCGGCGCATACTGGCTCCATCGTTCAACCCACACAAGGAAGCAGCATGAAAATCGTCATCATCGGCGCCAGCGGCACCATCGGCACGGCCGTCGCCGCCCAACTGGCGCAACGCCATGAAATCATCGAAGTGGGTAGCCGCAGCGGCACGCACCAGGCTGACATGGGCGACATCGCGCAGGTGCGCGCCCTGTTCAAGCGTATCGGCAAGGTCGATGCCGTCGTCGTCACGGCCGGCAAGCTGCATTTCGGCCCCCTGGCCGAGTTCACGCCCGAGCAGTTCCAGGTCGGCCTGGAGAGCAAACTCATGGGCCAGGTCAACGTGGCCCTGGTGGCGCAGGAATACCTGAACGACGGCGGCTCGATCACGCTCACCAGCGGCATCGTGGCCGAGCAGCCTATCCGCTTCGGCGCGGCCGCCAGCATGACGAATGCGGCCGTGGAAGGCTTCGTGCGGGGCGCCGCCATCGAATTGCAGCGCGGCGTGCGCATCAATGTCGTCAGCCCGACCGTGCTGGAAGAATCGCTGGCAGCGTACGGCCCGTTTTTCTACGGCTTCGAGCCGGTCGCCGCCAGCAGGGTGGCGCTGGCCTATAGCCGCAGCGTGGAAGGGGCGCAGACGGGACAGGTATACAAGGTCTGGTAAGCCGCTTGCCATGCCATGGGGCAGGTGGGACAATCGCAGGCTGAACAAGGAAGCGGCCGCGCCGTGATGGCGCGGGGCGCTTGCTTGCTGTGAACCACAACCGAGGCCCCATGAAAAACATCCTGATTCCCCTGCTGATGGCCGCCGCCGTCGGCAGCGCCTGCGCCGCGCCACAGGCCGCCACGCCGGCCACCGCCGCCCAATTGACGGCCATGAGCGCCCGCTATGCGCCCGTCGCGCTGACGGCCGATACCACCCACCTGTCCGCGGGCGACCGCCAGGCCATCGCCAAGCTGGTCGAAGCGGCCAAGCTGGTCGACGTGCTGCAATTGCGCCAGCGCTGGTCCGGCAACGAAGCGCTGTGGGCAGCCTTGAAGAAGGACAAGTCGGCCCTGGGCCAGGCCCGTCTGAATTATTTCTGGATCAACAAGGGGCCATGGTCGGTGCTCGACGCCCACGCCTCCTTCATGCCGGCCAGCTACGCCGGCATCGCCATTCCCGCGCACAAGCCGGAAGCGGGCAATTTCTACCCGCAGGGCGCCACCAAGTCCAGCGTGGAAGCGTGGATGAATGGCTTGTCGCCGGAAGACAAGCAGCAGGCGCAATGGTTCTTCACGACCATCCGCGCGGGCAAGGATGGGAAATATCAGACCGTCAAGTATTCGGACGAATACAAGGTGGAGCTGAAGCAATTGGCGAAACTGCTCGACGAGGCGGCGGCCGCCACGGACAACGCATCGCTGAAGAAATTCCTCACCCTGCGCGCCAAGGCTTTCCTCGACAACGACTATCTGCCTTCCGATTTCGCCTGGATGGACCTCGATGCGCCCGTCGACATCACCATCGGCCCGTATGAAACGTACAACGATGAACTGTTCGGCTACAAGGCCGCGTTCGAAGCCTACGTGAACATCCGCGACCAGGCCGAGACGCAGAAGCTGAACTTCTTCGCCAAGCACATGCAGGAGCTGGAAGACAACCTGCCGCTCGACGCCCGGTACCGCAACCCGAAAGTGGGTGCGCTGGCGCCCATGGTGGTGGTCAACCAGGTGTATGGCGCCGGCGACGGCAACATGGCCGTGCAGACGGCCGCCTACAACTTGCCGAATGACGAGCGCATCATCAGCGCGCGCGGCTCCAAGCGCGTGATGCTGAAAAACGTGCAGGAAGCCAAGTTCAAGGCCACCCTGACGCCGATCTCGAAGCTGGTGCTCACGCCCGAGGCGCAGCAGGACGTCGATTTCAATTCCTTCTTTACGCACATCCTGGCGCATGAAATCATGCACGGCCTGGGCCCGCACGCGACCACCGTCGACGGCAAGGCATCGACGCCGCGCCAGGACTTGAAGGAAGCGTATTCCACCATCGAGGAAGCCAAGGCCGACATCACGGGCCTGTTCGCGTTGCGCTACATGATGGACAAGGGGCAGCTCAACGACACCCTGGGCCAGGGCGAGGCGGCCGAGCGCAAGCTGTACAACACCTTCCTTGCGTCCGGCTTCCGCACCCTGCATTTCGGCCTGACGGATTCACATGCGCGTGGCATGGCCATCCAGATGAACTACATCCTCGACAAGGGCGGTTTTGTCTCGCTGGGCGACGGCAAGTTCGGCGTCGATTTCAGCAAGATCAAGCAGGCCGTGATCGACCTGGACCGCGAATTTTTGACCATCGAGGCGACGGGCGACTATGCGCGCGCGAAAGACCTGATGACGAAATACGTGGTGATCCGTCCTGAAGTACAGGTGGCGCTCGACAAGATGAAGGCCGTGCCCAACGATATCCGTCCGGAATTCGTCACGGCGCGCGCGCTGGATCAAGCTGCGAAGAAATAAACGCGGCCCTGGCGATTGTCAAGGTGAAAAGCCGGTGCCTTGCACCGGTTTTTTTTCGTCTTTTTTTCTGAAAAGTTGCCTGTTTTTCCTTGTGGAAATATCCGTACCGCTTACTCTGCAGTGGTTGCCGTCCTTGCCTCCCGCCTATCCCATGCTGAAACCGCTCTTATTGATGAGCTTGCTCATCGTCCTGCCCCCTTTGTCCGCCGTGGCTGCCTCGAATCTGACCGACCTGGAAAGCCGCTGGCTGCAGGCGGGCCAGCCCGTCGTCGCGTTTGCGCGTGCGCAAGGTTTGCCGATCGATATTATCGTCCAGCCCCAGGACGCGCCCGGCGCCGTGCCGCTGGCGCTGGGCTACGACGCAGGGCGCTGCAAGCTGGTGCTGTCTCTGCGCGGCAATACCCAGGCGCAGAGTGTCTTGCATGGCGTGGCGCCCGCGCGCCAGGATGCCATGATCGAGGCGATGACGGCGCATGAAATCGGGCATTGCCAGCGCTATGCGCAAGGCGACTGGCATGCCTTGCCGCGCGGCTTTGTCGAGCGGCCCGGCAAGCCGTCGGGCCGGCAGCAGGGCAAGCTGGCACAGCTGGAACAGGAGCTGCGCGAAACGCGCCGCGAGGAAGGCTATGCGGACCTGGTGGCGCTGGCGTGGATGCATGGGCGCCACCCCGGGCAGTACCAGGATGTGCTGGCGTGGATGCGCGGCGTGCGTGCCGGCGATGCGGCACAGGGCGGCTCGCATGCCACGCAGGCATGGCTGGCGCTGGCGGACGATGGGGCGGTGTTCGATGGGCCTGGGTCCCCATTTGAACAGGCGCAAGTATTGTGGCGGCAGGGCTTGAGCAGCGACAAATAAACCATGAATTCCGCCATGGATGGCCGGTCAGCGTGTGCTGTCGCACGGAGCTTTGCGTCCGGCAGGGGTCTAATCTGGGCATCAACTAACCAGAGAGGAACCATCATGAACAAAATGATCGCACTCGTGCTGGCCGCCAGTGCCAGCGCCCTGTTTGCCGCCACGCCCGCGCATGCGCAGGATGCCTCGTACAAGAGCTTGACGGACAAGGCGTCCGCCGATTACAAGCAGGCCAAGGCCGCCTGCGACAGCCAGAGCGGCAACGCGAAGAAAGTCTGCGTGGAAGAAGCCAGGGTGGCGCGCGCCAAGGCCGATTCGGATGCCGTGGCCCAGTACCGCAACACGCCGCGCGAACTGTCTAAGGCGCGCAAGGACGTGGCCAATGCCGAGTACGACCTGGCCAAGGCCAAGTGCGGCGACCGCACGGGCGCCGACAAAACCACGTGCATGAACGATGCCAAGGCGGCGAAAACGGCTGCCCTGGCCGATGCGAACACGGGCGCGCGGGCCGGCACCAACGTGGCGCAGAATCCGCCTGCCGCGACGAAGGAAAACTGCGATGCCATGGATGCGACGGCCAAGGCCGCCTGCGTGACGCGCAATGCGGCCAGCAGCACCAAGACGGCCATGTCCGACTCCGTCATCACCACCAAGATCAAGGCCGACCTTGTCAAGGATTCCACCTTGAAAGCGCTCGATGTGCATGTGGAAACGGTGAACGGCGTCGTCATGCTCAGCGGTTTCGTGCCATCGCAAACTGAAGTGAAGAAGGCGGGCGACCTGGCGCGGGGCGTGGAAGGCGTGACGGACGTGAAGAATGGCTTGAAGGTGAAATAATCCATGGGGCCGGGTCCGCCGGGGGGGGGGGGGCATGCGTCCCGGTGGGACGCATGCCGATCACGCCGTGACTGGCCCCGATTTACACACGATGCAGCCGGGACCGGGATCGGGACCGGGACCGGGGGCCGGCGCCGCGCCGCGCGACGTGGCGCCGGTTTTTTTTGATTGTATAAATGACGATCATAATATAACATGGGGAAAACCCGCCGCAGCCGCTGCGCCATCCGCGTGGCGTGGCCGCCTGGCGGCATCCACTTTTTCTCATGAGGACAGCATGCTTTCCTATCCCTTCGCACAATGGCTGGAGCGCCGCGGCATCCACTTCGCCTGGATCATCGTCGCCATCACTTTCCTCACTGCATTGACCTCGTCCGCCGCCCTGGGCTTGCCCGGGGCGCTGATGCAGCCGCTGAGCCGCGAGTTCGGCTGGGATGCCGAACAGATTTCCTCGGCCCTGGCCGTGCGCTTCGTGCTGTTTGGGCTGATGGGGCCGTTTGCCGCCATCCTCATGGAACGTTTCGGCTTGCGCAACGTCATTTGCGTGGCCCTGGGGCTGATCGCCACCGGCATGCTGCTGGCCACGCGCATGACGCAGTTCTGGCAGCTGGTGGCCTTGTGGGGCATCCTGCTGGGCCTGGGCTCGGGCATGACGGCGCTGGTGCTGAGCGCCGTGGTGGCCAACCGCTGGTTCGAGACGCACCGTGGCCTGGTGGTGGGCGTGCTGACGGCCAGTTCGGCCACGGGCCAGCTGCTGTTCCTGCCCGTGGGCGCCTGGCTGATCGAGCACTACGGCTGGCGCACGGCCGTCATGCCCGTGTTTGCCAGCTGCGCCATCGTCGCCGTGCTGGCCTTCCTGTGCATGCGCAACCGCCCGCAGGACGTGGCCTTGCGCCCGTATGGCGCCGACCCGGCCATGCCCTTGAGCGTGCCTCCCGCGGCAAGGATGACGTTTGCCACGCCTTTTTTGATCCTGCGCAGCGTGGCGGCCAACCGTACCTTCTGGATACTGTTCGGCACCTTTTTCATCTGCGGCCTCAGCACCAATGGCCTGATCCAGACGCATTTCATCTCGCTGTGCGGCGACTCTGGCCTGTCCGCCGTGCCGGCCGCCTCCGTGCTGGCCATGATGGGCGCCTTCGACCTGTTCGGCACGATATTGTCGGGCTGGCTGTCGGACCGCTATGACAACCGCAAGCTGCTGTTCTGGTATTACGGCTTGCGGGGGCTGTCGCTGTTCTGGCTGCCGTACTCGGAATTCACCCTGTACGGCCTGTCCCTGTTCGCCATGTTCTACGGCCTGGACTGGATCGCCACCGTGCCGCCGACCGTCAAACTGGTGGGCGCCACCTTCGGCAAGGAGCGGGCAGGCATGGTCTTCGGCTGGATCTTCGCGGGCCACCAGCTTGGCGCCGCCGTGGCCGCGTATGGCGCGGGCCGCATCCGCACCCTGATGCTGACCTACAATCCGGCCCTGTTCGCGGCCGGCACCGCCTGCCTGCTGGCGGCCTTGCTGGTGCTGGCGATCCGGCGCCAGAAGGCGGCCGCACCCGCCGCCCAGCCCGCATGAAAAAAGCCAGGCCCGCATGGGCGGAGCCTGGCTTTTTCATGTTCCAAGAACGCCTCAGAACACGTTCAGGGCAAGGCGCATTGCCGAAGGCAGTACGAATAGTACGACCAGGCAATGCAACGCCGCCATGGACTGTTCTGTGGTGTTCTTACTTGAGATATTTGGCGAGCCAGCCCTCTACTTCGCTGTAGAAGAAGCGGCTGTTCTCGCCCTTCAAAATCCAGTGGTTTTCGTCCGGGAAGACCAGCAGTTTGGCCGGCACGTTCAGGCGCTGCTGCACGGCAAAGTTCATGAGCGCATTGTTGGCCGGCACGCGGTAGTCGAGCTCGCCCACGGTGATCAGGATCGGTGTCGTGAAACCCGTGCCTTTTTCGTGGTTGCCAGCTTGCATGACGGGGCTTTGGTCGCGCCACACGGGCAGGTTCGACCAGACGGGGCCGCCTGCATTCGTTTCACGGCCGAAACCGCCATCGCTGGTGCCCCACTGCATGATCAAGTCCATTTCGCCCGCATGCGAGACGATGGCCTTGTAGCGCGTGGTGGTCGCCTGCAGCCAGTTGGCCAGGTGGCCGCCATAGCTGGCGCCGCCGGCGGCCAGTTTCGCGCTGTCGATGAACGGGTATTTCTTGATGGCTTCGTCGACGCCCTGGTTGATCTCGTCGCCCGGGCCTTTCAGCGGGTCGAACTGGATGGAACGCGCGAATTCCTCGCCGTAGCCGGTGGAACCCTTGTAGTCCGTCAGCAGCACGACATAGCCGGGCTTGGCCAGCAAATGATAGTTCCAGCGCAGCACGAACTGGTCGCGCCACATGCTGGCCGCGCCGCCGTGGATGACGGTAAACAGCGGATATTTCTTGTTCGGGTCGAAGTTTGCCGGCTTGACGAGCATATTGTGGATCTGGCGGCCATCGGCCGTCGTGAACCAGAAATGCTCGGGCGCCTGCCAGTCGATCTTGCTGGCTTTCTCCGTGTTGAAGGCCGTCAGGCGTTTCGGCTGCTTGCCGTTGAAGGCATAGATTTCAGGCGGATTGATGGACGACTCCCACACGCCCACGAGCGACTTGCCACCGCTGCTCAGCGAGCCGATGCTGCCCGTCGGCAAGGATGGCTCCTCGCGCACGTCGCCGCCCCTGGCGTCGATCGAGTACAGCTTTTCCAGTCCCGCATATTCATAGCTGAAGATGACGCGCTTGCCGCCTTCGGGCAGCACGTAGCGGGAAATTGAACGGTCCAGCTTGGCCGTCAGGATGGTCGGCGCCGGGCTGCTCATGGGCCAGGCAAAGCTGGCCAGGCGTTTCACGTCATACACCTTGCCTGGCGTCTGCGCGTCGCTGAGGGCGAACAGGGTCTTGCCGTCGGCAGAAAATTTCAGGCTGCCATAGCTGGACTTGTCCTGCGTCAAGCGCTGCGCTTCGCCACCGGCCACGGGCAGCAGATACAGCTGGGAGTAGACGGCTTCGCGCTGCGCCGCATCGCGGTTGGTGGCGGCGTTGAAGACGACAGCCTTGCCATCGGGCGTCCAGATGGCGTCCAGCGATTGCCCCTCGTCGCCCTGGCCGCCGCCAAAGCCCGGCAGGGCGGCCAGTTGCGTGCCCGACAGGATGTCGCGCGGGGCTGCGCCAGTTTCGGCATCGACGACGAACAGGCGCACCTGCTTGTCGGTCAGCCATTTGTCGAAATAGCGAGGCGCTGTCGTTTCATACGAGCGGGCGCTGTATTTGCGCTCCTTGCGCTCTTTCGCGCTCTGCTTGACGTCGGCTTCCGTCTTGTTGCCTGGATAGATGTCGCTGATGAAGAGCAACTGCTTGCCGTCCGGGCTCCATTTCGGCGTGCGCGCGCCGAGGGTCAGCGACGTCAGGCGCTGCGCTTCGCCGCCGCTGGCCACGTCGAGACGGTAGATCTGGCCCGCCTCATCGCCGTCGCGCTTGGCGACGAAGACGAGCTGGCGGCTGTCCGGCGACCAGGCTACGGCGCCTTCGCCGCCCTTGGAATAGGTCAGGCGGCGTGCGGCGGTGTCGTCGGTCAGCGATTTGATCCACAGGTCCGACCATTGGTCCTTGTTGTCGTAGGCGCTGTCGACAACGGAAAACACGGCCCACTTTCCGTCCGGGCTGGCGACGGGCGCGCCCACGCGTTTCATCAGCCACACGTCTTCATGCGTGATGGCGTGTTTGGTGACAGCTTGCGTAGCGGCAACAGGTGCGGCGGCGGCCGTATCGGCGGCGTGGGCCAGCGAAGCGCAGGCCGCTGCGATCAGCAGCGAGCCGAGGGAACGGCGAAGACGGGGTGAGGTCATGGGCGTGGTCCGGAGAATTGAAAAAGAGTACTGCGAGCAACATTATTGCCCATCGTTTCCTCTGCTGCCAAGGCCATGAACCGTTACTTACCGGGCCGCCGCACGCCTGGCGGGCGGGTGGGCCATGCCTGATCAGTTAAACTTGCCGCTTTACTCACGCTGGCGCCGGCCCACCATGAAAATTAGTCTATCCTTATTGAAAACGCTCTTGCTGGGGACGGGCGCGCTGCTGGCCGCCCCCGGCTTCGCGGCCACGCCCGCGCCCTACCCGAATACGAGCGCCATGGGCGTGGGTCACGCGGAAAGCACGGCCTGGTATGCCAGTTGCCTGAAGGCCAAGGATGCGGCACCGCCGCCGGCCGACCTGCCCGCGCCCTCGGCTGTTGCTTCCATGCAGCAGTGCCAGGCGACGGACCTGTATTACGATACCAAGAGTATGTCCTCGCCCAAGCCGGTCGACTGGCGTCCCGCGCGTCATTGCGCGATGGCCACGCAGAACAGCGCCGTACTGATGATGCTGTACCAGAATGGGCAGGGCGTGCAGAAGGACCCGCTGCTGGCGCTGAAATACGCGTGCAGCATCGACGCGGCGCCGGCCGAAATGCAGGGCCGCATCGAACACTTGCAACAGATCAATGCCAGCGGGCGCGGCCTGATCGACCTGTGCGACGACATCACGAGCGGCTACATGATGGGCGTGTGCAGCGCCATCGATGCACGCCAGAAACAGCGTGTGCGCGCGCAGGCGACGGAGAAAGTCAGTGCGGACATGCCGGCCGTGGCGCAGGCAGCGCTGCAAAAATTGCAGGCGGCGGCCAGCAAGTTTGCCGATGCGCGCGGGGCCCATGAAACGGATTTGAGCGGCACGGCGCGCGCCGCCCTGAGCATCGCCGCCCGCACGGCCGAACTCGACCTGCTGGCGCAGGATGTGCGCGGGTACGAAGCGGGCAAGCTGCCTGCGCCCGTGTCCAAGGAACAGGCGGCGGCGCTGGACAAGGAGCTCAACGCCATCTATGGCAAGCTCATGAAAAAGCCGGCGCAAACCCATGCGGGCGCCGTGGACAAGGATGGCATCCGCGCCACGCAGCGCCTGTGGCTGGCGTACCGCGATGCCTGGATGAATTTTGGCGCCGTGCGCTATCCATCCGTGACGGGCGAGACGTGGGCCGCCCTGCTGACGGCGCGGCGCAATGCACAACTGCAAGATTTGCTGGGGAACTGAGCCATGAGAGAGGCCTATTACCACGAAGATGATTTTTGCCAGATCGAACTCTTGCCGCTGGATAATTTGCAGCACTGTCTGGCGCAGATGGGCGAGCAGGAAGCGTTCGCCGACGCGCACCGCAGCGGCGCCGGCTGGACGCAGATGTACGTGCGCGCCGCGCCGCCGTCGCCGCTGGCCGCGCTGGGCATCACGGCGCAGCAGCTGCGCCTGGCGCTGGCCGCTGACTTGCCGCCGTATGGCGCCGTCTATACGGGCTACAGCAGCTACCGCGTGGAATGCAAGAATGTGCTGGCATTTGGCGCCGGCACGACGGAAACCCTGTTTGCCGGCCTGGACGAGGGCGGCATCGTGTGCGACCTGTGGTGCAGCGATGGCATGCCGCAACTGTTGCTGCTGCCCTTGAAGGAGCAGCTCCTGCTGGCCGACTGGGGCGCGGGCTTTGTCTGTCCGCTGGCCGATGGCGACCTGTTCGGGCGCTATCTGCGCGAATACGAACTCGACTAGTGTTTATTCGCAGGCGATGGCATTCGGCTGCGCCACCTTGATGACGGAGACCAGGCGCGCCATGTCGTTGCCGTCGCCCTGTTCCCCATAGGTTTGATAGCTATCGATGACGATGCGGGCGTGTGCTTGCCAGCCGCAATTGTCGGCCTGGCGCGCGGGCACGCGCAGCAGGCGGCGCGCCTGGCCATCGTTGGCAAAGCAGAACCACGCATCGTGCGCGGCAGCCGGACGGGGCAGGCGGCCCCACTGCGCCTTGTCGGGCGCGAAGCAGACGCGCTCGCCGATGATCTGCACGCTCATTTCATCCGTGCGCACGCTGTACTGGCCGTCGAGCACGATGGGTGTTTGTGCCTGGGCGGACAGGCCGGCGGTGGCCAGGAGGAGGGCGGCGGCAAGTTGCATGCGTTGCTTTCAGGGCGGGCGGGATGAAGAGCCAGTATAACCGGGGGGGCCGGAAACGAAAAAAGCCAATCCCGGAGGATTGGCTTTTTAGTACTGCGCATTCGTGGTAGGCCGTGCGGGATTCGAACCTGCGACCAACGGATTAAAAGTCCGCTGCTCTACCAGCTGAGCTAACGACCCGAAAGAGGCCGCATTATATATCAGTTGAAAAAGAATGCAAAGCATTCCTGCACGAAAATGAATATGCCTCAATGCAGGGCGGCCGTGAGCTTGAGCACTTCCTCGATGCTGGTCGTGCCGTCGATGACCTTGCGCGCGCCCGCGAGGCGCAGCGGCGTCATGCCGTCGAGGAGGCTCTGGCGGCGCAGTGCGTGCACGTCGGCGCCGGCGCGGATCAGCTGGGCGAACGCCTCCGTCACGCCCAGCAGTTCGTAGATGCCGGCCCGGCCCCGGTAGCCGCTGTGCCGGCATTGCGGGCAGCCGACGGGACGATAGACCTGGCCAGGCCGGGCCAGCTGGCCGCCGGCCACGTCCTGCCATTGCGCCTCGCCCGGCGCGCCGTCCGGCCGCTTGCAGTCGGGGCACAGGCAGCGCAGCAGGCGCTGCGCCAGCACGCCCGCCAGGCACGCTTCCAGCAGGTAGGCGGGCACGCCCAGTTCCAGCAGGCGCATGACGGAAGACGGGGCGTCGTTGGTGTGCAGGGTCGACAGTACCAGGTGGCCCGTCAGCGCCGCCTGGATGGCCATCTCGGCCGTGGCCAGGTCGCGGATCTCGCCCACCATGATGATGTCAGGGTCCTGCCGCATCAGCGCCCGCACGCCATCGGCGAACGACAGTTCGAGGCCGGCCTGCGTCTGCACCTGCATCTGGTTGAAGGCCGGTTCCACCATTTCGATGGGGTCTTCCACCGTGCACACATTGACGCTGCTGCCGGCCAGCGCCTTCAGGGTGCTGTACAGGGTGGTGGTCTTGCCCGAGCCGGTGGGCCCCGTCACAAGCACGATGCCGTGCGTGCGCGCCGTCAGTTGCTGCCAGCGCAGCGCATCGGCAGGCGGAAAGCCCAGCTCCGCTAGGCTGCGGATGGCGACTTCCGGGTCGAAGATGCGCATGACGAGCTTTTCGCCGAAGGCCGTGGGCAAGGTCGACAGGCGCAGTTCGATTTCCTGGCCCTGCGCATTGCGCGTCTTGATGCGGCCATCCTGCGGGCGGCGCTTTTCCACCACGTCCATGCGCCCGAGCAACTTGATGCGCGCTGTCATGGCCAGCAGGACCACGGGCGGCACGTGGTAGGCCTGGTGCAGCATGCCGTCGATGCGCAGGCGCACCAGGCCCGCATCGCGCTTCGGTTCCAGGTGGATGTCGGAGGCGCGCTGGGCAAACGCGTATTGCCACAGCCAGTCGACGATGCGCACGACGTGCTGGTCGTTGGCGTCGAGGCTTGCCTTGCCGCGCCCCAGCTCCACCAGCTGCTCGACATTCTGGCGCAGCGCCAGGTCTTGCGTGGATGCCAGTTTTGCCACCTTGACGGCACTGGCGAGGCTGAAAAATTGTGCGATGGCATCGGCGATGTGCACGGGATTGGCGATGGCCAGGTGCAGCGTGCGGGGTGCAAGATTTCCCAGCTGCGCCTGCCACGCCAGCGCATACGGCTGGGCCGTGGCGATGACGATGCGGTCAAGCGTGCACTCCACGGGCAGGATGTTGAAGCGGGCCGCATAGCCGGCCGTCATCACGTCGGCTACCTGGCTGAAATCGATGTGCAGGGGATCGATGCGCATGTACGGCAGGCTGGCACGTTGCGCCAGCCAGGCGCACAGGGCGTCGAGCGTGAGGCTGCCGTGGGCAATATGGCACAGCGGATGGAGGGCGGGTATCGGCTGCAGGGCGGCCTGGCGCTGCAGTGCGTCCGCCTGCGCGGCGTCGAGCAGGCCGTCTTCCTGCAGCCAGGCCAGCAGTTGCGGCAGTGCCAGCGGCGTGTCGGCTGGAGGGGAGACGGGCATAGCCGGTGCCTTTCATGGCGACCGGCCTGCGTGGGCGTGCCGGCGCTTACAGGGTGCTGACGATGCCCTTGACCCAGCTCTTGGCGGGCAGCTTGGTGTCGGCGACGATCTGCTTGGCGCGCTCGAGCAGGGCGGCTTGCGCCTCGGCATCGAGCGTCACCTTGCTCTTGAAGGCGATCGCTACCACGTTCCCATCATGCACTTCCGGCAGGCAGATCACCTGTTCAAACGCAAACTTCATCGCCTTGATGTTTTTTGCGTAGCTGGGGTGGTCGCCGAACAGGTTCACCGTAATGATGCCGTGCGGTGCCAGGCAGGCGCAGCAGGCGGCATAGAATTCGGCGCTGTCGAGCACGGGACCGCGCGCCGTGGCGTCGTACAGGTCCACCTGCAGGGCGTCCAGGGTGCCGTGATTGGCTTCGTCGTTGACGTAGTCGAGCGCATCCATTTCGCGCACGTGCAGGCGCTCGTCATTGGGCGGCAGCTTGAACATCGAGGCGCAGATGGCGATGACGGACGGGTTCAGCTCGATGGCTTCCACCTGCGCCTGCGGGAACTGGCGGTAGCAGAACTTGGTCAGCGCGGCCGTGCCCAGGCCCAGCTGGGCGAGGCGCTGCGGCTGCTCGATCCACAGCATCCACGCCATCATCTGCTGCGCGTATTCCAGTTCCGGCCAGTCCGGCTTGCGGATGCGCATGGCGCCCTGCACCCATTCCGTGCCGAAATGCAGATAGCGCACGCCATCCATCTCCGACAGGGTGACAGGGGCATAACGGGGCTTGCGCGCGGGGCGCGAGGATTCGACTTGTTCGATGGATTTTCGTTTGATAAGCATAAGGCGGCCTGAAAGTGTGCCGCATTATAGCCCGCGCCGGGGCGCCATAAAAAATGCCGGCCCCATGAGAACGACTGGGGCCGGCATTTTAAATTACTGTGTCGCGACGCCAGGCAGTAGCGTCGCTGGCCGCCTGTGCCGACGCGCAGCCGCTCGTGTCAGGCGTTACTGCTGAGCCGGCTCGATGGACACGCGCAGACGGATGCGTTCGCCCGGATCGTAGGACATGATGCTCGTGTAGTTGCGGCCGCGGTAGTCGTAGGTGACCTGGTAGCCCGTGTTGCGGCTTTCCCAGTGGTCGACCTGGCGGCACTGCTTGACGGCCTGTTCCTGCACGCCGCCCTGGTAGTTGTTCTGGTTGTCGACGCGGTCGCCCACGACGGCACCGGCGATCGCACCGGCAGCCGCGGCAGCCGTGCGGCCATTGCCGCCGCCCACCTGGCTGCCCAGCAGGGCACCGGCGATACCGCCGACGATGGAGCCGCCCGCGCTGCGCTGCTGCGGCGGTGCCTGAACCTGCACGTATTCCGTACGGCATTCCTGGCGTGGACGATTGATCTGTTCCACCTGCGGCACGACGCGCACGACCTTGCCGAAATCTTCAAAGTCGGCGGCCTGGGCGAGTGGCAAAGCACCGATACAAAGGGCTGACATCATCAATTTGGCTTGCAAGTTCATTTCTAACCTCGTTATGTAGAGAATCTTTCAGGGTATTTTTTACAACTTGGGGCTATAGTAATCCCGCGGGGCCGATACTTGTGTTTCGCGTGGCAACAAAATGTAACAGCCCAAGCCCCTTGCCCCACAGTCTGTAACATGCACTTTCAATCGATACAAGATGTTGAAGTGACTTGAAACCAGCGGTTTGTAACAAATCTTGCGTTTGACATCATATTCGGGTTGATTCATGCAGGACAACACGTTACCCTAATACGCGTATGGCTTATATAAAATCGCACTGAATCGCATAAAAGTTGATACAGATCGAATCACCGCGTGCGCATTGACCCGCGTGCGGGGATGCAATAAGAAGAGCAGCTAGAAAAAATCCATACATAACAGGTCGATTTGAGGGAAAAATGAGTTTGTTACTAACCGTGCCGCCCAACCTTGTCCAGTCCATCCGTGCCTTTCGCGTGACCGAATTACAAGACGAGGCGATCCGTCTCGGGCAGCACTTTTTATATGCGCATTGCAACGCTGGGCAGACCAAACAACAAGTCATCGGCATTATTGCAGAAGCATTCCTGTTTCCGAAAAACCTGGCGAAGAACTTCGATGCGCTGCGCCTGTGCCTGACGGACACCATGTTCAAGGCCGGTCCGCAGACGGGCTTCCTGGTGGTGCTGGAGCAATTGCCCAATACGCAAAAGTTTGACAAGGAAGCGCGCGAGATCCTGCTGGACGTGTTCCGCGATGCGGCCGACTACTGGGCCGAGAAAAAAGTCCCGTTCCGCGTCTTCTATTCGTTCGAGTAAATACTTACTCTCTTTGCGGTAGTGTCAAATCAGCGCTGCGCCAGCGTGGCGAGCCGCATGCTCTGGTGGCCGCGACCGCCGCGCCACTATGGTGCGCTGCAACAATAATGCCGGCCTTTCTAGATTCGCACCGTCATAGCGGGTACAATGCGCGCTATGAAAAATATCGTTATCCTCATTTCCGGACGCGGCAGCAACATGGAAGCGGTCGTGCGCGCGGCGCAAGCCGAGCAATGGCCTGCCCGTATTGCCGCCGTCATCAGTAACCGGGCCGATGCCCAGGGACTGATTTTTGCTGCGGAACACGGGATAGCGACCGCTGTCGTTGCCAACAAGGATTTTGCCAGCCGCGAACAGTTCGATGCGGCGCTGCAAGCCGTGATCGACGGCTTTGCCCCCGACCTGGTCGTGCTGGCCGGTTTCATGCGCATCCTCACGCCGCCCTTCGTGGAACACTACGCAGGGCGCATGCTCAATATCCACCCGTCGCTGCTGCCGCTGTTCCCGGGCATGGCGACGCACCGCCAGGCGCTCGAGGCGGGCGTGACGGAACACGGCGCGACCGTGCATTTCGTAACTGCCGAGCTCGATCATGGCCCCGCCGTGGCGAGCGCGACAGTCCCCGTCTTGCCGGGCGACACGGAAGACAGCTTATCGGCGCGCGTGCTGGTACAGGAACATCTGCTTTACCCGCGCGCCATCCGCCTGTTCATTGACGATAAACTGTCGGTCGAGCATGGCCAGGTCCGCGTGGACCCTCAATAAAATATTACAGGAAGAATAACAATGAGATTGCCACCAGCGATACTTGCCAATGCTGAAGAAGTATTGCGCGAAATTTTACGTTTCACGGCCCCGGCCGATACCACCCTGTCGCGCTATTTCCGCGACCATCCGCGCCTCGGTTCGCGCGAACGGGGCGCCATCGCCGAAGGCATCTATGCCGTGCTGCGCAACAAATCGTTCTTCACGGACTTCGCTGAAGCGGGCAGCGGCCCGACCATGCGCCGTTTGACCATCCTCGGCCTGGCCGAAGCGGTGGGCGCCGATTCGCTGGGCGGCCTGACGGAAGAGGAAGTGGAATGGCTGGAACGCATCACGCAGATCGACCGCAGCCTGATGCCGGCGAACATGCGCGCCAACATGCCGACCTGGCTGTTCGACAAGCTCATCGCCCAGTTCGGCGAAGCGGAAACCATGAAGCTGGCCGATGCGCTGAACGCGCCGGCGCCGCTGGACTTGCGCGTCAATTCGCTCAAGGCCACGCGCGAAGACGTGATGCTGGCCCTGGCCGAAGCGCCCATCCTCAGCACGCCGACGCCTTACGCGCCGCTGGGCTTGCGCGTGATCAAGAAGCCTTCGCTGCAAAACCTGCCCTTGTTCCAGAGCGGCGCCATCGAAGTGCAGGACGAAGGCAGCCAGATCCTGTCGCAGATCGTCGGCGCCAAGCGCGGCGAGATGGTGGTCGATTTCTGTGCCGGCGCGGGCGGCAAGACCCTGGCGCTGGGCGCGCTGATGCGCAACACGGGCCGCTTGTACGCCTTCGACGTGTCGGAAAAGCGTCTGGCCAAGCTCAAGCCGCGCATGGCCCGCAGCGGCCTGTCGAACGTGCATCCGGTGCAGATCGCGCATGAGCGCGATGCCAAGATCAAGCGCCTGGCCGGCAAGATCGACCGCGTGCTGGTCGATGCCCCATGCAGCGGCCTGGGCACCCTGCGCCGCAATCCCGACGTGAAATGGCGCCAGCAGCCCAATTCCATCGTCGAACTGCAGGCCAAGCAGGCAGCTATCCTGGCCGGCGCCGCGCGCCTGGTCAAGGGCGGCGGCCGCCTGGTGTACGCCACCTGCAGTTTCCTGAATGAAGAAAACGACCAGATCGCCGAGCAATTCCTGGCCGCCAACCCCGACTTCAGCCTGGTGCCGATGCACAAGGTGCTGGCCGAGCAGAAGATCGACCTGGAAATGGGCGACTACCTGAAGTTGCTGCCGCACTTGCACCAGACGGACGGCTTCTTCGCCGCCGTGTTCGAGCGCAAGGTCATGCCGAAAAAAGTCTACGCCGATGAAAAACCGGCCGACGACGTTGACGCTGAAGCCGCCGAGTAAGCCTGTCACGGCCGCCGCTGCAACACGCAGCGGCGGCCGCACTGCCGCCAGCCCGCCTGGCGGCACGGGATCATTCCCCATCCGTACCTCTCCGCCCCACCTTCCGGACCGCCTCCGCCATGACTGAAACCCCGCTGCTGAACCTGATCACCGACTTTGTCGACGATTTCCGCCAACCGGCCATCCTGTGGCAGGCGCTGGCCATCGTCGCCTGCCTGGCCCTGAGCTGGCTGCTGGTGCGGCAGCTGCGCGAATTCCTGCACAAGCGGGCCGAAGCGGCAGCCACGCCGGCCAGCCCGGAGACCCTGCAGCGCACGGACAGTTTCATCCGCATCCTGACGCCCGTGCTGGCGGCCATGCTGCTGGGCATTGCGCAGCACTTCCTGGCCAAGTTCCAGTCGGTGAATCTGCTCAGCATTGCCATTCCCCTGTGCACCTCGATGGCCCTGGTGCGCTTCGGCTTTTATGTGCTGCGCCGCATCTTCGCCCGTCATGGCGAGGTCAGCCCCACCATGTTGCTGCTGGAAAAGATCTTCACGGTGGTGGTATGGGCCGGCATGGCCCTGTACATCACGGGACTGTGGCCGGAATTGCATGCCTTCCTTGAAGGCATCGTCGTGCCGCTGGGTCGCAACAAGGTGTCCGTCGCGGCCATCTTGCAAGCCGCTATTTCTGTGGCCGTGCTGCTGGTGCTGGCCATGTGGGCCGGCACCTCGCTCGACGAGCGCCTGATGAAAATGCAGGGTTTGCACACCTCGCTGCGCGTGGTGCTGTCGCGCATGGGCCGCGCCGTGCTGATCCTCGTGTCCGTGCTGGTCAGCCTGTCGCTGGTGGGCATCGACCTGACGGTGCTGTCCGTGTTCGGCGGCGCCTTCGGCGTGGCGCTGGGCTTTGGCCTGCAAAAGATTGCCGCCAACTTTGTCTCCGGCTTCATCATCCTGCTCGACCGCAGCCTGACCATCGGCGACATGATCACCGTCGGCCAGTTCACGGGCAAGGTGACGCAGATCAATACGCGCTATACTGTATTACTGGGCGGCGATGGCGTGGAATCCATCGTGCCGAATGAAATGCTGATTTCCGGCGGCGTGCAGAACATGTCGCTGACGAATCGCATGGTCTGGCTGTCGACGGCCGTGTCGGTCGGTTACGAAACGGACCTCGATGCCATCTTCCCCTTGCTGGAAGCGGCCACGGCCGGAGTGCCGCGCGTGTCGCAAAGCAAGCCGCCATCGGCCACGCTCGTGCGTTTCGGCGCCGACGGCCTGGATCTGCAGATCGGTTTCTGGATCGCGGACCCGGAAAACGGCACGGGCGGCGTGAAGTCGAACGTGAACCGCGCCATCTGGCGCACCTTGCAGGAACACAAGGTCAGTGTTCCTTTCCCGCAACGCGAATTGCGTATTGTGGGTACGCCTCCGGCACCGCTCGCCAGCGCCGCCGAGGGTGAGTCCGCGCCATCCGGCACCCAGCCTTAACCTCGCTGCCTGCCTCCGTTTTTGCCTGACCGCACCCATTAGGGCGTACAATCACGCCTAAAATTAACTCTGCCGGACCTCCAGGGTGACTGGAGCGACCGTGCGCATGCCCTGTCCACTTGGAGTAGTAGTAATGACATTGAGTTCCGTTTTACACGACGTTTTGCAGTTCATGGCAACTGGCATTACCGATTTGTCCGCATGGCAAGTTTTCCTGTACACCATGGTGGTCACGCATATCACCATCGCCAGCGTCACGATTTACCTGCACCGCCACCAGGCGCACCGGGCGCTGGAATTGCATGCGATTCCCAGCCATTTCTTCCGTTTCTGGCTGTGGCTGACGACGGGCCAGGTCACCAAGGAGTGGGCCGCCATCCACCGCAAGCATCACGCCAAGTGCGATACGGAAGAAGATCCGCACAGCCCCGTGACGCGCGGCATCAAGAAAGTCTTCTGGGAAGGTGCCGAGCTGTACCGCGCTGAATCAAAGAACATGGAAACCATGGCGAAATATGGCCACGGCACGCCGACGGACTGGATCGAGCGCAACCTGTACACCAAGTACAGCTGGCTGGGCGTGGTATCGCTGTTCGTCATCAATTTCATCCTGTTCGGCGTGATCGGCATTTCCGTGTGGGCCGTGCAGATGATGTGGATCCCGATTACGGCGGCCGGCATCATCAACGGCATCGGTCACTACTGGGGCTATCGCAACTACGATTGCGCGGACGCGGCCACCAACATCATTCCTTTCGGCATACTGATCGGTGGCGAAGAGTTGCACAACAATCACCATACCTATGCGACCTCGGCCAAGCTGTCGTCGAAATGGTACGAAATCGATATCGGCTGGGCGTACATCCGCGCCCTGGAAATGCTGGGCCTGGCCAAGGTGAAAAAGCTGGCGCCGGCACCGAAGTTCTCGCACGGCAAGATGGAAGCGGACTTTGAGACCTTGCAGTCCGTCATCGCCAACCGTTACGACGTGATGGCCAAGTACGCGAAATCGATCAAGCATGCCTGGAAGGAAGAGCTGGAACACCTGAAGCACAAGGCGGAGCTGGAAAAGCGCTTCCTGAAATCGTCGCGCAAGCTGATGCAGCGCGAACCGGGCAAGCTGGCCGATGCGCACCACGAGCAGTTGTCGGAATTGTTCCAGCATAGCAAGGCACTGGAAACCATGCACCACATGCGCGTGGAACTGGGCGCCATCTGGGAACGTTCGCACTTTACGCGCGAGCAATTGCTGCACAAGCTGCAAGACTGGTGCACGCGCGCCGAAGCGTCGGGCATCAAGTCGCTGCAAGACTTTTCCTTGCGCCTGCGCAGCTACGCCTAAGCAGGGCAGTTGCCAGTCAGGGCTCCGCGATGCGGGGCCTTTTTTTCGTCCCGGCACAAGGGGAGAGCGGCGGGGTGAAAATCAGGGCGAAAAAAAACCGCTCATCGGAGCGGCTCTTTTTACAGAACACAATATCAATTACTTGATCTTGGTTTCTTTGTACGTTACGTGCTTGCGTGCTTTAGGATCGAATTTCATGATCTCCATTTTCGCAGGCGTCGTACGCTTGTTTTTGGTGGTCGTGTAGAAGTGACCCGTACCGGCGGTCGATTCTAACTTGATTTTGTCGCGGCCTGATTTTGCCATGATAGCTCCCTTATTCTGCTAATTAGACTTTTTCGCCACGAGCGCGCATATCGACCAATACGGCGTCGATGCCGACTTTATCGATGACGCGCAGACCGGCGTTGGACAAACGCAGGGAGACCCAGCGGTTTTCAGATTCAACAAAAATACGACGATTCTGCAAGTTAGGCAAAAAACGACGTTTGGTTTTGTTGTTTGCATGGGAAACATTGTTGCCGACCATCGGCTTCTTCCCAGTGACTTGGCAAACACGTGCCATGGCGCACTCCTTAAAGATATTCCAAATTGGAAAAACGAGAGTATATCCAAAATAAGCCGATTTATCAATGACTTGCGAAAAACAATTGTGTCATGTTGTATTGAAATAATTTAACAATTTAACTTTTCCCCTTCTTCATAGGGGAAGGCACTGGTAAGCAGCGCTGTTTACTGTTAGATAAGCATCTCGGCGCCATCACGTATGTCCTTGTTTACACATGGTTAACTGCGGTGAGGCCGGTCCCGGCCTAGATCTGGCCGTGTTCCGCGAAGGAATGCACTTGCCGTCCGGCCACGACGAAATGGTCGAGGATGCGCACGTCCACCAGCGACAACGCTTGCACCAGCGCGCGCGTCAGCAATAAATCCGATTCGCTCGGTTCGGGCGTGCCGGACGGGTGGTTATGGGCCAGCATGACGCTGGCCGCGTTGTGCAGCAGCGCCTGTTTCACCACTTCGCGCGGATACACGCTGGTGTGGGTGAGGGTGCCGCGAAACATTTCCTGCGTCGTGATCAGGCGGTTCTTGACGTCCAAAAACAACACGTGAAACGCTTCATGCGCCAGATTGCCCAGGGTCAGGCGCAGGTAGTCTTTCACGGCGTGCGGCGAATTGAGGGCCTGGCCTGCCTGCAAGTCCTCGATGATGGCGCGCCGCGCAAGTTCCATCACCGCTTGCAGCTGGGCAAACTTGGCGCTGCCCATGCCGTGCACGGCGGAAAAACTCACGAGACTGGCGCCGAACAGGCCGCGCAGGGAGCCGAAGTGTTCGACCGTATCGCGCGCCAGCTGCACGGCGCTCTTGCCGCGCACGCCAGTGCGCAGGAACACGGCCAGCAATTCCGCGTCCGACAGCGACTGCGCACCATCCTCGATCAGGCGTTCGCGCGGCCGCTCGCCGGCGGGCCAGTCCTTGATACCCATGCTGCACTCCTTCGTCCCGCGCCATGCGGGCAGGCCATGGCCGGCGCCGTCACCGCCCGCCTTACACTGCATTATCGCCACGGCGCGGCGCGCGGTACTGATATGGACCTAACTATCGGCTGGCGCGCTGCCGCGGGCACACCGGCACGGCCCAGGTATAAGTTGCCATGGAGCGTGTTTTATTTCCAATTGGCAATTTACTCATGGATGACTTATGATAATGCCCATTGCCAATTTGGCCACGCTTGCGTGACTGCCGTTGGTGCCATGCCGGGCAGTGCCGTCGGGCTGCAACCTTGACCTTCCTCATCCATCGACTCTCATGAAAAAAAGCCTCGCCCTGATCTTTGCCACCTTGATGTCTGCACAGCCCGTGCTGGCGCAAAACCTGGATGCGCTGACGCCCGAGCAGCAAAAGCAGGTGCTGAATATGTTGTTACAGCAGCAAATGGGGCGTGCCTTGCAGGCGCAGGGCGTGGCGCCGCAGGCGGCGCCGGCCACGGCGCTGCCGCAACGCAGCGATGCAGACCTGGCCGCCGCGTTCAAGCAGTTTCCGGTACTGACGCACGGCGTGCAGTTCGAGCGCTTCCGCGACGGCTTCGCCATCAATGGCCAGCGTTACATCGATCCGGAAGGCAAGATCACGAGCTACGGTTTTGATGCCCAGTCGGGCGATTTTACATATCTGGCGGAAACCAGTCCGGGCGAGTATGTGCTGAAAACCGGCCGCGCCCTCTCCAGTGCCGAGCCGATCACCATCGCCACGGCGCAAAAGCAGGGGGCCTTGTGGCAGCTCACCACGGTGACGGGCAAGAAGTTCAATGGCTACCGCCTGATCCCGTCGTCGCGCGGCTTCGTGATCGCCCGCGACAACACGGGCTTCCGCTATATCCCCGGCAACGGCACGACGAACATCATCGCGCCGGAAGCGTTTTCTATTGCCGCCCTGCAAAATGGTGACATCGCCAATACGGGCTACATCCTGCTCGAACGCACACCCACCTCGAACGGCACGCAAGGCGGCGGCTCCCTGGCCGGCCTGTTCAGCGCGGTGCAGTCGCTGGGCGCCACCGTGGGCATGACCAAGAAAGAGGATTATGCGCTGCTCAACATCCAGGACAACCGCCTGGTGCCAGTGAATATCTCGCTGGAAAGCAAGCAGGTGCAGGTGATGAGTGCGTGCAAGCAAAAAAATTACTTTGTTGCCAAGTGCGCGCAGATGGACTCGTTTGAAAGCGCCTACGAGGCGAACGGCACGCGCAATATGAGCCATTATTTCTGGCGCATTAACTGGTTCAATGTGCCGGGACGGCCTATCCTCGTCTCGCAGGAAGGCGGGCTGGGCAAGATATCGGCCACCGATTTGAACAGCGGCAAGAAGGTGATCCTGTTCGAGCGCGCGCTGGGCATTGCCAGCTTCGCGGCCACGCAGGATGCCGATAGCAAGATCAACGTGACGGCGCAGATGGGTTTTTCCAGCGAAACGCGCCAGGACGTGGCCGCCTTGCTCGACAGCCTGCCGAACGTGGCCGAGACTGCCGCCAACTGATCCTGATCCCATCCCTGCGGGCGGGCGCCCAGACGCGCCTGCCGCTTCCTTTTCCCCTTCTTGTGTGCGCACGCGCCGTTCTTTGACGATGCCATGGGGCAGGCGCGGCCAGTGTGGCTTACAATATCGTTTTGCATCAGCTACTTGAAAACTCACTATGTCCAACGAGCAACCAGCAGTCGTCACCGAAGCGGCTTACCTCACCCTGCATTATCGTCTTGCTACTGTTGACGGTACTGATATTGTCACGACCTTCAGCGGCAATCCCGCGACCTTGATGCTGGGACAGGGCCAGCTGGCGCCGTTCCTCGAGCAGCGTTTGCTGGGCTTGCCTGAAGGCACGCACCAGACCTTCGAGCTGGCCGCCGGCGAAGGCTTCGGCGAGCGCAATCCCGAGCTGGTGCAGTCTGTCTCGCGCGCCACCCTGGACGAAAACTCCGTGCCGGGCGCCGACTACAAGATCGGCGACCTGGTCGATTTCGCCGCCCCGGGCGGCGGCCGCTTTGCCGGCGTGCTGCGCGAAATGCGCGACGATTCGGCCCTGTTCGACTTCAATCATCCGCTGGCGGGCCAGCCGCTGCGCTTTGAAGTCAAGCTCATCTCGGTCCTGTAAAGAAGGAGTAGCGATGGATAAGGAACTGTTACTGGCCCAGCCCCGCGGTTTTTGCGCCGGCGTCGACCGCGCGATCGAAATCGTCGAACGCGCCTTGCAACAATTTGGCGCGCCGATCTACGTGCGCCATGAAATCGTCCACAACGCCTACGTGGTGGCCGACCTGCGCAACAAGGGCGCCATCTTCATCGATGACCTCGATGATGTACCGGCCGGCAATACGCTCGTGTTTTCCGCCCATGGCGTGTCGAAAGCCGTGCGCGCCGAGGCGGAAGCGCGCGGCCTGAGCATCTTTGACGCCACCTGCCCCCTCGTCACCAAGGTGCACATGGAAGTGGGCAAGATGCGCCGCGAAGGGCGCGAGATCATCATGATCGGCCACGATGGCCACCCCGAGGTGGAAGGCACGATGGGCCAGGCCGACATGGGCATGCACCTGGTGGAAACGCTCGATGATGTGGCGAAATTGCAGGTCGTCAATCCCGACAGCGTGGCCTATGTCTCGCAGACAACGTTGTCAGTTGACGACACTCGCGACATTATCGAGGCCCTGAAACAGAAATATCCGAACATCGCGGAACCGAAAAAAGGCGACATCTGCTACGCCACCACCAACCGCCAGGAAGCCGTGAAATTCATGGCGCCGCAGGTGGAACTGGTGATCGTCGTGGGCAGCCCGAACAGCTCGAATTCGAACCGCCTGCGCGAAGTGGCCGAGAAGATGGGCACGCCTGCCTACATGGTCGACAATGCCTCGCAAATCGACCCGGCCTGGCTGGAAGGCAAGCTGCGCGTGGGTGTGACGGCCGGCGCCTCGGCGCCCGAGGTGCTGGTGCAGGCCGTCATCGACCGCCTGAAAGAGTGCGGCGTGAAGAGCGTGCGCCCGCTCGATGGCGTGCAGGAAGCCGTCACCTTCCCGATGCCGAAAGGCCTCGACGGCATCAAGCGAGACGTCGCCTGAGCCGGTAGGGCGACCGGGTATCGATGAAATAGTGACCTCAAAACCGAATTTAATTCGGAAATGATTGATTTATTCCAAGCTTAGTTTTTGCAAAAGATCGTTATGATTGCCTCAAGCTTGAATATGTTGTCGTTATGACTAAGCAGGGGCACGCCCGTTTTGAGTGCGTGCACCATGCTGGTGAGAACGGTCCAGGGATGGCACTGCAGGAATTTTTCCTCCGGTGCCGTTTTTGTATCAGCGGCATGTGTTCCGGCGGAAGTTGTTCCCGACAATGTAGATTTGATAGGGCAATCTGACCATGGATACCTTCATCCAGCAAATCATCAACGGCCTGGTGCTGGGCAGCATGTATGCCTTGGTGGCCCTCGGTTACACGATGGTGTACGGCGTCTTGAACCTGATCAACTTCGCCCACGGCGACGTGCTGATGATCGGCGCCATGGTGGGCTTGACCATCCTCAAGCTGCTGGGCATTTACGTGCCGGACTGGCCCGGCTATTTGAAACTGGCCACGGCCATCCTCGGCGCCATTCCCGTGTGTATCCTGGTCAACATCCTCATCGAGCGGGTCGCCTACCGCCGCCTGCGCAACGCCCCCCGCCTCGCCCCCCTGATTACCGCCATCGGCGTGTCCATCCTGCTGCAAACCTTTGCCATGATGATCTGGACGCGCAATCCCCTGCCTTTCCCCCAATTGCTGTCGACCGACCCCATCAATATTGGCGGCGCCGTCATTTCACAGACGCAAGTGCTGCTGCTGGCCCTGGCCGCGCTGTCCATGGGGGGCTTGGTCTTGCTGGTGGAAAAAACCCGCATGGGCCGCGCCATGCGCGCCACGGCGGAAAACCCCCGCGTGGCGGGCCTGATGGGCGTCGATTCCGACAAGGTCATCGTCGCCACCTTCGCCATCGGCGCGGCGCTGGCGGCCGTGGCCGGCGTCATGTGGGGGGCCAACTATGCGTCCATCCAGTTTTCCATGGGCGCCATCCCCGGCCTGAAGGCGTTCTGCGCGGCCGTGCTGGGCGGCATCGGCAATATCTATGGCGCCATGCTGGGCGGTATCTTGTTGGGGATTATCGAGAGCCTGGGCGCCGGCTACATCGGCGACATCACGGGCGGCTTCCTGGGCAGCCACTACCAGGATATCTTTGCCTTCGTCGTGCTGATCATCGTGCTGACCCTGCGCCCGTCCGGCATCATGGGCGAACGCGTGGCCGACCGTGCCTGATGTGATACTGGGAGATTAAATCATGGCACTACTCGATTTCGACGCTAAGAAAAATCCGACCAAGGCCTACGCCGGCATGCTGGGCCTGGCCGCGCTGCTGGTGGTGTTCCCGTTTTTTGCCGCGCAGTTCGGCAATTCATGGGTGCGCATCATCGACATGGCCTTGCTGTACATCATGCTGGCCCTGGGCTTGAACATCGTCGTCGGCTTCGCCGGCCTGCTCGACCTGGGCTACATCGCCTTCTATGCCGTGGGCGCCTACCTGACGGCCCTGCTGGCGTCGCCCCAGTTCGCCATCCTGCTCGAATCCGTGGTGAACCAGTATCCCGCGCTGGGCGAGTCCCTGGTGCACCTGATGGGGCCGGAAATCCGCGAAAACGGCATCCATCTGTCGATCTGGGCCATCGTGCCCCTGGCCGCCGCCGTGGCGGGATTTTTCGGCGCCCTGCTGGGCGCGCCCACGCTCAAACTGCGCGGCGACTATCTCGCCATCGTGACCCTGGGCTTTGGCGAGATCATCCGCATCTTCATGAACAATCTGAACGATCCGATCAACTTCACGAATGGCCCGCAAGGCATCAATTTGATCGACCCCATCCGCATCTTCGGCGTCAACCTGGCGGGCGAGGCGGGCAGCAACAGCACGGTGATGCTGGGCGGCTTTTCCATGCCGTCCGTGAATGCGTATTACTTTTTGTTCCTCTTCCTGTGCATCGCTGTTGTGTTCGTCACCAAGCGCCTGCAGCATTCGCGCCTGGGCCGCGCCTGGGTGGCCATCCGCGAGGACGAGATCGCCGCCAAGGCCATGGGCATCAACACACGCAACGTGAAATTGCTGGCCTTTTCCATGGGCGCGTCGTTCGGCGGCGTGGCCGGCGCCATGTTCGCGTCCTTCCAGGGCTTTGTCTCGCCGGAATCGTTCTCGCTGACGGAATCGATCGCCGTGCTGGCCATGGTGGTGCTGGGCGGCATCGGGCATATTCCCGGCGTGATTCTCGGCGGCGTCATCCTCGCCTCGATCCCGGAAGTGCTGCGCCACGTGGTCGAACCGGCCCAGCAGGCGCTGTTCGGCCACGTGGTGATCGAGGCGGAAGTGCTGCGCCAGCTGCTGTACGGCCTGGCCATGGTGTTGATCATGCTCAACCGTCCGGCCGGCTTGTGGCCGGCACCGAAGCACGAAGACCGGCCCGACCACGACGTCGACCAGCCGGGCAAATCCACCGGCGTCGTGTCCGCCTAGCCTGAGGACGAGGAAGACCATGAGCGAACAGATCATTCTCAATATCGCTGGCGTGAACAAGCGTTTCGGCGGCCTGCAGGCGCTCACCGACGTGGGCATTACCATCAAGCAAGGCCAGATCTACGGCTTGATCGGGCCGAACGGCGCCGGCAAGACGACGTTTTTCAATGTCATCACCGGCCTGTACCAGCCCGACACGGGCACTTTCGAGCTGGCCGGCAAGCCGTATTCGCCGTCCGCGCCGCACAAGGTGGCCAAGGCGGGCATCGCCCGCACTTTCCAGAACATCCGGCTGTTCGGCGACATGACGGCGCTGGAAAACGTCATGGTGGGGCGCCACGTGCGCTCGCACCAGGGCGTGTTCGGCGCCATCTTCCGCCACAAGGCGGCGCGCGAGGAAGAGGCGTCCATCCGCCGGCGCGCCATGGAACTGCTCGATTTCGTCGGCATTGCCCAGTTCGCCAACCGCACGGCCCGTTTCCTGTCGTATGGCGACCAGCGGCGCCTGGAAATCGCCCGCGCGCTGGCCACCGACCCGACCCTGCTGGCCCTGGACGAGCCGGCGGCCGGCATGAACGCGACGGAAAAGCTGGCCCTGCGCGAGCTGCTGGTGAAAATCAAGGCGGAAGGAAAGACCGTGCTCTTGATCGAGCACGACGTGAAACTGATGATGGGGCTGTGCGACCGCATCACGGTACTCGAATATGGCAAGCGCATCGCCGAAGGCTTGCCGGCCGAAATACAGCAAAACCCGGCCGTCATCGAGGCTTACCTGGGGGGATCGCACGCATGAGCAATGTATTGAAGGTGGCGGGCCTGCACGTGGCCTACGGCGGCATCAAGGCGGTAAAAGGCATCGACCTGGAAGTCAACGAGGGCGAACTGATCGCGCTGATCGGCGCGAACGGCGCCGGCAAGACGACGACGTTGAAAGCCATCACGGGCACCTTGCCTGCATGCAAGGTCGACGGCACGATCAGCTACCTGGGCGAATCGCTGAAGGGCTCGAAATCGTTCCACCTGGTGGAACGGAAGCTGGCCATGGTGCCGGAAGGGCGGGGCGTGTTTACCCGCATGTCGATCCGTGAAAACCTCATGATGGGCGCCTACACGCGCACGGACAAGGCGGGCGTCGAGGACGATATCGCCAAGTGGTTCGACGTCTTTCCCCGCCTGAAGGAGCGGGCGGCGCAGATGGCCGGCACCCTGTCGGGCGGCGAGCAGCAGATGCTGGCCATGGCGCGCGCCCTGATGTGCCACCCGAAGCTGCTGCTGCTCGACGAGCCGTCGATGGGCCTGTCACCCATCATGGTGGAAAAGATCTTCGAGGTCATCCGCAGGGTGTCGTCCGAAGGCATCACCATCCTGCTCGTCGAGCAGAATGCCCGCCTGGCCCTGCAGGCGGCGCACCGCGGCTACGTGATGGATTCCGGCCTGGTGACCATGGGCGGCAATGCGGCCGACATGCTCGACGATCCGCGCGTGAAGGCGGCGTATCTGGGCGAATAAAGCAAGCGCGCATAAAAAATGCCCCGGCTGGGCCGGGGCATAATGGCATCCGTGGGGGGAGAAGCGGGATGGATGCCTGGAGGAGCTGGTGAGACGGGAGCGCCGTGGCGCTCCTTGCTGGCAATTACTTGGCGGCAGCGCGCGGCACGACTTTTTCAGCCGCTTGCGTGAACTGGTTCACGGCCGATGCCAGGTTCGCTTCGATGGCTTCGACGGCTTGCTTGCTGGTTTTCGAGAATTGCTCGTAGCCTGCATTGGCGTTGCCGATGGCCGTTTTCAGGATGGCGACGGCGTTTTCCGAGCCGGCTGGCGCGTTCTTCGTCACTTCTTCCACCAGCGAGATGACCTTGCGGTTGGTTTCAGCGATTTGCGACTCGGCTGCCTTGCTGAACTCGGCCTGGGTGCCCGACGTGATGGCTGCCAGGTGACGGCCGTAGGCGATGGCTTTTTCGGCGCTAGGCTGGGCTTGCGCAGCGCTCAGCGAAAAGAATTCTTGTGGGTCTTTTGCCGACAGTAATTGCTTGGCGGCGGCCGTCGATTCTTCCAGCGTTGCCTTGGCAGCGGTCAGGTTCAGTTCGACGATCTTTTCGATGCCTTCGAAGGCCTTGCCCGTCAGCGACGAGAACAGGGCGAATTGGGCTTCCAGGTTGGCTTTGGTAGCGGACGAAAACTGCTCAGGAATTGAAAACATATAAATCTCCAAAAAATCGAAATCTGGTTAATTTGATGCTGCGTGTACCGTTTGGGAAAGCAGGTGAATCTAAATTTTTCAAGCTGAACAAGAATTGTGCAACGCAACAAACCCTATTCTACGGTTAAAAAAAATGAAGTCAAGCGAATCTTGTGCGATGCAACAATTGAATAGATTTGCATCAAAAACCATTGTTTCTAAAGAGAAATATTTGATTTCTGCGTGTTAATGGTTTAAGCCTCAACCGTTATTTCCCCGCCTTTCGGGACGGGTGCGGCGCAGCATGCTAGACTTTGCCTCCCGCACTGGCGCAGCGCCCCGGTGCCGACCCCGTTTCCCGAGTTGATACCATGTCCAATCTTCCCGCCGCGGCTGGCGCCAGCGGCAAAGCTCCTTTCCTGGCCGCCCTGGCGCCGATGGCCTTGCCCGCTTTCTTCGTGTTGTTATGGAGCACAGGTTTTATCGTCGCCAAGTTCGGCCTGCCATATGCGCCGCCGCTGACCTTTCTGCTGCTGCGCTTCCTGGGCGTGCTGGTGATCCTGCTGCCGCTGGTGCTGTTGTTGCGCGCGCCGTGGCCCGTGGGACAGTTCCGCCAGATCGCCGTGGCCGGCATCCTGATGCAGGCCGGCTACCTGGCCGGCGTCTGGTGCGCCATCAAGCTGGGCATGCCGGCGGGCTTGAGTGCCCTCATCGTCGGCATGCAGCCCGTGCTGACGGCCTGCGCCGCGCCGCTGATCGGCGAATCCGTGCGGCCGCGCCAGTGGCTGGGCCTGGTTTTCGGCCTGCTGGGCGTGGCCCTGGTCGTGTACGCGAAGATCAACCTCGTGGGCCTGACGGTGGAAAGCGTGCTGCTGTGCGTGTTTGCCCTGCTGTCCATGACGGCCGGCACCATGTATCAAAAACGCCACTGCCCCCAGTTCGACTTGCGCACCGGCACGGTGGTGCAGTTTGCCGCCTCCATCGTCGTGGTGTTGCCGTTCGCCCTGTATTACGAAGGCCTGGATTGGCAGTTCAGCAATGTGCAATGGACGGCGAATTTCATCGGCGCCTTGCTGTGGTCGGTGCTCGTGCTGTCCATCGGCGCCATCTTCCTGCTGTTCGCCCTGATCCGCCGCAGCGACGCCACGAAAGTGACGGGCCTGCTGTACCTGACGCCGCCCACGACGGCCGTCATGGCCTGGCTGATGTTTGGCGAAGCATTTAATATGCTGGGCATCGCCGGCATGCTGGTGGCCGTCGTCGGCGTGGTGTTCGTGGTTAAAAAATAAAGAAACAAGCAGGAGAGCAGGGTAGTGAGCAAGCAAGCATTCGAAACACCGTCGACGCAGCAAGCCGTCGATGCGGCCATCCTGTCGCGCCGCTCTATCCGCGCCTTCTTGCCCACGCCCGTGGCGCAGGATGACATCGCGCGCATCCTGGAAGTGGCGGCGCGCGCGCCCTCGGGCGCCAACATGCAGCCATGGAAAGTGTATGTGCTGTCGGGCGAGGCGCGGTTGCGCCTGTCGCGCCGCATCCTCGATGCCTACGAGGCGCCGGCGGCGCCCGATGCGCCCGCCCGCACGGCGTCGTACACCTATTACCCGCGGCAGTGGACGGCGCCGTTCATCGCGCGCCGCCGCAAGATCGGCCTGGACCTGTATCAGCTGCTGGGCCTGCAGCGGGGCGACACGGCCGGCATGGCGGCCCAGCACGGGCGCAATTTCCAGTTCTTCGACGCGCCCGTCGGCCTGATCTTCACCATCGAACGGGTGCTGGAGCAGGGGTCCTGGCTCGACTACGGCATGTTCTTGCAGAACATCATGCTGGCGGCGCGCGCGCGGGGACTCGACACCTGCCCGCAGGCGGCCTTCATCCATTACCATGACATCATCCGCGAGGAACTGGACCTGCCCGCCAGCGAAATGGTGGTGTGCGGCATGGCCCTCGGCCATGCCGACCCGGACAGGGTCGAGAACCGCCTGAGCACGGAACGCGAGCCGCTGGCCGGCTTTGTTAAATTCATTGCCACTTAGTTATCTATAGCGATTTGCACAAGTAAACAGGGAATCAAGGATGGGCTTGTTTGCTCGCCACCAACGATTTGTATTTCATTGCTGCAATAAATACTGTCCTAACTGTTAAATTGGCTTGCGATTACTCTGCATTTCGCTACACTGCAATAAGGCAACAGCTTCACGGGGAATTATCGAATGGCTAAGTTTAAACTTGCGCTGGGTGTCCTGGCTTCCCTGCTGTTTGCGCTGGCGCCGGCTGCGGCCGTGCACGCCAAGGAAGCAAACGGCAAATCCTCAGCCTCCAAGAAACACACAACCAAGAAAGTCAAAGTCGTGCTGCGCAAGGGCACGACGGCCGCGCCGCGCGAAAAGACCGTGCGCCGGGTCGTCATGGTGCGCGGCAAGCGCAAGGTCATCTACCAGAAAGTCAGCAGCGTGGCCGTACCCATGGCCGCGCCTATGCCCACCATGGGCGACCTGGCGGGCCTGAACCTGACGCGCGATCCGCTCGACCTCAAGTCCAGCGTGGCGCTGGTGCTGGACCAGGCCAATTCGGAAGTGCTGTTTGAAAAGAATTCCAACGTGGCCCTGCCCATCGCTTCCATCACCAAGATGATGACGGGCCTGGTGGTGGTCGAAGCGCGCCAGGACATGGATGAAGTGCTGACGATCACGGACGACGACGTCGATCGCGCCAAGTTCAGCAGTTCGCGCCTGAAGGTGGGCTCGCAATTAACACGTGGCAACATGCTGCACATCGCCCTGATGAGCTCGGAAAACCGCGCCGCCTCGGCCCTGGGCCGCAATTATCCGGGCGGCTTGCCCGCCTTCGTCGACGCCATGAACAGCAAGGCGCGCCAGCTGGGCATGATGGATACGCATTACGTCGATTCCAGCGGCCTGTCGAAAATGAACGTGGCCAGCGCGCGCGACCTGGGCAAGCTGGCCATGGCCGCCTTCCAGCAGCCGCTGCTGCGCCAGTATTCGACGGACCCGAAAGCTATCGTGGAAGCGAGCGGCCAGCCCATGCAGTTCGGCAATACGAATCACCTGGTGGCCAATCCGGGCTGGGAAATCGGCTTGCAGAAGACGGGGTTCATCAATGAGGCGGGACGCTGCCTGATGATGCAGGCCGTCATCGAAGGACGGGCCGTGATCATGGTCTTCCTCGATTCCAAAGGGAAACAGTCGCGTACGGCCGACGCGGGCCGCATGCGCAAGTGGCTGGAAGCCTTGAAACCATCCAACATGAGCTTGCCTGGTGGTTAATGCAGAAAGTTGTCGTCGCGACGCCTGACAACACCGTTGCGAGCGGTCGTGATTTGTGGCTAAGAAGCGCAACCGTACTCCGTGCGGGGGCGCCGAGCCAGTGAGCATCGCAGGCCGCAAGGCGCGCCGCGCAGCAGGTTTGGTCAGGCGTTCTCAGTCTTGCGGGATATAACCCAATGTGACGGAAATCTGGTTCGCCGTTTCCACCAGGTCCACCAGCCACTCATCCTGCAGGCGGTCGGCCGGCGCCGAGATCGACAGGCCCGCGATCAGCTTGCCTGAGTCGTCGCGGATGCCGGCGGCCATGCAGCGCACGCCCAGTTCCAGCTCCTCGTTGTCGCGCGCATAGCCGCGTTCGCGCACCAGGCTCAGCTCGCGTTCGAGTTTCTGCAGATCCGTGATGGAATTCTTGTTGTGCCCGGCCAGGCCCGTGCGCGTGGCGTAGGCGCGGATGGCCTTCGGCTCGTCCACGGACAGGAACAGTTTACCGGTCGACGTCAGGTGCAGCGGGCCGCGCCCGCCGATGGCGCGCACCACCTGCATGCCCGAGCGCTCGGAAAAGGCGCGGTCGATGTAGACGATCTCGTCGCCCTGGCGCACGGACAGGTTGATGGTCTGCTGGGTTTTCTTGTGCAGCTGGCGCATGAAATCCAGCGCCGCTTCGCGCACGCTGAGGCGGCTTTTCACCACATTGCCCAGTTCCAGCAGGCGCATGCCCAGGCGGTAGGTGCCCGGTTCGATGCGGTCGACAAAGCGCGTCAGCACCATGTCGTTGAGGATGCGGTGTGCCGTCGAGGGGTGCAGCCCGGATACCTTGGACAATTCCTTCAGGCTGACAGGGTCAGAATATTTCGCCAGGGCATCGAGCAGGGCAACCATGCGCTCGATCACCTGGATCGTCGTCTTGGGAGCTGCGACCGGTTCAATTTTCATGATGGATTTGGTGCAATGCAGTATTCATGCATCTTTATACCATGATGTGAAAAAATAGTGAAATGTTCCGAGATAATCGGCGAAAAAATTGTCACAATCCCTATGTCGGCCGTCATAATGGCCTTACTGCACCCGTGCCTCACCCTGGAAAACCATGCAACCCGTAAATGAATTCAAGAGCAAGAGCGGCCTGAAGCGCATTTTTGCTGCCTTTTTTTACTCGCTGGACGGCTTGAAGGCGGCCTGGCGCCATGAACACGCATTCCGCCAGGAACTGGGCCTGTTCGTCGTCGGCACGGTCATCGCCTTGCTGCTGCGCATCTCCGCCTTTGAAAAACTCGTGCTGATCGGCGTGCTGCTGCTGGTGCTGATCGTCGAACTCATCAACTCGGCGCTGGAAGCCGTGGTCGACCGCATCTCGCTGGAGCGCCATCCACTGTCGAAAAATGCCAAGGACTTCGGCAGCGCCGCCGTGCTGCTTACCTGCATCCTGGCCTTCGCCACCTGGTCCGTGGTCCTGTTCAACCGCTTTTATTAACTGCTTTATCCCCGTTGCGCGCCGTCCATATGCGAAAAATGTATATCAAACGGCGAAACGCTTCGTTCTCTTTGCGGCCGCGGCGCCGTAATCTGGTGGCTCTGAAAGTTCAACCACACGGGGATCTTAGATGCTGTCGAAAAAAATCATCATTGCCGCCGCCATCAGCGCGTTTGCCCTCCTGCAAACGGCGCAGGCTGCCGATATCACCCTGCTCAATGTGTCGTACGACCCGACGCGCGAGCTGTACCAGGATGTGAACACGGCATTTGCCAAGGAATGGAAAGGCAAGACGGGCGACAACGTCAAGATCAAGCAATCGCACGGCGGTTCCGGCAAGCAGGCGCGCGCCGTCATCGACGGCCTGGAAGCCGATGTGGTGACGTTGGCCCTGGCCTACGACATCGACGCCCTGGCCGAGCACAAGCTGCTGGCGGCCGACTGGCAAAAGCGCTTGACGCACAACAGCTCGCCTTACACCTCGACCATCGTCTTCCTGGTGCGCAAGGGCAACCCGAAAGGCATCAAGGACTGGAATGACCTGATCAAGTCGGGCGTGTCCGTGATCACGCCGAACCCGAAAACCTCGGGCGGCGCCCGCTGGAACCACCTGGCAGCGTGGGGCTACGCGCTGCGCCAGCCGGGCGGCAGCGAAGCGAAGGCCAAGGATTTCCTCGGCAAACTGTACAAGAACGTGCCCGTGCTCGATTCCGGCGCGCGCGGCGCCACCACCACCTTCGTCGAGCGGGGCATCGGCGACGTGCTGATCGCCTGGGAAAACGAAGCCTACCTGGCCGTCAAGGAACTGGGCCCGACCAAGTTTGACATCATCACGCCGTCCGTCAGCATCCTGGCCGAGCCGCCCGTCGCCGTCGTCGACAAGTTTGCCGACAAGCATGGCACGCGCAAGGTGGCCGAGGCTTACCTGAACTACCTGTACACGGACGAAGCGCAAGACATCATCGCCAAGAATTACTACCGTCCGGCCACGGACAAGGCGGCGAAGAAATACGCGTCGCAGTTCGCCAAGGTCAACCTGTTCACCATCGAACAGGTGGCGGGCGGCTGGACGGCGGCACAGAAGGCGCACTTTGCCGACGGCGGCATCTTCGACCAGATCTACCAACCTAAGTAATACCGGATGGCACGATTGCCAGACCGTTACTAAAAGGAACCATCATGGCGCTGCGCAGCTTTTCCGATTACCGGGTACTGATCGTGCCGGGCTTGCATAACAGCGGACCCGAGCATTGGCAGAGCCGCTGGCAGCGCCTGTATCCGCAGTTCGAGCGGGTCGAGCAGGATGACTGGAGCGTTCCCGACCTGGCCACCTGGTCGGCGCGCCTGGACCGGGTGCGGCGCCAGGACAGCCGTCCCACCCTGATCGTTGCCCACAGTTTTGGCTGTTTGACGACGGCGCACAGCCTGGCCCGCGACCCGCAGGGCGTGGCCGGCGTGCTGCTGGTGGGACCGGCCGACCCGGACAAGTTTGGCGTGGCGCAAGCCTTGCCGCAGAAGCGCTTGCCTTGCCCCGGCATCCTGATCGCCAGCCAGACGGACCCGTGGATGACGGCCGAACACGCCACGCAGTGGGCGCGGCGCTGGAATTGCAAGTACATTGATGGCGGCGCCCTGGGCCATATCAACGCGGAGTCCAACCTGGGCGACTGGATTTACGGCCAGGCCCAATTACAGACGCTGTTTGATCTGGCGCAAGGGGAGCGCCGCCACCGCCAGGCTGCTTGATACACTACACTGCACTATGTTCTATCACCCCAATTTGATGAGGAGATCACGATGACCTTACGCCTGGGCGATGTCGCCCCCGATTTTGAACAAGACAGCTCCATCGGCCCGCTCAAGTTCCACGAGTGGGCTGGCAATTCCTGGGTGGTGCTGTTTTCCCACCCGGCCGACTTCACGCCCGTGTGCACGACGGAACTGGGCCTGACGGCCAAGCTCAAGCCGGAATTCGACAAGCGCAACGTGAAGGCCATCGCCCTGTCCGTCGATGCGGCCGAATCGCACAAGAGCTGGATCAAGGACATCGAGGAAACGCAAAACACGGTGGTGGGCTTCCCCATCATCGCCGATGTCGACAAGAAAGTGTCCGTGCTGTACGACATGATCCACCCGGAACAGTCCGTCACTGCCACCGTGCGCTCCGTCTTCATCATCGACCCGAACAAGAAAGTGCGCCTGATCCTCACGTATCCGCTGAGCACCGGCCGCAACTTCAATGAAATCCTGCGCGTCATCGATGCCCTGCAGCTGACGGACGGCTACACCGTGGCCACGCCCGGCAACTGGCAGGATGGCGACGACGTCATCATTCCATTGACCGTGCAGGATCCGGACGTGATCCAGCAGAAATATCCGAAGGGCTTTACGGCCGCAAAGCCATATCTCCGGTTGACGCCGCAGCCGAATAAATAAAAGTTTCTACTTTCATAAAAACGCACCTCGCCGGTGCGTTTTTTTTCGCCTGCAGATTCTGCCGCCAAGTATGCAAAATCCATCTAAGCAAATGAGAAATGGTTAGTTCTTTTTATAACGATTGCATGTGAATATTGCACCCTATAACTCAAAAATGTAATAAGAAGGGGTTTCTATGTCTGCAGTATCAGCATCAGCAGCACCGATCAAGGCGCGCGGCGCGCCGTTTCGGGTCATGCCGGGGTTTAAGCTGTCACTGGGCTTCACGCTCTTTTACCTGGCCCTGATCGTTCTCATTCCGCTGTCGTCGGTGTTCCTGAAAACCTTCACCATGACATGGGACGCCTTCTTCCACGCCGTCACGTCCGACCGCGTGATGGCGTCGTACCGCCTGACGTTCGGCGCTTCGCTGATCGCCGCCCTGCTGAACGTGGTGTTCGGCGGCATCCTGGCGTGGGTGCTGGTGCGCTACAAGTTCCCCGGCAAGCGCATCATCGACGCGCTCGTCGACTTGCCCTTCGCCTTGCCCACGGCCGTGGCCGGCATCACCCTGACGGCCCTGTATTCGTCGAATGGCTGGTTCGGCCAGTTCATCGAAGGCGTGCTGGGCATCAAGGTGGCGTTCACGCCGCTGGGCGTGGTGGTGGCGCTGACCTTCATCGGCTTGCCCTTCGTCGTGCGCACCGTGCAACCGGTGCTGGAAGACGCGGAAAAGGAACTGGAAGAGGCGGCCGCCAGCCTGGGCGCCAATTCCCTGCAGACATTTACCCGCGTGATCTTCCCCACCATTTTGCCCTCCTTGCTGACGGGCTTTGCGCTGGCCTTCGCCCGTGCCACGGGCGAGTACGGTTCCGTGATCTTTATCGCCGGCAATATGCCCATGGTGTCGGAAATCACGCCGCTATTCATTATTACCAAGCTGGAACAATACGATTACGCAGGCGCCACGGCCATCGCCGTGGTGATGCTGGTGGTGTCTTTCCTGCTGCTGTTGACGATTAACCTGCTGCAAGCGTGGACGCGCGGAAAGGGCAAGAAATAATGAGTACGCATATTACTGCCGTCGCCAACGCGGAAGATGCGCTGCCAAAAGCGCGCCGCATCGAACCGAATGTCGGTCCTGTCGTGCTCGAACCATTGTGGGTGCGCACGGTCCTGATCACCATCGCCCTGCTGTTCCTGACGGCCTTCCTCATCGTGCCCCTGGTGGCCGTGTTCGCGGAAGCGTTCAAGAAGGGCTGGGAAGCGTATATCGCCGCCATCATCGACCCGGACGCGATTTCCGCCATCAAGTTGACCCTGATCACGGCCGCCATCGCCGTGCCGCTGAACCTCGTATTCGGCGTGGCCGCGTCCTGGTGCATCGCCAAGTTCGAATTCCGCGGCAAGAGCATTTTGCTGACCCTGATCGACTTGCCGTTTTCCGTCTCGCCCGTGATTTCCGGCCTGATTTACGTGCTGATGTTCGGCGCCCAGGGCTGGTTCGGCCCGTGGCTGCAGGCGCACGACATCAAGATCCTGTTTGCCGTGCCCGGCATCGTGCTGGCCACCATCTTCATCACCTTCCCCTTCGTGGCGCGCGAACTGATCCCCCTGATGCAGTCGCAGGGCAGCGAAGAGGAAGAGGCCGCCATCGTGCTGGGCGCCTCGGGCTGGAACACCTTCCGCAGAGTCACCTTGCCGAACATCAAGTGGGGCTTGCTGTATGGCGTGATCCTGTGCAATGCCCGCGCCATGGGCGAGTTCGGCGCCGTGTCCGTGGTCTCCGGCCACATCCGCGGCGAAACCAACACCATGCCGCTGCAGGTGGAGATCCTGTACAACGAGTACAACTTCGCCGCCGCGTTTGCCGTCGCCTCCCTGCTGGCCTTGCTGGCACTGGTGACCCTGGCCCTGAAAGCCTTCATTGAGTGGCGTTTGAACGAAAGCAGCGCCGACGATTCCGCCTTACGTTCCACGGAGCACTGATCATGACCATCGCAGTTAAAAACATCAATAAGCGCTTCGGCGATTTCGTCGCCCTGAACAATATCTCGCTGGACTTTCCCGCCGGCGAGCTGACGGCCCTGCTGGGTCCGTCGGGTTGCGGCAAGACAACCTTGCTGCGCATCATCGCCGGCCTCGAGCACCCGGACAGCGGCCAAGTGCTGCTGGACGCGGAAGACGCGTCGAACCGCCACGTGCGCGAGCGGCAAGTCGGTTTCGTGTTCCAGCACTATGCGCTGTTCAAGCACATGACGGTATTCGAGAACGTGGCGTTTGGCCTGCGCGTGAAATCGCACAGCGAGCGCCCGTCGGAAGACCAGATTCGCCGCAAGGTAAAAGATTTGCTGGAGCTGGTGCAGCTGGACTGGCTGGCCGACCGCTATCCGCCGCAACTGTCGGGCGGACAACGCCAGCGCATCGCCCTGGCGCGCGCCCTGGCCGTCGAACCGCGCGTGCTGCTGCTCGATGAACCGTTCGGCGCGCTCGACGCCAAGGTGCGCAAGGAATTGCGCCGCTGGCTGCGCCGCCTGCATGACGACCTGCACGTGACCAGCATTTTTGTCACGCATGACCAGGAAGAGGCGCTGGAAGTGGCCGACCAGGTGGTGCTGATGAACAAGGGAACCGTCGAGCAACTCGGTTCCCCCGAGCAAGTCTACAACCACCCGGCCTCGCCCTTCGTCTACGGTTTCCTGGGCAACGTCAACCTGTTCCATGGCCGCGTGCATGACGGCGTGATGGCGACGGGCGACGCCAGCTTCGAGGTGCCGGACTACGCGGGCGTGAGCGACAGCAAGGGCACGGCCTATGTGCGGCCGCACGACCTGGAAATCGACCGCTACACGCAGGGCGCGGAAGGCATCGTGGTAAAGCTGAGCCGCGCGCATGCCATCGGCCCGCTGGCCCAGCTGGACTTGCAGCGCGTCGATAACAGCGAACTGATCGAAGCGGTGATGTCGAACGAGCGCTTCAGCCACCTGCAGCTGAAGGAGGGCGAGACATTAGTTGTCCGTCCGAAACGCCTCCATGTATTTGTTGAACCCACCCGAACTTAATACAGGATAGCCATGAACTTTCAACAACTGCGATCGATCCGCGAAGCGGCCCGCCGCGGCTATAACCTGACGGAAGTGGCCAACGCCCTGTTCACGTCGCAGCCGGGCGTGAGCCGGCAGATCCGCGAACTCGAGGACGAGCTGGGCGTGGTGATTTTCGAACGCAACGGCAAGCGGTTGACGGGTTTGACGGAGCCGGGCAAGGGCATCCTGAAGATCGTCGACCGCCTCTTGATCGAGGCGGAAAACCTGCAGCAGGCCAGCCTCGAATACAGCGGTCAGACCAGCGGCACCTTGTCCGTGGCGGCCACGCACACGCAGGCGCGCTATGCCTTGCCGAAAGTGGTGCAGAGCTTCCGCGCCGCCTTTCCTGACGTGCGCATTGCGCTACAGCAAAGCGCGCCCGAACATATCGCGGAATGGGTGCTGTCCGGCAAGACCGACATCGGCATCGCCACGGAGGGCCTGAGCCAGTTCCCCGACCTCGTGTCGTTCCCATGCTACCGCTGGAGCCATCTGATCGTCGTGCCGGACGGCCACCCGCTGCTCGAGCACTCGCCCATCCGCCTGGAAGACCTGGCGAAATATCCGCTGATTACCTATGACAAGGGTTTTACGGGGCGCGGCCATATCGACGACGCCTTCGCCAAGGCGGGCGTGGCCACCGACATCATCCTGACGGCCATGGATTCGGACGTCATCAAGCAATACGTGGCGCTGGGCCTGGGCGTGGGCATCGTCGCCTCGATGGCGTTTGATCATGGCCGCGACAAGGGGCTGCGGGCCGTGGAAGCGTCGCACCTGTTCGCCACCAACACGACGCGCCTGGCCGTGCGCCGCGGCGCCTACCTGCGCGCCTACGCCTACGAATTCATCCTGCAGCTGGCGCCGGACCTGACGCGCGAAGACATCGACCGCGCCATGGCGGGCGAAGATTCGCTCTAGGCTGACGCGAGCGCGGCCCGCTGCGCGCGCGTCAGGCTGGCGACGGCGCGCGCGTGGGAATCCTGCAGCAGTTCCGTCAGGTAATCGGCGGGGAAGCGCGCCACGTCGACGATGGTCACCCAGTGGAAGCGGCCCATGTAGCGGGCCGGCTTGACGCCCGGCATGTCCGTCAGTTCGATGAAGCGCTCCGCGCTGGCGCGCAGGCTGAAGCGCCATTGTTCGGGCATGCTGGTTTTAAAATAGGCAAATTTCTTGCCGGCTACTTCATACACGAGGATGTTCGACGGCGGGCCGTACAGTACGGCTTGCGCGCCGGGCAGGGCCGCGCAAGCGGCTTTCAGTTCATCACTTGTCATTCGTCAACCGCCATGAATTGTTGGGTGTTATGGTCGAAGGCATAGGCCGCGCCGGCGGGTGCGTCCAGCAGCGCAATAAAACGGTCATCCACGCTGAGCACGGCGCCCAGCGACACGAGGACCACGTTGGCGCTGTCGTTGATGTAGTCGTCGCTTTCGTCGTTGGCCGTGAAGCGCCAGCCGCTGTCGTCGGCGTTGTCCGGCTCCTCGCGGTACAGGTAGCCGACGGGCGCGCCCTCCTCCAGTACTCTCTTCGTGACGAAGCACAGGCCCGCATAGCGCTTGACGAGGTTATCGTCCTCGTCGTGTTGCGTGTTGATGATGTGGCGCGCCGCGAAGGCGATGGGGTCCTGCGCCCGCAAATCCCGGATATGGCGGGGCGTGTTGTCGAGCTTGCCCGTGAACTGGCCGCCGGCCTCCACCGTATCGACCAGCACCCACATGCGCTCGGCGCCCGGCGCCTGCAGGTCGTCGCTGTGGAAGGCGAAGACCAGCTTGACCACGTCGCCGGGGCGCACCCGGGCGATGGCCGCGGGCGGCGATTTGTAGAAGGTGTAGGGATGGCGCGTTGCCAGTTCGGCAGCGTCGGCCAGGTGCCAGCTGGGCATGGTGATCCGTCGTCGGGAAAGAAAGCCCATGGTAGCCGATCGCACGCCTGAAAGCACGCCGCGCGCGCAGGCCGTATGATGGCCGTTCCCTCTCTCTCATCAAGGACAGGCATGACGGACGCAACGATACCCCATTTACCCCTCAACGATGGCCGGCGCATCGCGCAGATCGGCTTTGGCACCTGGCCGCTGGACGATGCGCAGGCCGAGGCGGCCGTGCAGGCGGCGCTGGCCTGCGGCTACCGCCTGATCGACACGGCGGCCCGCTATGGCAATGAAACGGGCGTGGGCCGCGGCATCGCCGCCAGCGGCCTGCCGCGCAGCGAGGTGGCGATCACCAGCAAGCTGCGCGGCAGCGAACACGGCTACGACAGCACCCTGCGCGCCTTCGATGCCACCATGGCCGCGCTGGGCACGGATTACCTCGACCTGTACCTGATCCACTGGCCGCTGCCCATGCGCGGCCTGTACGTGGACACGTGGCGCGCCTTCATCCGCCTGCGCGAGGAGGGACGCATCCGCTCGATCGGCGTATCGAACTTCCAGCCCGCGCACATCGAGCGCCTGCAGGCGGAGACGGGCGTGTTGCCGGCCGTCAACCAGATCGAGCTGCACCCGGACTTCACCCAGGCGGCGCTGCGCGCCTGGCATGCGCGGCAGGGCATCGTCATCGAGTCATGGAGTCCGCTGGGACGGGGCGCCTTGCTGCAGGACGCCACGGTGGCGCGCCTGGCCGGCAAGCACGGCCGCTCGGCCGCGCAAATCCTGCTGCGCTGGCACGTGCAGCATGGCCTGGTGGCGATTCCGAAATCGCAGGACCCGGCGCGCATGCGGCAAAACCTGGCCATCTTCGATTTTGCGCTCGATACGGAAGACCTGGCGGCGCTGGCGCTGCTCGACGGCGAGCACCGGCAGGGCGGCGATCCCGACACCAACCTCGAGTTGTAGTCCCGGCAGGATTACCTGTGTGATTTCGCAACAGGCGTGGGGGCTGGCCAGCGCGGCTGGCTGCGCGGGCCATGCTCCCGCGCCCCTGTGATAGCCAGCCCGGCCGATAAACGGCCGGGTTCGATTGAAAATGCCAATGGTAAAAGATGTTTCTTTAATTGCATTTTAATTTCCTCGATGATATCTTTTGTCCTGTCGCAAAGAAATAACAAAAAATATAACATAATTGCTTTATTGGAATGGTTATCAAGGGGAAATATATGAATAAGACGAAACATGCGGTATTCGGACTGTGCCTCGGCGTGTCGGCTTGCCTGGCGCCGCTGGCCCAGGCGGCCAGTTGGGTGGAGATCAGCAATCCTGCCAAGAGCGGCTTCACGGTGGGCGGCAACAGCGTCACCTACGGCCCTGTCGCGGCGTCCAGCGTCTGGGTGTATGACGGCGCCAATCCGCCCGGCGCGCAAAGCGCGGCCGCCATCACGACCCTGCTCAATACGCAGTTCGGCCTGCCGTCCAGCGGCACCGGGTCCCTCGTGTTTGCCAGCCAGGGCGACCTGGCCAGCAGCAAGTCCGGTTCCTTCACCGTCAATTCCAGCTTTGATTACCTGGCCGTGCATTATGGCCGCGGCGAATTGCTGTTCCACTGGGACACCCCCGTGGCCGCCAATACGCTCTTCAGCATCGCCAACTTGCCGCGTGGCCTGAGCAATTTCCGCGCCTTCAGCTCCGTCTCGGCCGTGCCGGAACCGGCCACCTATGGCATGCTGCTGATGGGCCTGGGCATGCTGGGCTTCATGGCGCGCCGCCGCCGCGGCTGACGCTGCGCCGCAGGTAGGAAAAAAAAGCCCGGAGGCGCATCGCGTCTCCGGGCTTTTTGCATGCAGGCGGCTTGCCGCTTACCAGCTGTAGCCAGCCTTGGCGTAGTAATAGCGGCCGTTGAAGCCGTTCGGCGCGAAGATGCTGTACGGCTGGGTACCGGCGACGTTCAGGTTGCCTGCGCTCGTCACTTGCGCCGGGTAGCGGTTGGTGACATTGTCGATGCCGGCCACCAGGCGCCAGTTCTTGCCCAGCTTGACGGAGCCGGACACGTCCAGCACCCACTGCGGGTCATACGTCTGGTCCAGCTTGACATCGTTTTGCGGCACGGTGAAGCTGCCGTAGCGCGTTACCAGGCCGTGCACGTTCCAGATGCCGAAGCCATAGTCGGCGGCCAGGCTGAACTTGTCCTTCGGCGACGCCACGGTGGCGCGCGCGATGGTCTGGCGGTCGATCAGCTTCAGGTTGTTGGCCGTCAGGATGGCCGGGTTGTCGGCCACTTTTTCCACCGAACTCTTGTTGTGATTGTAGGCCACGGTGAAGTCCAGGCGGTCCTTGTCCTGCAGATCGATGCGGTAGGTGCTGACGATGTCCACGCCTTGCGTGCGCGTGTCGACGGCATTCGTGAAGTAGCGCGCCGCGCCCACGGGCGTGCCTTGCGCCGCCAGCTGGGCCTTCAGGGCGTCGTTCAGCGCCAGGTTGGCCGAGAACAGGATGCGGTTGTCGATGTCGATGCGGTAGGCGTCGACGCTGGTGGTGAAGTTGCGGTTCGGCTGGAATTGCAGGCCCAGGCTGTAGTTGCGGGCTTTTTCCGGCTTCAGGTCCTGGGCGCCGAGGGCGCGCGCCTGCGGCGTGTTGACGGCGAAGGTGCCCGTTTCGATCGGCGTGTTGACGCCGTTGATGACCTGGAAGTTGGTGGTGGTGATGGTGTAGTACTGCTGCGCCAGCGATGGCGCGCGGAAACCGCTCGACATGGTGCCGCGCAGGGACAGCGCATCCGTGAAGGCGTAGCGCGCCGAACCCTTGGCCGACGTGGTGCTGCCGAAATCGCTGTAGCGCTCATGGCGCAGGGCCACGCCGCCGGACAGCTGGTGCGTCACTTCCGCTTCCAGGTTCACATAGATCGATTCATTGTGGCGCGAATGGCTGCCCGCGTTGGCAGGGCGGAAGCCGGCAAAGCCTTGCGAGCCGCTGCCGATGTACGATGCTTCATCGCCGGCGCCGATGCTGTATTTCTCGCGGCGCGCTTCCGCGCCGACGGCTACGGTCAGGGGACCGGAGAAGGCGGCGACAGGGAATTCGCGCGCCGCGTCGAGGTTGAACACGGTCTGCTCGTTTTTCAGCGAACCGGCATAGAAATGCGTGGGGCTGTCCGCGCCCAGGGTGCCGATCGACAGGTTGATCGTGTTGTCCAGGTCCAGCTCGAACTTGTTGCTGCCGTAGTTCAGGCTGGCATCCCAGCGCCAGCCGGCCGCTTCGCCGCGCAAGCCCGTGACGATGGACTGGTCCGTCAGGGTGCTGTTTTGCAGCGGCAGGAAGCCTTCCGGGTACACGGGCGTGCGCAGCGCCGTGCCATTGTAGGCGGTGCGCCAGGTGGCGGCGGCCGACGTGTCGCGCTTGCCGTAGTTGCCGAAGGCATACCAGTCGACATTGTCGTTGATGTGGTATTCGCTGTTGAGGAACAGCGTCGCCGGCTGGCTTTCCGCATCGCCGTAGCGCTGGTTGACCTTGCCGTAGCGCGGTTCCAGGGGATTGCGGAAGTCGGCGCCGGCGCGGTTGGTCGGGTCGCGGTCGGCCACTTCCGCCGAGATGCGCACCCAGCCGTCGTCGCCCAGCTTGAAGCCGGCCGAACCCTTGATGCTTTTCTGCTTGCCGTCATGCTCTTGCGTTTGCGCATAGGCCACTTCCACGTCGCCGCCGGCCGCGCCTTTTTTCAGGATGATGTTGATCACGCCGGCGATCGCGTCGGAGCCGTACTGGGCCGCCGCGCCATCGCGCAGCACTTCCACGTGGTCGATGGCGGCCAGCGGGATGGCGTTCAGGTCGACGGGCGCCGAGCCGCGGCCCAGCGAACCGTTGACGTTGACGACGGCCGAGGTATAGCGGCGCTTGCCGTTCACCAGCACCAGGGTCTGGTCGGGCGACAGGCCGCGCAGCTGGGCCGGACGCACGGCGTCGCTGGCGTCGGCGCCCGTGGCGCGGGCAAAGTTGAGCGATGGCAGCAGGCGGCTCAGCACGGTGGCCAGCTCGCCCGAGCCCGTGCTTTGCAGGTCGCGCGAGGTGAGGATGTCGATCGGCGATTCGGAATCGATGGTGCGGCGGTTCTTGGCGAAAGTGCCCGTGACCACTACCGATTGCAGTTCGCCTTCGGCGGGCAATTCCTGCTGGGCTTGCGCCTGCATCGGCAGGCTGAAGCAGGCGACCAGGCTGGCGGCGATGACGGTTTTCACGGGGAGGGCGGAAATCTGGGAGCGGGCGGTGCTTGAACTCATCGACAATATCTCTTCGGTTAGTGTAGGCGCGGACCATGGCGGTCCGCTGACGAAAACAGCTTAGCAGCGGGCGAACGGCGTGCTTACGAATAGTTCTGTCTATCGATATGCAATAAATATCTGATACACATCAAAACGGCGCGCGTAACGCATATGGCCTCGTTTCCAGCATACGACCGGGCACGGCAAAGCCGCAATGCTGCACTGCAGTAAATTGCGTGTTGTTGTATAAATACGACTATGCGGGTGTGAGTTGGTCGTCGGGCGGTGCCTTGCCCCGCCCGGCGGATACGCCGCCTACTGTCCCGGATTGGGCAGGCTGGCGTGGATGGCGTCGACGGCCGCCACCAGTTCCGGCGACAGGCGGACCTCGTGGGCGTCGATATTCTGCCGCAGCTGCTCGACGCTGGTGGCGCCGATGATGGTGGCGGCCACGAACCAGCGCGTATAGCACCAGGCCAGCGCCAGTTGCGCCGGCGTCATGCCGTGCGCGCGCGCCAGTGCCGCGTACTGCCGCGCCGCCTCGACGGTAGCGGGGCGCACGTAGCGGGGACTCCAGCCGGCCGGGAAGCGCGTCAGGCGGCCCTGGGCCTGCGGGTCGTCGAGGTATTTCGCCGTCAGCTGGCCGAAGGCCAGGGGGCTGTAGGCGAGCAAGCTGACATTTTCCCGGTGGCAGGTCTCGTCGAGCAGGCTCGTCTCGAAATGGCGCGCCGTCAGGTTGTACAGGTTCTGGATGGACGCGATGCGGGGCAAGCCTTTCAGCTCGGCCTGCTTGACGCATTCGGACACGCCCCACGACGATTCGTTCGACACGCCGATGTGGCCGATCTTGCCCTCGTCGACCAGCTTGCCCAGCACGGCCAGGGTGTCCTCGATGGCGACGCAGGCGTGCTCCTTGCGCGGGTCGTACACGCTGGCGCCGAAGATGGGCAGGTTGCGGCTGGGCCAGTGCAGCTGATACAGGTCAATGTGCTCCGTCTGCAAGCGGCGCAAGCTGTCCTCGACGGCGGCGCGGATGTTGACCGCGTCGTGGTCCGTCTTGCCCTTGCGTATCCAGTGCATGCGCGAGTTCGGCCCGGCCACCTTGCTGGCCAGCACGATGTCGCCGCGCCGGCCGCTTTTCTTCAGCCAGCTGCCAATGTAGCGCTCCGTGCTGCCCTGCGTCTGCGCGCTGGCCATCACGGGATACATCTCCGCCGTGTCGATGAAGTTGATGCCCCGCTCCAGCGCGTAGTCGAGCTGGCTGTGCGCCTCGGCTTCGCTGTTCTGTTCGCCGAAGGTCATGGTGCCCAGGCAGATTTTGCTCACTTCCAGGCTGCTGCTGCCCAGCTTGACCCTGGCGATCATTGCGCTTGCCGGCCGCGCAGGGCGCGCGCGCAATCCTTGATCAGGGCGGGACCGGCGTAGATCAGGCCGCTGTACAGCTGCACCAGCTGCGCCCCCGCCTCGAACTTGGCCACGGCATCGCTGCCCTGCATGATGCCGCCCACGCCGATGATGGGCAGGGCGTCGCCCAGTTCCGCCTTCAGCAGGCGGATGACCGTGTTCGACAGTTCGAACACGGGCGCGCCCGACAATCCTCCCGCTTCGGCGCCATGCGGCATGCCTTCCACGGCGCTGCGCGACAGGGTCGTGTTGGTGGCGATGACGCCGTCGATCTGGTGGCGCGTGAGCGAGTCGGCGATGCTTTTCACCTGTTCGCCATCCATGTCCGGCGCGATCTTCAGGGCCAGCGGCACGTAGCGCTTGTGCTTGTCTGCCAGGCGCGCCTGCGCTTCCTTCAATTGCGACAGCAGGGCGTCGAGCTCGGACGCGCCCTGCAGCTGGCGCAGGTTCTTCGTGTTCGGCGAGGAGATGTTTACCGTCACATAGCTGGCGTAGGGGTAGACTTTTTCCAGGCACAGCAGGTAGTCGTCGGCCGCCCGTTCGATGGGCGTGTCGGCGTTCTTGCCGATATTCAGGCCCAGCACGCCGGCGCGGTTCTGGTAGAACTTCGACGCCTGCACGTTGGCGACAAACGCGTCCACGCCGCCATTGTTAAAACCCATGCGGTTGATGATGCCCTGCGCCTGCGGCAGGCGGAACATGCGCGGTTGCGGATTGCCCGCCTGCGCGCGCGGCGTGACGGTGCCCACTTCGATGGAGCCGAAGCCCAGGTCGGCCAGCGCGTCGATGTAGGCGCCATCCTTGTCCAGGCCGGCGGCCAGGCCGACCGGGTTGGGGAAGGTGATGCCCATCACCGTGCGCGGGTCCGCCGCCGGCTTGCCGGCCAGCTTCGTCAGGCCCAGCGCGCTGGCGCGTTTCAGGGCGGGCAGGGTGAAATGGTGGGCCGCTTCGGCATCCATGGAAAACAGCAGAGGGCGGGCGAGGGAGTACAGGAGTTTTTCAGACATGGGGGCGCTTTGAGTAGGTGTGCAAGCCGCCGGGAAGGGCTGGCGGCCGGCTATGTAATTGCCGGTATTTTACCGTGTTCCGCAACGGCGCCGGTGTATAGTTGTCATTGGCCTCAAGCAACATTGAGTCCGACCACGACTGTTGACATCCTCTGCTTCCTTACATCATAAGTGAGACATCGATTGAAAAAGACACGCATCCTGACCGCCATCGCGGCCGCCAGCGCACTGCTGCTGAGCCACCCGGCCCTGGCCCTGCCCAATACCGCGGACACCCGCATGCTGAGCGAACCGGCCGTCTCCAGCCGCCACATCGCCTTCATCTATGCGGGCGACCTGTGGCTGTCCAACCTGGACGGCGGCGGCGCGCGGCGCCTGACGTCCGACCTGGGCGACAAGTCCAATCCCGTGTTTTCGCCCGATGGCAGCCTGATCGCGTATAGCGCGAACATCGATGGCAATGTCGACGTGTACGTGATCGCGGCGGCGGGCGGCGTGCCGCGCCGCCTGACTTTCCACCCTGGCGTTGATCTGGCGCAAGCGTTCACGCCGGACGGCCAGGCCGTGATGTTCACCTCGCCCCGCGCCGCCTTCAACAACCGCTTCCAGAAGCTGTTTACGGTGCCCGTGGCGGGCGGCGTGGAAACCCAGCTGGAAATCCCGAACGCCTCGCGCGCCACGTATTCGCCCGATGGCAAGCACATCGCCTACAACCCGCTGATGCCCGCCTTCAAGCAGTGGAAGCATTACCGGGGCGGCACCAATTCCTGGCTGTGGCTGTTCTCTTCCGCCAATAAATCCATCGAGAAGATCCCCCAGCCCGCCACGCGCTCGAACGACGTCGACCCCATGTGGCTGGGCGATACCGTGTACTTCCGCTCGGACCGCAACGGCGAGTTCAACCTGTTTGCCTACGACGTGAAGACGAAAGCCGTGCGCCAGTTGACGCAACACAAGGATTTCCCCGTGCTCAACGCGTCGGCCGCGAACGGCACCATCGTCTACGAGCAGGCCGGCTACCTGCACGCTTTCGACATCGCCAGCGGCCAGGCGCACAAGCTGACCATCGGCGTGGCCAGCGACCTGGGGCAGTCGCGTCCGCGCTGGGTGAAGAATGCGAAATACATCCGCGACGCTTCGATCTCGCCATCGGGCGCCCGCGTGGCGTTCGAGTACCGCGGCGAGATCGTCACCATCCCCGCCGACAAGGGCGACGTGCGCAACCTGACGCAGACGCCGGGCGCCAACGAGCGCTCGCCCAACTGGTCGCCCGATGGCCGCTCCGTCGCGTACTTCTCGGACGAATCGGGCGAGTACGAGCTGCATGTGCGCTCCCAGGACGGCAAGGGCGCGGTGCGCAAGTTCAAGCTCAATGGCAGCGGCTTCTATGACAACGCCGTGTGGTCGCCCGACAGCAAAAAGATCGCGTTTGCGGACAATGGCTGGAGCCTGTACGTGATCGACGTCGGCACGGGTAAGGTGCAGAAGGTCGCTACCGAACCTATGTATGGCGTGGACAAGAGCATGCGCGCCTCGTGGGCGCCCGATTCGCGCTGGCTGGCCTACACGCTCAATTCGCCCACCTACACGCGCAGCGCCTACATCTATTCCATCGAGCAGAACAAGTCGATGCCCGTCACCGATGGACTGTCCGACGTGGCCCAGCCCGTGTTCGACAAGAGCGGCAAATACCTGTACTTCTTCGCCTCGACGAATGCGGGCCCCAGCAACAACTGGTTCTCGCAGCAGAACACGGACAACCTGGTGACGCGCACGGTGTGGATGGCCGTGCTGCGGCGCGACCTGCCATCGCCCCTGATCAAGGAAAGCGACGAGGAAAAGGCCGCCGGCGCGGAGAGCAGGAAAGACACGGCCAAGGCGGAAACGGAAGCGAAGAGCGAGCCGAAGATCGATCCGAAGACGGGGCGCGACGACCCGAAAGTCACGGTGGCTCCCGTGGCGCCCATCCACATCGACTTCGACGGCATCGCCACGCGCATCGTCGACCTGCCGCTGCCGGCCGCGCAGTTCTCCCGGCTGGAGGCGGGCGCCGCCGGGCAGATCTTCCTGCTGCGCGAAAGCGATGGCAAGAAGGCCTTGCAGCGCTTCGACCTGAAGGAACGCAAGGCGGAAACCGTGGTGGCCGACGCGGACGACTTCGACGTTTCCGCCGATGGCAAGAAGCTGTTGTATCGCCACAAGGATAACTGGGCCATGGGGTCCGCCACGGGCAAGCTGCTGGCGCCCGGCGAAGGCAAGATCAAGGTCGATGCCATCGAAGTGAAGGCCGACCCGCGCGCGGAGTGGACGCAGATTTTCAACGAGGTGTGGCGCATCAACCGCGACTATTTCTATGACCCGGGCATGCACGGCGTGGACTGGAAGGCCATGCGCGACAAGTACGCCGTCTTCCTGCCCGAGCTGTCCAGCCGCGCCGACTTGAACCGGCTGATCCAGTGGATGTGCAGCGAGCTGGCCGTGGGCCACCACCGGGGCGGCGGCGGCGATGATTTCATCGATGCCAAGAAGGTGCCGGGCGGCTTGCTGGGCGCCGATTACGAGGTGAGCAACGGCCGTTACCGCTTCAAGAAAGTGTACGGCGGCTTGAACTGGAACCCGGAACTGCGCGCGCCGCTGACGGAGCCGGGTCTGAACGTGCAGGCGGGCGAATACCTGCTGGCCGTCGACAGCCGTCCGCTGGCGCCGCCGACGAACCTGTACAGCGCCTTCGAGAACACGGCCGGCAAGGCCATCGACCTGACCGTGGGACCGTCGGCCGACGGCAAGGGCGCGCGCACCATTACCGTGGTGCCCGTGCCCAGCGAGGATGCCCTGCGCAACCGCGACTGGATCGAAGGCAATATGCGCAAGGTCAATGCGGCCACCAATGGCAAGGTGGCCTACGTGTACGTGCCCAATACGGCGGGCCTGGGCCACACCTACTTCAAGCGCTATTTCTTCCCGCAGGCGGACAAGCAGGCCATCATCGTCGACGAGCGCTTCAATGGCGGCGGCAGCGTGGCCGATTACTACATCGAGATCCTGCAGAAGAAGGAAATCGCCTGGTGGACCATGCGCTACGGCGCCGACATGAAGACGCCGTCCGCCTCGATCCAGGGGCCGCGCGCCATGCTGATCGACGAGACGGCCGGCTCGGGCGGCGACCTGCTGCCGTGGATGTTCCGCAAGAACAACATGGGTCCGCTGATCGGCAAGACGACGTGGGGCGGCCTGGTGGGCATCCTCGGCTTCCCCGTGCTGATGGACGGCGGTTTCATCACGGCGCCGAACCTGGCCTTCTGGACGCGCGAAAACGGCTGGGGTGTGGAAAATGAAGGCGTGGCGCCCGATATCGAAGTCGAGCAAACGCCGGCCGACGTCATCGCGGGCCGCGATCCGCAGCTGGAAAAGGCGATCGAAGTGATCCAGGCCGAACTGGCGAAGAATCCGCCCGTGCGGCCTGCACGTCCGGCGTTCCCGGACAAGAGTAAATAAGAACGGAAACCCCATTGCAAAGACCGTGGTCGGACCCTCAGGGGCCGACCACGGCCCTTCACCGTCGGGTTTTATTTACATCACCACCCACTGCCCCTTGATGCGCGCTTCCAGCGGCTTGAAGTTGATTTTATACGCCATCTTCGGGCTTTGTTCGATCCAGTAGCCCAGGTAGATGTAGGGCAGGCCCAGTTCCCGCGCCTGGGCGATCTGCCACAGCACGTTGTAGGTGCCGTACGAGGCGCCCGCCACGTCCGGATCGAAGAAGGTGTAGACGGACGACAGGCCGTCGGCCAGCACGTCGATGATGCTGACCATGCGCAGGGTGCCGTCCGGATCGCGGAATTCCACCAGGCGCGTGTTGACGCGGCTTTGCAGCAGGAATTGCGCGTACTGGTCGCGGCTGTCCTGGTCCATGCCGCCGCCCGCGTGGCGCGTGCTCTGGTAGCGCAGATACAGTTCGTAGTGTTCGTCGAGGAAGGACAGGGTGGCCACGCCCGCCTGCAGGTCGGCGTGCCGGTTCCAGGCGCGGCGCTGGTTGCGGTTGGGCGTGAACGATTGCGTCACGACGCGCACGGGGATGCAGGCCTGGCAGCCGTCGCAATACGGGCGGTAGGTAAAAATGCCGCTGCGGCGAAAGCCGTTGCGCACCAGTTCCGAATACACGTCGCTGTTGATCAGGTGCGAAGGCGTGGCCACCTGCGAGCGGGCCTGGCGGTCGTCCAGGTAGCTACACGGGTAGGGCGCCGTCGTGTAGAACTGCAGGGTGGCAAACGGTAGTTCGTTCAGGTGCGTCATGCTGGTCCTGTCTGGTCTGGCCGCGGCAAGGGTAGTCTGCCTGGAGATATCATAGCTTTTTTAGGCGGCGGTTGCAGCCTGCCAGTCGGTGATTTGCGCTGCTTCAATGGCGACGCGCAGGTGGGCCAGGAAACGCGCGCGCGAAATGGGCGCCGCGCCCAGCGAGGCCAGGTGTTTTGTTTCTTGCTGGCAGTCAATCATGGCCACGCCGCGCGCCTGCAAAAAGCGCACCAGGTGCGCCAGCGCGATCTTCGAGCCATCCGTGACGCGGGCGAACATCGATTCGCCATAGAACATGCGCCCGATCGACACGCCGTAGGCGCCGCCCACCAGTTCCCCGTCCAGCCACAATTCCGACGAGTGCGCGTAGCCCAGCGCGTGCAAGCCCGTGTAGCCGGCGATGATCTCGTCCGAAATCCACGTGCCCGGGCCGTCCTTGCGCGGCGCCGCGCAGGCGCGCATGACGGCCTCGAAGTCGCCGTCGAAGCGCAGCTGCCAGCGCCCGTCCGTGGCGGCGCTGCGCTCGACCTTGCGGATCGCCTTGGCCAGGCTGTCGGACACCTTGAAGCGGTCCGTCATCAGCACCATGCGCGGATCGGTGCTCCACCACAGGATGGGCTGGCCCTCGGAAAACCAGGGGAAGATGCCGTGCTTGTAGGCGTCGAGCAGGCGCGCGGGCGACAGGTCGGCGCCGGCCGCCAGCAGGCCGGGCGCTTCGCCGGTCAGGGCGCGCGAGACGTCGGGGAACGGCGTGTGGATGTCGAGCCAGGGAATCATGCGGCGGCGCGCTCAGGCAGTGTGTTCGGCATCGGCATCGGCAGCGGCATCGGGGCGCGCCATCGGACGCGTGATGTCGCCCGTATGGAAGCCATAGCTGCCGCCTTCGCGGATTTTCACGCGGTCGGCGAAGAACAGTTCCAGGGTGGCGCGGATGGTGGGGAAGGCCAGGTCGTCCCAGGGTATCTGCGCTTCCGTAAACAGCTGCACTTCCAGGCTTTCGATGCCGGGCGCGAAATCGAGGTCGCGCAGGCGCGCCAGGTAGAACAGGTGCACCTGGTGCACGCGCTGCACGTTGAGCAGCGAAAACAGGGGACCCAGCTCGATATGCGCGCCCGCTTCCTCCACCGTTTCGCGCTCGGCCGCGTCTGACGTGGTTTCATCGTTTTCCATGAAGCCGGCCGGCAGGGTCCAGTAGCCGTAGCGGGGCTCGATGGCCCGCTTGCACAGCAGCACCTGCAACTGGCCATCCTCTTCCCACACGGGGATGGAGCCGACCACCATCTTCGGGTTCTGGTAATGGATGGCGTCGCAGTTGGCGCACACATAGCGCGGACGGTTGTCGCCTTCCGGAATCGACAGGCTGACAGGATGGGCGCATTCGGAGCAGAATTTCATGGGCAGGCGTAGGGTAAGAATGGTGTCGGGTAAGGCGCTAGTGTAACGCTTACTGTACACCGATTGCATGCGCCGTGGCGTGACGGGCGGACACAATGCCAGCCGGGAATGAGCCGACGTTTTTAAGGTGCTACTTAATTTAATGGCTCTATTGCACTGGAAGTTGAGATAGCTATTGTCTAAGCCACCCATTTGCCCTTATAATTCTTGTGCGGGGTGGAGCAGTCTGGCAGCTCGTCGGGCTCATAACCCGAAGGTCACAGGTTCAAATCCTGT